>JBHEMG010000132.1:0-40847 GCA_046262715.1 Gemmatimonadales bacterium
ACGACACGACGCGCGCGCCGAATCCCTCGAGGAGTTGGACGACGCCGTGCGGGACGCGATCGAGATAGGGCACGGCGTCGGCCGGCGAGACTTCCATGGCGACGGTCTTCCCCCCGACCAGCGCGCGCAATTTCTCGTGCAGCTCGCGCCACGCCGCGTAGGGGCGGACCTCGCCGGGGAATCCGTCGAACGACGCGAGCTCGATGCGGTGCGCCAGCGCGACCGGTGTGCCCTCGCGCGGCAGCAGCACGAAAAAGCGGCGAGTGCCCATCCCGTCGATACCGAGCACGCGGGTCGCGGACGGGTTGATGCCGTGAAAGTCGTACAGCAGCCAGCCGTCGGCGCCGAGCGTGCCGAGCAGCTCGCGCAACGCGGCAAAATCAAACCCCTGGAGCAGCGTCATCGATGCCGCGGATCGGGGGCCGATGCCCGCCACTCGCACGCGGCGCCGCCACGTGCGCGGCAGGCGACATGCAGCATCGCCCCCTCGTAACCGACGAGCAGCCGCAACAGCTCGACGAGTCCGGCACTGTAGAATCCGCACGCCGAGCCGTCAGGCGTCGCTTGAATCGCGATCGGATCGCCCACGCGCGCGACCGGCAGCCGTTGCTCGCGCCCGAGGTCTGCACCGAGCACGGCGCGGGCCGCCCGGCGGGCCGCGACATGGCCAAACATGCGGGGGGCAGTATGCGCGGCGAGGCGCGACAGGCCCGTCATGCGTTTGACGGCGCGGCGTGCGGCGCGGCGCCCCGCGTCGGCGAATACGAGATCGGCGTCGGGCCGGCGGCCCACGAGCCGCAGCAACGCTTCGACATGTGCGGGCTCGACGCGCGCGTCCTTACGCACGAGCTGCTCGAATTCGGCCAGCTGCATTTGCACGGTGTTGGAAAGGCCGAAGCGCTTCACGAGCAATTCGTCAGCGAACTCGGTGAGCCCATCTTCGACGGGGGTATCGAGATTCTTGACCGCCTCGAGCAGGGCGAGTGGGACGATGCTGTGCACCACGGAGCGCGAAACCTATCATCGCCCACCCTATTGCGGAACTCGGAGCGCCCCACGAGCCTTCACTGACCAGTCATGACGATTCCTCCGTTGGACGAAAAGCGGGCGAGCTTCGAGCGCGAAGCGCTCGTCCACCTCGACGTGCTCTATCGCGTCGCTCTCCGGCTGTCGGGCAACCCCTCCGACGCCGACGATCTGGTCCAGGAGACCATGCTCAAGGCATACCGCGCATGGGACCAGTACGAGAAGGGAACCAATGCGAAGGCGTGGCTGCTCACCATTCTGAGACACGCCTTCATTAATGAGTACCGCCGCCGGGTCCGGCACCCCGAAACGGTGGACGTGGACGCGATCGAGCCGTACGCGGTGTTCTCGGAGGTCCAGGATGATGACCCGCAGGGCGCGTTCTTCGACCGGATCGTCGATGATGAAGTGCTGCGGGCCATCGATCAGCTGCCGGAAGCGTTCCGCGAAACGCTGGTGCTGAGTGACGTTGAAGGGATGTCGTACCAGGAGATCGCGGGGATCCTGAGCGTGCCCATCGGCACTGTGAAGTCGCGGCTGTTCCGCGCGCGCCAGCTGTTGCAGGGCAAACTCTACGATTACGCCGTCGAGATGGGATACATCAAAGGAAGTCCCGCATGAATTGTCGCGAATGCGTCGAGCATCTGTACGAGTTCCTGGACCGCGAGATGACTCCGGAGCTCGAGCGGGAGATCCGTGAGCATCTGGCGGACTGCCCACCGTGCGACGAGCAGTTCGATTTCGAGCAGCTGTTTCTGAAGTTCCTGCGCGCGCGCTGCAGCACGCAGGGAGCGCCGCCCGAGCTCAAGCGCCGCGTGCTCCGCGAGTTGTTCGGCGAGTGAGATGGCTGACGCGACGCGGCGCCACGGCGGCGCTCGCGGTCGGTGCAGCAACGCTGTGGGGGGTTGGATGGCGGGGAGGCCTTTTGCTCCTCGCCTTTTTCATTTCCGCCAACCTCCTATCGCGGAAAACCAGCCGCAGCGAGCGACAGGTGATCGCCAACGGCGGGATCGCGGCCTTGGCCGCGCTGGCGGGCAGCTGGGCCGGCTTCGCCGGAGCGTTGGCGGCGGCGACCGCCGATACGTGGGCCACAGAAATCGGCCGGCATGCTCGTGCGGCGCCGAGACTGATCACGACCGGCCGGCCCGTCCTCGCCGGCACCGATGGGGGTATCACGCTGCTGGGCACGCTCGGCGGCATCGCCGGGGCTGCATGTATCAGTGGAGGGGCAGTCCTGCTGACCCATTCCCGCACGTTCGTTTCCGTTGGCGTTGCGGGTAGCGCTGGAATGCTGTTGGATTCGCTACTCGGTGCGACGGCCCAGGGAGCGGTTAAATGGATGGACAACGACGCGGTAAACCTGGCGGCGACGCTCGCCGGCGCGGCAATCGCCGCGTTGTGGCGTGCCTGCTGTTAGCCGTCATTGTATTGAGCGCCTGCGATGCGGGACTGCGCGTCACCGGATTCGGTACGACCGGCGGGGGTGGGGGCGGGGGCACGGGCGGCGGTGGGACCGGTGGGGGTGGCACAAACGCGAGCGCATTGAGCGGTACGTGGCGCAACGTGAGCTCCCTCGCACTGTCGAGCGGCGAGACCGCCGTGTTCGACGTGCGCTGGACCTTTGACGGTGCCGGCGGCTGCACGCGCACGCGGATCGAGACCATCGTCAACGGCGCTACAGGGAGCGAGACGACAGAGACCATCGGCTGCACCTACACCGTGAACGGCGCCGTCGTGACCGTCACATTCGCCGGTGCATCGGTCCCATCGCGCTTCGCGTTCGGTTTCAGCGGCGGCGACCTGCTGCTTGATGGCACGCGATTCACCCGCCTCGCATGACCCCTGCCTGCTGGGACGCCGTCGTCGTCGGAGCGGGCCCGGCCGGGTCCGCCACGGCGCTACGGCTCGCGCGCAGCGGTGCGCGCGTCTTGCTCCTCGACCGCGCGCATTTCCCCCGCGAAAAACCGTGCTCGGAATACCTGAGCCCGGAATCCACCCGGGTGTTGGAGCGGCTGGGTCCGGACGTGCTCGCCGCGGTCGCCGCGGCAGCCCCCGCGCGTTTGACCGGGATGCGAGTCGTCGCGCCCAGTGGCGCGGGGGTCGTCGGGCGGTTCGAGACGTTCAGCTTCGCCCTGCCGCGGCGCCGCTTCGATGCGATCCTGCGCAACGCCGCCGAGGCCTCGGGGAGCGAGGTTCGCGAAGGTGTGAAGGTGGAAGAGCTGGTGTACGATGACGGCGCCGTTGCCGGCGTGACGGCACGCGAGACGAGAAACGGTCAGCGGGAAACGTACCGGGCTCGAGTTGTCGTTGGTGCCGACGGACTCCGTTCCGTGGTGGCGCGGCGGCTGGGCCGCGTGTACAGCAGCCCCCCACATCGCATCGCATTTACTGCCCATGTCGCGGACGTCCGCGAGGTGAACGATCTTGGCGAGATGCACGTCGGCCCATCCGGGTATATCGGCTTCGGGCCGATCGGCGATGGCGTGACCACGCTTGCGTTGGTGTTGCCGCTCAGCGAAGCGCGCCGCGGCGCCCGTTTCTTCGAAGAAGTCAACCGGTTCCCCGCGGCGGCAGGGCGGTTCGATCCGCGCCGGATGGTGCGACCGGTGCTGACGACCGGACCATTCGCGCGCTGGTCGCGTCGGCCCGTCGCCAAGGGCGGCGGCGCGCTGCTCGTGGGAGACGCCGCCGACTTTTTCGATCCCTTCACCGGCCAAGGCATCTACAGCGCGCTGCGAGGTGCAGAGCTCGCGTCCTCCGCGATTCTCGAGACGCTCGCGACCGGCGCCAGCCTGCAACACTACGCGCGCGCACGCCGTCGGGAGTTCGCCGGCAAGTGGCTGCTCGAGCGCATGATCGGCGTCGCGGTCGGGTGGCCCGCGCTGATCGAGCGCGTGGTCGGCCGCATGATCCGGCGCCCCGAGCTCGCGGACCTGCTGGTGCGCGCGACCGGCAACTGCATTCCGGCACGCGCCGCCCTCGCGCCGCGCGTCCTCGCCGGACTCGTGCTGTGACGACGAGCGGCGTCGAGCCGCCGCAGTTCCGCCAGCTGCTCGGACGGTTTACGACCGGCGTCACGGTGGTGACCGGCCGGACCGCCACGGGCGAGCCAATCGGAATGACCGCGAGCTCCATCGCGTCGGTGTCGCTCGAGCCTCCGCTCGTGCTTGTGTCGGTCGACCGCGCCCACGATATGCACGCCGCGCTCGAAGGGGGCACGCACTTCGTCCTCAACATTCTGTCGGCGGAGCAGGAAGCGCTCTCGCGCCGTTTTGCCGGCGCGGAAAGCGACCGGTTCAAGGGCGTCAGCTACCACGAAAACGAACGGGGGATCGTCGTGATCGATGGCGTCGTGGCGCACATCGAGTGCGAAAAGCGCAGCGCGGTTCCCGGGGGTGACCACACGATCTTCATCGGGCTGGTCGTAGGCGGTGACGCAACCGACCGGCGCCCGCTCCTCTATTATAGAGGAGGATACGCGGGCTTGAGCCGCTGATGCGTACGGTCGACCGGATTCGTGTGCGTGCTCCATTCGCGCGGGTGTTTGCGGCGGCGAGCAGCGTATCGCGCTGGCCCAGCATCCTGCCGCACTATCGCTGGGTTCGTCTGCTGAATGACGGCCTGGTCGAAATGGCGGCGTGGCGTCCATTCGGCACCGTGCTCAAGTATCCCACCTGGTGGGTGTCCGAAATGACGGTCGACCGTCCCGCCGGGGAAATCCGTTACCGCCACGTGCGGGGTATCACGCGCGGTATGGACGTCGTATGGCGCCTGGTCGAGGCCGGTGACGAAACCGGCGCCGTTGATGCCGAAATCGTACACACCTGGGACGGACCGCGCTGGCCACTGATCGGACGATTAGCCGCCAACCTGATCATCGGCCCCGTCTTCATTCATGGCATCGCATCGCGCACGCTCGCCGGCATCAAACGCGCAGCCGAAAAAGGGGGAGCCGCGTGAATACTTTGCGTCGGGTCGTCATCACGGGAATTGGCGCCGTCACACCCATCGGTACCGCCGCGGAGGGGCTGTGGGCGGGTCTCGAGGCGCGCTCGTCCGCGGTTCGCACGATCACGCGCTTCGATCCTACCCCCTTCCGCAGCCGCATGGCCGCCGAGATCCCCGACTTCCGGCCGCAGGATCATCTTGACGCCAAACGGGCGCGCCGGCTGGACCGCTTTTCGCAGCTCGCCGTCACCAGCGCCGGCCTGGCGCTCGCCGACGCGGAGATCGCCGCGCGCCAGGAGGACCCCGACCGCGTGGGCACGATGATGGGGTCGGCGCTCGGCGGGGTGGCGTTCGGCGAATCACAGATTCCCGGCTACCTCGCCGACGGGCCGCGCGGTCTCGATCCGTCGCTCGCACTGGCGGTCTTCGGCGGCGCCGCGAGCTGCAACATCGCGATCGAATTCGGATTCACCGGTCCCAACGCGACGAATTCGATGAGCTGTGCCTCGGGGACGCTCGCCGTCGGCGAAGCGTTTCACGTCGTCCGAGACGGTCGAGCGGACATGATGCTGGCCGGGGGATCGGAGGCCCCGCTCGCGCCGCTCACCTTCGCGGCCTTCAGCGTCATTCGCGCGATGAGCACGCGCAACGCCGATCCCGCGCACGCGTCGCGCCCCTTTGATGTCACGCGCGACGGCTTTGTGATGGGCGAGGGCGCGGCAGTGCTCGTGCTCGAGGAGCGCAGCCGAGCGCTGGCGCGCGGTGCCAAGATTTATGCGGAGATCGTCGGACACGCCTATACGAACGACGCCTACCACATGACCGCGCCGCGACCGGACGGGCGCCAGGCTGCCCGCGCAATCAGGCTCGCACTCGCGGACGGGGATGTGGCCGCGGATGAAGTCGGGTACATCAACGCCCACGGCTCTTCGACGCCGCTCAACGACTCCACCGAGACCTCTGCTATCAAGCAGGTGTTCGGCGAGCACGCCTATCGGTTATCGGTCAGCGGCACCAAGGGCTATTACGGCCACGCCCTGGGCGCGAGCGGGGCGATCGAGGCGGCGATTTGCGCGCTGGCGCTGTCCAAGGGCTGGCTGCCCCCCACGATCAATCTCGAGCAGCCCGATCCCAAGTGCGACCTCGATTGTCTTCCGGGTGCGGGCGGTGGCCGGACGGCGACGCCGGCGGCGATCGTGTCCAATTCATTCGGATTCGGAGGGATCAACGCGTCGCTGGTGTTGCGGCCCGACGCGGGCACCCGGTAGATTGGCGCCGCCTTCACTCTCCGGAGCACACGTGAATTACCATGCCTTTCGAGCACCCGTCGCCGAGATTGTCGGGACGGCGCTATTCGTCTTTTTCGGCGCGGGCAGTGTCGTGGCGGTCGCGGGCGGGATTCCGCTGGGGCCGGTCGGTGTCGCGCTCGCGCACGGCGTCGGCATGTCGGTGCTGATCACCATGACCATGGCGATCTCGGGCGGGCACCTGAATCCTGCGGTCAGTCTCGCGCTGTGGCTGGGCGGGAAGATCGACGGGCGGCGGCTCGGACAGTACGTCGCCGCGCAGCTCGTCGGCGCGATCATCGGCGCACTGCTGGTCAAACTATTCTTCCCCGCCGGAGCCGTCCGCGTGACGTCGGTGGGCACGCCGCAGATCTCGGGCGCCCTCAGTTTGTTCGGCGCGATCGGGCTCGAGGCAGTGATGAGCTTTTTCCTCGTGAGCGCCGTCTTCGGCACCTGTGTCTCGCCGCTGGCGCCGAAGGTCGGCGGGTTTGGCATCGGGCTGTCGATCTTCACATGCCTGCTGGCGGGCGGGTCGCTCACCGGCGCGGCCATGAATCCCGCGCGCGCGTTTGGACCTGCGCTCGTGTCGGGCGACTGGCACGGACAGATCGTGTATTGGATCGGTCCCGCGATCGGCGCCGCGATCGCCGCGGCACTCTGGCGCTACTTGCTGCTGCCGAGAGACGCCACCGAGATCGCCTAGTTACAGCTGTTCGGCGAGGGTCGGCGCGAAATAGGTCAGGATGATATCCGCGCCGGCCCGCCGGATGGCCGTCACCGATTCCCACATCGCCCGCGTTTCGTCCAGCATCCCCCGCTCCGCCGCCGCCTTGATCATCGCGTACTCGCCGCTGACCTGATACGCGCCGAGTGGACCGCCAAAGCGATCCTTGGCGCGGCGGATGAGATCGAGGCACGGCCCGGCGGGTTTCACCATCGCGATGTCCGCGCCTTCGTCCAAATCGAGCTGTATTTCCTTCATCGCTTCGTCGCCGTTCGCCGCCGCCATCTGATAGCTCTGACGATCGCCGAATTGCGGCGTGGAGCCGGCGGCTTCGCGGAACGGACCGTAGAAGGCCGACGCAAACTTTGCCGCGTACGACATGATGGGGATGTGCGAGAACCCGGCGCCATCCAGCGCTTTGCGAATGCCGGCGACTCGACCGTCCATCATGTCGCTGGGCGCGACGAGGTCCACGCCGGCGCGTGCCTGCGTCACGGCGACCTTGCCGAGCAGGTAGACCGAGGAGTCGTTGTCGACATCGCCGTCGCGAATCACCCCGCAGTGCCCGTGATCGGTGTACTCGCAGAGACACACGTCGCCCACGACGAGCAGCTGCGGCACGGCGCGCTTCACCGCGCGGATCGCCTGCTGCACGATGCCCTGCTCGTCGTGGGCTTCCGAGCCGGTGCCGTCTTTCACCGCCGGGATGCCGAACAAGATGATGCCGCCCAAGCCCAGCGCGGCGGCGCGCTCGGCGTCCTTGACGAGCTCATCGACGGAGAGCTGGGCGACGCCCGGCATGGCGGTCACGGCGCGTCTCACTGCTTCGCCATGGGTGACGAATTGCGGCCAGAGGAGCTGCGATGGCGCGATATGGGTTTCCTGTACCAGGCGCCGCAACGCTGCGGTACGACGCAGGCGCCGCATGCGGCGAATCGGAAACTGGGCGGAGCTCATCGGGCGAGTAAGGTGGCCGCGCCTTCCCCCTCCAGCAAGCGCGCAACCGCGTCCCCCGCAGCGTCTGGACGTTCCTGGTCGAGATCAGCTGATGCCGTGAGCTGCACCGACCCGTCTTGCGCCGTCACCCTGCCGTATAATCGGCTTCCTGCTCCTTGCTGCCTCGTTTCCACCCAAGCGGCGATCGGGGCCTGACAGCCGCCACCGAGCGCCGCGAGCAAGGTACGCTCGGCGTGCACCGCGGCCGCGCTCGCCGCGTCATGCACCGCTTGCAGCGCGTCGCGGGTCGTAGCGTCATCAGCCCGGATCTCGATGCCCAACGCTCCCTGGCCCGGCGCCGGCATCACATCGAACGGATCGATCAGCGAGGCTTTTGCGCCCAGGCCGAGCCGCTCGAGCCCCGCGATCGCGAGTACGGCGACATCGAGCCCATCTCCCGTTTCTGTTTTGCGGACACGCGTGGGCACATTGCCGCGCAGCGGTACGACTGCGAGGTCGGGACGCAGGAACCGTATCTGAGCGATGCGCCGCAGGCTCGATGTGCCAACACGTGTGCCCGGCGCGAGATCTAGCAACGAAGCCCCACGCACCAGTGCTTCGCGCGGATCGTGGCGCACCGGCACGGCGCCAATCGCAAGCCCCGGCGGCAGCGTAGTAGGAAGGTCCTTGAGCGAATGCACTGCGACATCGATGCGTCCATCGAGCAGCGCGTCTTCGATTTCCTTGGTGAAAAAGCCCGTGCCCTCGAGCTCGTGGAGCGGCCGGTCCACCTCGGCATCGCCGCGCGTCGTAATCACCACGACCTCGGCGCGGGCGCCCGCGGGCGCGAGCCGCTCGCGCACCCATTCGGCCTGCCAGCGGGCCAGCTGGCTGCCTCGCGTACCGATCTTCATGCAAACCGCAGAGCGAGCGATTCCACCAGGCCCGGCACCGTGTGCGGCGTAGCTTCGAGGATGTCGCGCAGCCCCAGCTCGCTGGCGGTCTTGGCGGTGACCGGGCCGATCGTCGCCGCGACAAAGCGGCCACATGCCGCGGTGTCCTTACCCACCAGCTCGACGAACGCTTTTACCGTTGAAGAAGACGTGAAGGTCACCGCATCGACCCGGCCGGCCCGGATGTCGGTGGCGAGATCGCGAAGATCTGTTTGCACCGGTACGGTGCGGTAGACCGCAATATTCTCCACGGTCGCGCCGTACTGTCGCAGCCCCGCCGCGAGCGCCTCACGGGCATCTTCAGCGCTTGGCACCAGGATCCGTGCGCCGTCGAGCGACCCACTGCTGCGCTCGATCAGCGCCTCCGCCAGCGCCTCAGCGACGAACTCGTCCGGCACGAGCGCCGGAACCAGCCCGCGCAACCGCAGCGCTTCCCCGGTCGCCGTACCAATGGCGGCGATCGAGGTAGACGAGAATACGCGCGGCGTCAGGCCCCACGCGACGAGGCGATCGAGCACGATCTGCACCGCATTTTGGCTCGTGAACACGACCCAGCGGTACGCCGAGAGACCGGTCAGGGCGGCGCGCAGGGTTCCGAGGTTCTCGAGCGGTTGAATGCGAATGACGGGAGCGAGGATCGGCTCTGCACCCCGATCTTTCAGCGCGCGCACCAGGTCACCGGCCTGTTCACGCGCCCGCGTCACCACGATGCGGCGACCCTGCAATGCGTCGACGCGTGTCATTCCAGCCTCCGGCGTTGCAATCTCACCGTGGCCCTATTCATTATCAAGCAATGCTCCGCTCATTTCGAACCGCGCTTGGCCGCTTTTGCGCGCGGCGCGCCGCTGCGAATCGCGATACGCCGCGCCGGGCCCTCGCGTGGCTGCGCCTGGGCTGCCGCTTCGCGCCCAATTTCGCCGACACCTACCCTGCGCTCGTGCATCTCTCGCGCGCGCTGGACGACCGTTGGGGCGCGGTGGAAGCGGCGCGGGCGGCGACGGTCCGGTTCCCCGATCACGCCGACGCGTGGATGCTGCTGGCCGACGCGCTGCAGATGGTCTTCCGCCAGGATGAGGCGCTCGGCGCCTTCGAGCAGGCGCTCGCCCTCGAAGAGCGCGCCGACGCAGCGATGGCGGCAGGAGCGTTATACCACCGCATCGGACGTTTCCCGGAGGCGGCGGCCCGCTTTGCGCGCGCGTACGCGGCCGGCGCCGGCGCTCCGGCGCTGTTGCAGAACGCGCAAGCGTTATATGACGCCGGGGATCATGGCGCGGCCGACGAAGCACTCAACCTGTGGGCCACCCAGGTGCCGGACGGCCACGGTCGCCTCGCCGAGGCGCGCGCGGAGTTACGGGCGAAGACTGCGTCGCGCGCGCAAGTACAATGACACCGCGTAGCCGACGATGATGACCGCGACCACGATGTAGGCCGCGATCGTGTAGCCGCCGTTCTGCGGAATCGCCTCAGGCACGCGTCCCTCCCACCTCTTCGGTGGCGTCGCGCTGCTCGCGCAGGTAGCTCCACGCGTACCGCTGCATCACGAATCCGACGTAGAGCAGTGAAAACACCGCGAGCGAAAACAGCCAGGTGGTGAGCATGCTTGCCGGTAGTGACGGCGCGCTCGGCTTCAGGACAATGGGCATGGGATGCAGCGTACGGAACAGATAGACGCTGAAATGGATGAACGGCACGAGGCACATGCCGCAGATGCCCAGCACCGCAGCGAACCGGGCCCGTCCCGCGGGATCGGCGACCGCGCTGCGCAGCAGCAGATATCCGACATATAGAAGAAAGAGGAAGAGCGTGAACGTGAGCCGCGCATCCCACGACCACCACGTTCCCCAGATCGGCTTGCCCCAAATCGGACCGGTGGTGAGCACGATAGCGGCGAACACCGTCCCGACCTCCGCCGACGCGGCGGCGAACCGATCGAGGCGCGGGTCTTTCAGGAAGAGATAGAAAATGCTCGCCAAGCCTACAAGAATCATCGCTGTCTCAGCCCAGATCGCGGCCGGCACATGGAGATAAAAGATCTTCTGGGCGAGCCCCTGCGTGCGCTCCACGGGGGTGTACGCCAATGCTCGCACGTACACGCCGCTCAGCAGCAGCAGTGCGACGGCGGTGATCCAGCGACCGGCGCGCAGCAGTCTCATTCGTTCACCGTCGCGGGAAAGAGGAGCAAGGCGAGACCGACGAAGACGATATCATACGCCGCCAGGATCTTAAGCCAGCCCAGGATCTCGCTCAAGGGACGCCCGTCGAGCAATCGCGCCGTCGCCATCACCGCCCAAATCAGCGGTGGAATCATGAAGGGGAGCAGCAGGACGGGCAGCAGCAGCTCGGCAAATCGCGTCCGCACAGTCATGGCGCTGAAGAGCGTGCCGACCGCCACGAAGCCGATTGTCGCGAGGGCGATCACCGAAATGAGCGACGCCAGATAGGGCAGCACCGGCACGTTGAAGAACAGCGCGAAGAGCGGCACCCCGATCAGCTCGATCGTCGCGACGAAAACCAGATTGGCGATCAGCTTGCCGAGGTAGATACTGCTGCGCGCGATGGGGGCGAGCAGCAGACCGCCGAGCGCCTGATTCTCGAGCTCGAGCTGGAACGCGCGATTCAACGCCAGGATCGACGCGAATGTGAAGGTGATCCAGAGGATGCTCGGCGCGAGAGCGGCGGCGGCGACGGCCGTGGGATCGCGGCCAAAATTGAAGACGATGAGTACCAGGACGACGAACATCGCCGCGGACAGAATCGCGGTGCGTGAACGGAATTCGACCACGAGGTCTTTGCGTGCGACGGTCCAGGCGTGCCGCAGCAGCCCGCCATCACGCGATGGCATTGCGATACTCCTCGGCGACGCGCGCCGGCGTGCGGCCTGCGCGTGGCGCAAGATGAACAAAGCGCCCCCCGCGCATAAACGCGACGTCCGACGCGAGGCCGGCTCCTTCTTCGACGTTATGCGTCACCAGCACCGTGGCTCGCTCGCCGCCGGCGTGGCGCTCGAGCAGCTCCGCCAATGTTTCGGCCGCGGTGCGGTCGAGGCCCGTGAACGGCTCGTCGAGCAACAGCACGGGGGGATCGTGCACCAGCGCGCGCGCGATCGCGGCGCGCTGCACGAGCCCGCGTGACAAGACGCGCACAGGACGATCGGCATGATCCATGAGTCCGAGGCGCCCGAGGAGGTCGCCGGGTACCTGCACGTCGTATAGCGAGGCCCAGAAGGACAGGTTTTCGCGGACCGTGAGCTGCCCGTACAGCTGCGCCTGATGGCCAATCCAGCCGATGGCGCGTCGCCCTCCCACGACATGCGTGCTGCCACGTTGTGGCTGCACGAGTCCCGCGAGCACTTTGAGAAGCGTGGTTTTTCCGGCCCCGTTGGGGCCGAACACGGCGAGCGTTTGACCGGGCTGGAGACTCAAAGAAACGTCGTCGAGCGCTATGACGGAGCCGAAGCGGTGCTGCAGGCCCTCAGCCCGCAGCATCGATGGCGGCGGCGAGCTCACTGAGTTCGTACGGTTTCACGAGATACCGGCTGTGCCCCAGATCGAGCACGTTCATCAGTGGCTCCATGCTCACGTACGCCGTCGTCACGACGACCGGCAGGGTGGGCCACGTCTCGCGAATGCGCTGGAGCAATGCGATGCCATCGGTATCGGGCAGGCGCATGTCGAGCACGAGCACATCGGGCGCGAAATGGCTGAGCTGCCGCATGGCCTCGGCGCCATTGGGCGCGTAGGCCATCGCGTATTTGCCTTCGAAGAACCGTTCGTAGGAGTACTGCAGGGCCTGCTCGTCCTCGACGAACAGGACCTTGCGACGCGTGCTGGGTTTAGAAGAAGGCGGGCCACTCATGGGTGGCCAATATACGTCACGACACGCCCGTCTCCAGCTCGAACAGGTCGTCCAACTTCGTGAGCACCAGCAGGAACCGCAGCTCTTCATTCGCACCACGCAGACAGACGGTCTGGCGGCGTTCGGCTGCCTTGCGCTGGATCAGCATCAGCGCGCCCAGGCCTGCGCTATCGACAGAGCGCGTGCCCGACAGGTCGATCACCAGGCGGCCGTTCCCTTCCGCGAGCAGATCCAACACTTCCCCTGCGGCGCGGCGGAACGCGGTGCGAGACTCGAGATCGAGCCGCTCCGGAGCCGCAATCGTCTTCTCCATTGGGCGCGTCGACATCAGCATGTTCTCCACGGGCATCGGTGACATAGTTCCTCCGCCTCCGCGTAATGCCACTCCGATGCCATGCGATCTAAGACGCGTTGCATCAAGCGGTTGTCCGGAATACGTGAGCCGGCTCACGCCCGCGCGTTGCCGCATAGCGAATGGCGCGGTGCAACTTGCTAGAGTCTCCCTCTTCCTTAATATCCCGACCCATGCCGACTGACCGGATCGAAACGCTCCTCGACGAGCAGCGACGCTTCACACCCCCGCCCTCATTTCAAGCGCAAGCACACGTACGCGACACGACCCCCCATGAGCGCGCGCGGCGGGACCCGGAAGGTTATTGGGCGGACTGGGCGAAGCAACTCGAATGGAGCCGCCCGTGGGATCGCGTGCTCGAATGGAAGCCACCGCACGCCAAATGGTTCCTCGGAGGCACACTCAACGCGTCGGTGAACTGCCTCGACCGGCACGTCCACGCCGGGCGAAGCGGCCGGGTTGCGCTCATCTGGGAAGGCGAGCCCGCCGGTGAGACGCGACGTATCACGTACGGGGAACTGCACGCCGACGTCAACAAGTTCGCGAATGTGTTGAAGGGCCTCGGCGTCGGGCGGGGCGATCGCGTCGCGATTTACCTGCCGATGGTCCCCGAAGTGGCGGTCGCGATGCTGGCGTGTGCGCGCATCGGCGCGGTCCACACCGTGGTATTCGGCGGCTTTTCCGCTGAGTCGCTGCGCGACCGGATCAACGACGCCGGCGCCAAGGTGCTGGTCACCGCGGATGGCGGTTATCGCCGCGGGACGATCGTGCCGCTCAAACAGAACGCGGACGACGCGCTCACCGACACGCCCAGCATCGAGCGCGTCGTGGTACTGCGCCGCACCGGCCAGACCGTCACGTTCAAAATCGGGCGCGATCTCTGGTGGTCGGAGCTGATGGCAAAAGCGGCGCGCGAGTGTGCGCCGGAGGCGATGGAGTCGGAAGACCCGCTCTATATCCTCTACACGTCGGGGACTACGGGCAAGCCGAAAGGCATCCTGCACACGACCGGCGGCTATCTCACGCACGTGTACGCGACCACCAAGTGGGTGTTCGACTTGAAGGATGCGGATGTCTTCTGGTGCACGGCGGATGTCGGATGGGTGACCGGGCATTCATACGTGGTGTACGGTCCGCTCGCACTCGGAGTTACGGAAGTGATGTACGAGGGTGCCCCGGATCATCCGGCCAAGGACCGTTTCTGGGAGATCTGCGCGAAGCACGGCGTCACCGTCTTCTACACGGCTCCGACGGCCATCCGCGCATTCATGAAGTGGGGAACCGAACTCCCGTCGCGTCACGACCTCTCCAAGCTGCGACTGCTCGGCTCCGTTGGAGAACCCATCAATCCTGAAGCGTGGATGTGGTATCAAAAGCACATCGGCGGCGGCCGCTGTCCCATCGTGGACACGTGGTGGCAGACCGAGACCGGCGGGATCATGATCACCCCACTCCCCGGGGTGACCGCCACCAAGCCCGGCTCAGCGACCGTCCCCTTCCCCGGCATCGAGGCGGTGTTGCTGGACGGTGACGGCAAAGAGGTGGCGGTCGGGGGCGGATACCTCGCGATTCCCAAACCGTGGCCCGGGATGGCGCGCACGATCTGGGGCGACGACGCGCGCTACCGCGAGGTGTACTGGAGCAGATGGAAAAACATTTACTTCCCGGGCGACGGCGCCAAGCGGGACAAGGATGGCTACTTCTGGATTCTTGGCCGCATCGATGACGTGCTTAACGTGGCGGGGCATCGCATCGGGACGATGGAGGTCGAGAGCGCGCTCGTAGACCATCCATCGGTCGCCGAAGCGGCGGTCGTGGGACGCGCCCACGACTTGAAGGGCCAGGCGCTCGCGGCGTTCGTGACCCTGAAAGAAGGGAAGAAAGCGAGTGACGCGCTGCGCGAGGAGCTCAGGAACCACGTGGCGAAGAAAATCGGCGCGCTCGCCAAGCCTGACGATATTCTCTTCTCGGCCGACCTGCCGAAAACGCGCAGCGGCAAGATCATGCGCCGGCTGCTCAAAGACATCGCCGAAGGACGGGCCTTAGGCGATACGACTACGCTCGCCGATCCCGCGGTGGTGGCGAAGCTGCGCGATCAGTATGAGGCGCAAGAGACCTGACGGAACGCAGTCCCCACACCGCGATCGCCCATATCGCCGTAATGATCACCGCGCTGCCCACGCACCAGCGACAGATCGCGTGAATCACGAATAGTTCGATAGCGGTGAGATACAGGGTAAAGACCAGGCCGACCGTCGCGAGCCCGAGCAGCACGAGTCCCCAACCGCGCTGCATCAGCGCCGCGGGACGCAACGCCGCGATCGCAACGCCGAAGATCGCGAGGTATCCGACCACGCCGTAGAAGGCGACGGGGAGTCCGAGGAAGACCGCCCACCGGCTCGTCTGCACCGTCTCGCACGCGCCCGTGCCGCACTTGAGGGCTCCACCCACGCCGAGCGCATGCAGCCAGAGGTAGATCGCGACAAACAAGCCGACGAGCGCGAGCAGCGCGATCGCCTGCCGGAACCGCATTAGCGGCGCGGGGCGGGGTGTGCCGGGTGCGCGATGATGCTGTCTGCGATCGCCTTGAAGACGTCAGAGTTGGCGCGCGGCCCGTCGAATTTCGTTCCGTTGATATAGAACGTCGGCGTGCCGTCCACGAGCTTGCCGAGCCCTTCCTGGCGGCTGAACTCGATGCGCGACGCGAAGCGGCCCGACTTCATGCACGCATCGTACTTCGTGAGATCGAGACCGATCGCCTGACCGAACTCGCGGAACAGCCGCGACGGGTCCCTGCCGGTCTGTGCCCACTGGTGGTGATAAAACAGTTGATCGTGCATGTCCCAGAACTTTCCCTGCTCGCCGGCGCACTGCGCCACGTGGGCCGCGAAGCGGCCGTAGGCGTGTCCCGGAATGGGGAAGTCGCGGTAGCGCCACCGCACTTTGCCGGACGAGATGAGCTGCTCCTTGATCGTCGGCATCTGGATCGTGGCAAAGTTCGCGCAAAAGGGGCACTCGAAATCGGAGTACTCGGTGATTTCGACTTTGGCGCTCGAATCCCCCAGGGTATACCCGCGAAAGCCGTCGTCCACGACGGCGGGCGGCGGCCCGGCCGCGGCGGCGGGCGCGGTGCCGCCCGTTTTGAGCAGCGCGAACACGGCGATCGCGAGCACGACGGCCAACACACCCAACACGATAAAAAAGCGGTTCATGCCTGCGGACCTCTGCGCCAGGGCTCATCGTCTTCCGGATCGTCGAGCGAGAATCCGCCGCCTGCCCCACCGATCGCTTCCTCCACGATGCGGCGACTTTCGGCGACCTCCGGCGTGTCGTAGGTGCTGCGCACTTCGTAATGGAACAGCTCGCTGCGGGCGTTGCCCAACAGTTTTTGCAGTTCGGGCGCGGCTTCGAGTACGCGGCCGCCGCGATCCAATTCCTGAATGCGCGCCGCGAGTGCCCGCAGCAACGCGACCAGACGCTCGGCACGCTCCCGTCCGTACACTTCTTCGCTCATGGATTCCTCCCGACGCGGGAACCCGCGTCCCTGCTGTGGCATTATACCACACAACCAATTATCTTGCGGCGCGTTTCACCAGGCCCTGACCCGAAAGGAAACCCTCTGCATGGCGAAAAAACGTGGTGAGCCCCGGAAGTACGCGATCCCCACGAGTTTCGAACAGGCACGCGATGAGCTGTTCTCGCACATTCTCCGCTGCGGAGTGCTGGAGGCGACATCCGAGCATCAGAAGGAATGGTTCGATGACACGTTGTTGTATCTCGCGGACCGCTTCACTGACCTGACCGAGACCGAGCTGAACGAGCTGCGCGTGCTGGGCGAGCGTTATTGCCGTCCCGTCGTGGCCCGGACCGCCCCCGTCGGCGCCAGCGCCTGACGGCAGTCGTCTGCGGAAGGAGGGCGCCCTCACGTGGGCGCCCCTTTTTTTTACCCGCCCCGCCCCCGCCACCACGATGGAAACCAGCGGACGCGCCACCCCACCGCCGCCCGCATCCCCCCCGCGAGCCCGAGCTCCAGATAACCGCTGTGGCGGCGGCCGGGTGCCCGCTCGATACCGAGCAAGACCGCCAGGAAGCCTTGCCCCGGCGACCCGCGACGCGCCAGAAATGCCGCGCCGACCCCGCCATACAGTCCGACGCCAGTGCGCGCGAACGGATTGATCATGAGCTGCAGCGTGACCTGCGCGCGTGCGGCGGTACGCCCGGCGAGCTCGCCCCCCGCGAACGCGGCGGCGATGCGCGTGTCGCTGCTGGGACGATGCGCGAGCCCGACTTCGGCGCCCGCGAACGTACGGCGCGCCATCGCCGCCGCTCCGCCGATGCTCAGCTCCGCTGCAGTGAGTTGCTGCGACTGCAGGGCCAGCAACGGCAGCAGCATCGCCAGGTTAGGCAATCGCGACGTCGTAGCTGATCGCGATGTCTGGAGCGAGCGACGTCACGACCGAGCAGTATTTCTCCAGCGACAAGTCCACGGCGCGCCGAACCTTGGGGTCGTCCGCTCCCGCACCGCGCACCGTGACGTGAAACGCGATCGCGGTAAAGCGTCGAGGCTCGGTCTCACGCCGCGTACCACGGACCACGATGCCGAGCGTCTCGAGCGTGACACGTTGTTTCTGGAGAATGATCACGATGTCCGACGCCGTGCACGTCGCCGCCGCGAGCAGCAGCAGCTCCACAGGCGAGTTCGCCGCGGCGGAATCCCCGTCCACCACGATCGTGGGCCGGCCGGGACCGCCGCCTTCGAACTGCAATTGGCGGAGCCAACGCATCGACACTTCGGCCGTGGGCGCCATCAGTTACCGCGGCGCGTCGTCAGCCCCACGTAGATGCGATGCCGATGCAGCGCATCGAGCGCGCGGTACTCGAGCAGCCAGTTGAACGTGGAGCGATAGCGCAGCTCGAAACCGAACGTGAGATTGACCCACAGGTCGGGGCAATTCCGATCCGCGCCGCAGCCATCGTGCCCGGCGAGCGCGAGCCCGGGGCCGATATAGGGCGTGGCGAGTTCTTCGTCTTCGGTAAACCGCCACAGCGCGTCGAAGCTACCCAGGTAGGTATTGGGTCCATCGAAGACCCCGACCTCAACAGCGGGGCGCAGCCGCAGGCGGCTCGAAAACAGATCGCCCATATCGAGCGTGATGCCGCCGACGAGCTGGCCGGAACCCCGGAAGTCCACGCCGCCGCGCACACCGAATCCGAACACCCCGATGCGCGTGCCGGTGTGCGGACTGCTTTTCGGCGGCTGGAACTGCTGCGCGGTCGCGCGTGGCGCGACTGCACCCGCACCTGTCGCCAGGACGAGCACCACCACGGCGGCTCTGGTCATGGGGCGGCCCGCGCGGTCGTGCGCGCTGCCGTGCGCCCGTAGTCCCAGATGGCGTACACGGCAATCGCCGCGGTCACCCAGGCGAGCGGCCGGGCATATCGCGCATCGACGATCGCAGCGACCAGCGTGCACAGCTGCGCGATAGTGACCGCCTTCCCGCCGGCGCGCGCAGGCAGCGCGATGGGCCGGCGCAGCAGCAACGTGGCCAGAAACCCCAGCACGGTCAGGAGATCGCGCAACAAGACGCCCGCGACGTCGTACCACGCCAGCAGGCCGCGGCGCGCGATCGTCAGGAACGCGACCGCCATGAACACTTTGTCCGCGACGGGGTCGAGCACGGCACCCGCGCGCGAGCCGCCCCACCGCCGCGCCAGTAGGCCGTCGGCGACGTCGGTGGCTGCTGCCGCAGCGACGATCCCGAGCTGCCACCCGGGCGAGGAGGCCAGGAACGGGAACGCGCCGGCCAGCGGGAGTCGCAGCACCGTCACCAGGTCAGCTACCGCGAACCGCGGTTTCACCGTACTTTAGCCTCCGTGGACGTCAAGCTGCTGAAACAAGCGGCCATTTTTCAGGACCTCGACGACGGCGAGCTGGCCCGGGTCGCGGAGGTCTGCCGCGAGCAGAAATTCACCGTCGGCCAATACGTCTTCAAGGAAGGCGAGCCCGGCAACCGCCTGTTTCTGATTGCGGAGGGGGAGGTCCGGATTTCGCGGACGATTCCCGGCTCCGGCGAGGAAGCGCTGGCCGTGCTGAAGCCCGGCGCCTGCTTCGGTGAGATGTCGATCTTCGACCGCTCCGAGCGGTCCACCGACGCGATCGCCAACACCACCTGCACCCTCATCACGATTTCCCGCTCCGACTTCGAGCTCCTCCTCGACTTCAACCGCGACATCGCCTACAAAGTACTCTGGTCGGTCGTGCGGCTGCTGTCCGCCCGGCTGCGCGTGACGAACGACAATTTGCGGTCGTTCCTCGCGATGTCCATGTTCTAAACGGAGACCCCTGTGAATGCATTGACGCCGTATGCGGCGTTCTTCATGCGTCTGGCGGTCGGTGGGGTGTTCCTGATGCACGGCATCGCGAAGTTCGAGCGGGGAATCGGCGCAACCGCACACATGCTCGCCGGAGTTGGATTTCCCTTCGCCACGGTGTTCGCGGTCATCCTGATGACGATCGAAACCATCGGCGCGATCTGCATCCTGCTCGGGATTCTCACCCGCGCCTGGGCGGCGACGATGGCCATCGTTATGGTCGTGGCCATTCTGGCCGTGAAGGTTCGCAACGGGATGAGCTTCGAGCTCGAGGCGCTGCTGCTCGCCGGCGCCGTGACGCTGGTCGCGCTGGGCGACGGGCCGCTGTCGGTCGCCGTCCGATTCAAACGGAGTCCGACCTAGAGCAGGATTCTTAACACCCCGGCATCCGCTCCCGCGCGCAGAAAGCTCTCCGGATCGGTCGCGGGGATCGCCACGCCGGTCTGTTTCCGCCACCGCTTCGCGCTGGCTTCCATGTATTCCTCGAGTGAGCCCCCGGCCCACTCGATGGCGTCGTCCTTCATCTGGCGCACGATCTCTTCCCACGTGCCGACGTACGTTGCACCGGCTACGGTGCTCACGCGGTGCGCTTCGCCGTCGCCCACGCCCCCGCCGCGATTTTTCATGCCCTGCAGCTCGGTGAGCAGCGTGCCGAACAGCTCGAGCTGGCGCGGGTCGCGGATCTGGCCGTCGGGCCGCATCGCTTCGATCTCCGAGAGCAAGAGGTCCTCGGGGGCGGCGGCGCCCGCGAGCTCATTGAGTCGCTCGTTCCACGGCACGAGCTCGGGATCGTCGTCGGGAAGCCGGTACACACTTTTCTTCAGCTCGACGAGCCGCCAGATCGCGAGCGCGTCGTAATGCTCCTCGGGGCCGGTGCGCTCCAGATGAAACAGCGCGGCTTCGTACTCTCCCCGGTCGTACAGAAGGTTCGCCAAATAGATGCGCGCTTCGCCCAGGCTCGGGTCGAGCTCGAGCGAGCGCCGCAGCCAGTGCAAACTCCCCCCTTCGTCGGCCAGGCGGTGCGCGGCGTATCCCACGCATGCCGCGGCATCGGCGGAGTCGGGATGCGCGCGCAAGGCGCCCTCGAAGAACCGGCGCGCCTGATCGAGCACCGCTTCTCGAAACAGCGCGCGCCCGATCTGCAGCATCAGATCGTGATCGTCTTCGAAGCCCAGCGCGAGCACACGGTCGAAGCAGGCAACCGCACCAGCGCGATCGCCGAACTTGAGCAGGACCTCTCCCAACCCGGCGAGCGTGTCCTCGTGATCGGGATCGAGTCCGCGCGCCTCTTCGAAGGCACGACGGGCCCAAGCGAACTCCTCGCGCGCGAGCCGGGCGTAGCCCATGCCCACGTGCAGCTCGACGGCGTGGGGGTACAACCCCAGACCCTCGCGCAGAGTGTCTATGGCCTCGTCGTATTGCCCTTCGTTGTACAACTGATGCGCACGTTCGTCATATTCGTCGGAACTGAGGAACGGATCCGACATCGAACGGGTCCTCCCGGGAAGGTTGTGCTATGATAAGAAACGGAGCACTGTTACACAAGCGACATGCCCTCCGCAATTTTCCCCGTCGATCACGGCTCGGCGACATCGCCGGGAGGATTTAGCGCCGCCGCCGCGCACGCCGGCTTGAAAGCCGATGGCGCGCTCGACGTGGCGCTCCTGGTCAGCGCGACGAGTTGCGCGACCGCCGGCGTCTTCACGCGCAACGCGCTTCGGGCGGCCCCGGTCCTGTACGACGCCGATCTGCTGACCGAGCGGCCGGGGCGGATACGAGCGGTCGCGATGAACGCGCGTGTCGCCAACGCCTGCACCGGCGCCGCGGGGCTCGACGCCGCGCGCGCGATGGCTCGTTGCGCCGAAGAGGCAGCAGGTCTGCCACCACGGACAGCGCTCGTCCTCTCGACCGGCGTCATCGGTGTGCCGCTGCCTGTGGATAAAGTCCAGCGCGGCCTGCGTCAGGCGGCTACGCAGCTCTCCGGCGCCGGCGGCGTCGATGCCGCGCGCGCGATCATGACGACCGATACGCGGCCCAAATACTGCGCGGTGCGACTCGAAACGCCGGGTGGTCCGATCATGATCGGCGGCATGGCCAAAGGCGCCGGCATGATTCATCCCGACATGGCGACGCTGCTGGGCGTGCTCACGACCGATGCCGTCTCCGAGCCGGGAACCCTGCAGCCGTTTTGGAAGCGCGTCGCCGACCGGACCTTCAACTCGATCTCGGTCGACGGCGACACGAGTACCAACGACACGGCCCTGCTGCTCGCGAACGGCCATTCCGGCATCGATCCCTCGCGCGACGGTGCGACCTGGAAGCTGTTCGAACAGGCGGTGACCGACGTCGCGCGCACGCTCGCCCTCGCGATCGTGGAGGATGGAGAAGGTGCCAGCAAACAGCTGGAAATCCACATCACCGGCGCGCAAACCGAGGCGCACGCGCGTGAGGTCGGCCGGGCGATTGCTCGCTCAGCGCTGGTAAAGACCGCGATCTATGGGGGCGATCCCAACTGGGGACGTGTGCTCGCGGCGGCGGGGGCCGCCGGCGTCGCGCTGGTCGCCGACCGCATCACGCTGGAGGCGGCGAGCGGGAGCGGCTGGCTGACGCTGGCCAGTGGCGGGGCGACAGCGCTCCGAGAGCTCGATCAGGCGCGCGCCATCTTCCAGCAGAAAACCATCCGCCTCCGGCTCGACCTGGGACTCGGTCGATCGGAGGCGGTGGTATGGACCTGCGATTTGTCGCCGGACTACGTGCGCATCAACTCCGACTACACCTCGTAACTCAGGGCTTCGCCTTGGTCGTGTCTCGCGGCGCGGCACTGGCCCGCTTCGCTTTGTGCGCGCGACGGGCTCGATGCGTCTTTGTTTTGGAAGTATCGGCTTGCTGCGACGCGTTGGCGCGCGGCGCGGCTGAAGCCGCCGGCTGCTGAACCGCCTGGGCCGGCTGTTGCGAGACGAGCGACAGGAGAAGCAGTGCGGATGAAAACATACAACCTCGGGTTAGGGTCGCTCTTACGACCCGCGCGCGGCGCGGCGCGTCACCACGACCGGCGCCGGCACGTTCGGCAGCATGGCGCGCACGTGCGCCAACGCATCGGCCGGCGTCCTGCCCCCACCGCGCTGCAGCTCATGATCCGCGGCGACCGCGACATCGAGCAGCCGCACTCCCCGCAATCCTTGATTGTGCGCCTCCACGAGCAAATCGGTGGCGGAGTCGGCGTTGAAGTGATGCGCCAGGAGATCCGCGGCCGCATGCAGCGCCGGTCCCGGTGGCTCGTTGGGCGCCGCCGTGAGCAGGCGCTCGACGATGGCGGGAGGCAGTCCTCGCGCGAGCGCCGCCGCGACGGCGGCGACGTGCCCTTCGGGCGGCGATTGGCCCGGCACGGCGCGCGACACGATGATTCGCGCTTCCCGGAGCTGCAGCAGCCCGCGGCGCACGCCATTCACGAGACGTTCCGCGGGAATTCCTTTGGCACTCCCCTCCAGCGCTTTCTGCACCAGCGGCTCGCTGGGCAGGCTTTCCGCTACCGCAGCGGCGATGAGCGAGTCGATCGCCGGTAACGCGGCGGCTGCGACCCGGCCTGCGAGGCGCGAGGCGCTGCCGCTTTGCGCGGCGAGCGGCGCTGCGATCGCCAGAAGCGCGCAGGCGAGGCCCCTACCCCTCATGGCTTTGCCGGCCGGACAATCAGCACCGCGTTTTCCTGGCCCGCGCCGAACCCGTCATCCACGTAGCGGCCCGCCAGCGGGTCCGCCACCCAGCGTTCACCATCTATGACGAACATGTATTCGTGCTGTCCGGCGGGGAGCACGGCGTCACCGTGCCAGATGCCGTCGTGATCGTCATCGCGCAGGTGAAGCGAGCCTCTGCTCCAGTCGTTGAACGACCCGACGACTTCTACCGAGCGAGCGCCGGGGAAATGCCCGACGAACCGCGCAATCCCTTCTTGATCGCCGGGAGTGGGGCCGCTCGACGGGCCCGACGGCAGCAGCAGAATCGCCGCGAGCCCGGCCGCGAGCGCAAGCGTCCAGACCGGCCGCAGCCGCACCGTAACGGCGCGGGGGCGCGCGAGCCAGCGTCCGATGCGACGCGTCGCCCGCTCGGGCGGGACGTGCGCCGGAAGCTGCCGGATCTCGGCCATGACGCGATCTGCGACACTGACCGCCGGGGGCGTTTGCAACAGCTCGATGGCTTCGTCCAAACGGGTGTCACTCATACCAGGGCCTCCAGGGCGGCCAAGAGCGCTTCCCGCGCACGATGCACGCGCATCTTGAGCGTGGGGATGCGCGCGCCGGTCACCGTCGCCATCTCCTCATAGCTCAATCCTTCCACGTGCTTCAGCACGAAAGCCTCACGTTTCTCCGCCGGCAGCGTCGCCAACGCACGCTCCACCAGCGCGACCTGCTCGCCGCGCTCGAGGTCGACCCATGAATCCGACTCCGCCGCCAACGGTGGCGCGTCGTCGAGCGAGATATCGTTGCCGTGGCGCCGGGCGAGGTGGCTGCGGCAGCGATTCCCCGTGATGCGGTACAACCAGCTCCGCAACCTGGACGGCTCGCGGCACTGGGCCAAATGCCGGTAGGCGCGCACGAGACTCTCAGCGACCGCGTCCGCCGCGGCATCGGAATTTCCGAGCATCCGCGTTGCGAAGCGCAGCAGACCCGGCTCGTATCGCCGGATGAGAATCCCGAATGCCTCCCCGTCGCCGGCTAAGACCCGGGAGATCACCGCGGCGTCGTCGTCGTTCACCGGTAGAAAGACCAGCGTCGAAGGTGCTTGGTCACGGCCGGGACACCGGTGGGGGAAGCGGAGCGAGCGTCTCGCGCGCCGCCGACAGGAACGTCGCGGCGCGCACGCCGGCGCCCGTCGCATTCCCCGCAAACGCGTCCAGCGTCGCCTGGGCGCGTTGGCGATACGCGGCATCACCCGTCACGGTAGCGAGCCGCGCAAAGAAGAGCGCCGCCGCGGCGTTGGCCTCAGGCTGCTTGGTACGATCGGTCAGCCCTCCCGCCGCCGGTGCCCAGAGCTCGGCGGTATCGTAATAACCGCCGAGTGAGTCGGCGTAGTCTCGCTCCACGATTCCCGCGAGGTCGCGCGCCAGCTCGAGATACCGAGCATCGCCGGTCACTTGATGCGCGGCAAGGCATGCGGACGCGACCGCCACTTGGTCCTGCAGGAAACCCGTGGGCGTCGTCCCAGCGCTCCCGCCGCCCGAGGCGAAGCCGATGACATGGCGGACACCCCATCCGCGGGCATAGGCGCGTTGCAGCAGCGCATCGAGGGCGGCACGGGCGTGCGTCTCGACGTTGGGCTCTCCTACCGTCGCCGCGGTGAGAAGGAGATCTTCGACGATGAGGGCATCTTGATCCGCAAACAACGCAACATCGGGCAGCTCGCGTGACAATGCGCGCGCGCCTCTGCGGCCCGCTTCGCGGTAGCGGGTGTCTCCGGTCAGGACCCATGCCTTGGCCAGCGCACCGACCAGCCCTGCCTGCACGAGGCGCGACGGATCCTCGGCAGCCGCGGCGCTGCTCGAATCGAGCATGAGGTCGAGCGTTCGCCGGGCGAGCGCAAGCGCGCTCGTATCACGGAAGCGGGCGTACTCGGTGAGCAGGAGCGAGGCGGCCTGGACGTGGAGCACGCTGCCGGTGACGGCGTGTGCCTCGGCGGCCGCGGTCAGCTCGCGCGTGAGCGCGTCGAGGCCTTGCCGGATCAATGCGGGACGGAGCACACCGCGCGATTCGTTCGTGCTGGTGATTACGAGCTGGCGCACCAGGGCCGCCTTCTGGACGATGAAGGAGCGACGATCGCGGTAGCTCTTCGCGATTTCCGGCAGCAGCTGTTTCAGGCCGCGCCCCGTAACCGGATCGTCGGCGGGAAAGTACGTGCCCCCAAAGAAGGCCGACCCATCGGCGGTGAGAAACACGGTGAGCGGCCAGCCATGCAGCCCCGCCAAGCGCTCGACCGCCGTCTGATAGCGCTGCGCGACGTCGGGGCGCTCGTCCCGATCGACGCGGATCGGGACGAACAGCGCGTTGACCAAGGCGCCGATTTCGGGGTCGGTGTAGATCGCGCGATCGGTTTCCGCGCACCAGCGGCAGCTATCACTGCCGATATAGAGGAGGATGGGTCGCTCGAGGCGGGCGGCGAGCGCGAACGCGTCGCGTCCCCACGGTTGCCAATTGACCGGCTGGCGAGATGCGCGCGCCAGGTAACTCGTTGGCGAATGGGCCATACGATTGTTCATCGGCCCACGCTCGGCGATGCATGCCGTGACGGCGATGCAGAGAACCACAACGGCACGCACGCTCGAAATACCCCGGCTGACGGAGAACCATGCCCTATATTGCCGGTATGACCACCGTGACGATTACCCCGAAATCCAACGGCCCCCTCGTCATCGAGGGGCCGGTGCGGATCGTGACCCCCGACGGGCGGGAATTGATGCCCCCGCCCCGGAAAGACGGCAAACCGGCGGAAGTCGTTGTCCTGTGCAGATGTGGGGCCTCGGCCACGAAACCCTTTTGTGACGGAACGCACAAACGCAATGGGTTTCAGGACGGTCCCGACCCCCTCGCGTAGCGGGACCGTATTATGTTGTCTGGCCCTGCAGACTTCCTGTTCCAACGTGCCCCGAACTGGAGGAGCGACCGACAATGGCGAAGGGAAAGGCCCCGATGGCCGCGGATGAAGGTTACTGCGTCAAGTGTAAGGCGAAGCGGAAGATCTCGAACGCCCAGCAGGTGAAGATGGCCAATGGCCGCCCCGCGCTGAAGGGTGTCTGTCCCGTGTGCGGGACCGGAATGTTCAAGATTCTGCCGCCTGCTGCCGCCAAGTAATCCTGCGGTCGACTACCGATGCGCCCCCGGCGACTCCGTCGCCCGGGGGCGCGTTGCTTTATAGCGGATCGTATAGCAGGCGGCTCCAACCTCGCGACAGTAGTACGCCAGAATCTCGAGCTTCGCGCGTTGCCCTTCGGCGCTCCGCACGGCATACACGTGATGCTTCGATGTCAGCAGGTGAGACATCATGCTGTACGCGTACCACTTGCCAATCGCGGGATTGGTACTGTCGCCCGCGAAAGCGGTCTCCTGGTAGCCCTCGGTCGGCAGCTCGCCCACCGAATCGAAGCTCACGACGCCCAGATCGATCGCCCCCGCCCCCGGCGCGGTGATCACATGATTACGCCGGAACGCGATGTCCCACGGACCGGCATCGACCGCCGAATCATGCGCGAAGCGGAACAGCCGCCACCGGTCCCCACTCGATGCGTCGAGCGTGTACAACCCGTCGCGCGACGCACCGGAGGTTAGCGGGTACGGCGGGAATTCCGGTTTGGTGAATGAGCCGATGAGCAGCGACGCGACCAGCAACAGAAACGCTCCGGCGAGCACCAGCACGAGAATGGGCGGCCTGGTCAAGCCTCCGCCATGAACGGGTACCATGGATCGCGCGGTGGCACGAAGTTTTCCTTGATCGTGCGGGCGCTGGTCCAGCGAATGAGATTGAGCAGGCTCCCTGCCTTGTCGTTCGTGCCGCTTGCCCTCGCGCCGCCGAACGGCTGCTGCCCCACCACAGCGCCCGTCGGCTTGTCGTTGAGATAAAAGTTGCCGGCGGCGTACCGCAGCGCGGTGCTCGCCTCGGCCAGCACGGCGCGATCCTGCGCGAAGACGCCACCCGTGAGCGCATAGGGGGATGTCCGATCTACCAGCGCGAGGGTCTCCTTCCACTGCCTATCCGGATAGACGTACAACGAAAGCACCGGACCGAAAATCTCCTCACACATGGTGCGGTACGCCGGATCTTCGACCTGGATCAACGTCGGTGGCACGAAGTAGCCCTCGCTGTCGTCGCACTCGCCGCCGAACAAGACTTTGACTTTTGGATCGCTCCTGGCGCCTTCGACATACTGCTTGATCTTGTCGAAAGACTTCTTGTCGATCACCGCGGCCATGAAGTTGCGGAAATCCGCAGGATCGCCCACCCGGGCTTCCGCCAGCAGGCCGAGCACGCGCTCGCGGACCTTGGGCCAAATCGATTGCGGGACATAGGCGCGCGAGGCGGCGCTGCACTTCTGCCCCTGGTATTCGAACGCGCCACGCACGAGGCCGGTCGCCAGGGCTTCCACGTCGGCGCTGGGGTGCGCCAGAATGAAGTCTTTCCCGCCCGTCTCGCCCACCAGCCGGGGATAATCGGCGTACGCGGTCAGATTCCCCGCGACCTGTTTCCAGAGCGACTGGAACACATCCGTCGACCCCGTGAAGTGAATGCCGCCGAGGCGGCGGTCGCCCAACAATCGCTCGCTGACGAGGGAAGCTGGACCAGGAACGAAGTTGATGACGCCAGGCGGGAGTCCCGCCTCCTCCAGCAGCCGAAACAGCAGATAGTTCGAGTACGCGGCCGTCGCCGCCGGCTTCCACACCACCGTACAACCCATGATCGCGGGGGCCGTCGGGAGATTGCCGCCGATCGAGGTGAAGTTGAACGGCGTGATGGCGTAGACGAATCCCTCGAGCCCGCGATAATCGAGTGCGTTCCAGGTCCCGGCCGCCGAGACCGGCTGCACGGCGTGGATCTGTTCGGCGTAATGCACGTTGAAGCGCCAGAAGTCGATCAGCTCGCACGCCGCGTCGATCTCGGCTTGGAAGGCAGTCTTGCTCTGGCCCAGCATCGTCGCGGCGTTCACCATCGGGCGCCAACGCGTTGCCAGCAGGTCCGCCGCTTTGAGGAATACTGCCGCGCGCTCGGCGAGGCTCGTGGTGGACCAGTCGCGCCACGCCTCGTGGGCAGCGGTGATTGCGCCGGCAACCTCCTCGGGGCCGGCCTGGTGCACCTTTGCAAGGACGTGGCTGTGGCAATGCGGCATCACCGTATCGATGGTCTTGCCGGTGCGGATCTCTTTGCCGCCGATGATCACGGGGATCTCAACCTGCCGGCTGCTGAGGTCCTTCAGCGCTTGCTTGAGCTCGCTGCGCTCGCGCGAGCCGGGGATGTAGCCGAAGACCGGCTCGTTGACGGGGGTAGGAATTTTCGCCGAATTCATGCCGCGAAATCTAACCGCGTTACACTCCGCGCTGCGGCGGCAGAGGCAACGTGATCGTGAACGTCGTCCCGGTAGCAAGGGCCGACGCTACATTGACGCTTCCGCCGAAGACGGTTTCGGCGACGCTGCGGATCTTTGGCAGGCTCGCCGCCGCGCCGCGCCCTTTCACGACCAGCTCCAGCTCCTTGCCGCGTTGCTCGAGAAGCACGGCGACCGGCGCCGGCGCTTCGCCGCCGGCGTCCGCGGCGCTGCGCACGAGGTTGACGAGCAGATCGAACAGCGCGTTAGGGTCGCCTTTGAGGTAGCTCGACTCAAGCGCCGTCGTGAAATCGAGATCGATGCCGCGATCGCGCAGCAGGCGCCGCTCGAGGGTCAAACACGAACGAATCACACGAATCGCATCAAAACGCTCGTCGCGTGGCGAGGGCGCGACCGCGCGCGCCTGCTCCCGGACCGCGCGGAGCGACTCCGTGGTCCGGTCGATGTCCTCGAGCACCTCACCGAGATCGTCGAGCAGCGCGAGCCGCCGGTCCGCCGGGAGATCCACCCACCGACCGATCGATTCCATCGCCAGCTGGAGGCCGCCGCGTGCCGCGGTCAATGGATTGGCCGCGTCATGCACCAGCATTCCCGGCGATCCCACGCTCTCGGTGCCCGCCCCGATCAGGCCAAGCGCGAGTCCTGCAAGCTCGAGCGCTAGCCGCGCCCTACTGCGCCGCTCGTGCCCCCCTGGTGGTGGAGCCGGCGGTCGGGAGCGCACCGGCGCGACGACCCACGCGTCCGGCGTGGCACCTGGGGATGTAATCCAGCGCGATCCCACTGGTACGGGGATCTTCCAATGTCGCAATGTGGCGTCGAGATCCGACTTGGAGAGCTGCGTGGCGGCGTCGGGATCGCTACTGGCACGCGGCACGGCCTCATGAGCGCCGGTTACCTCCCAGAGGATGACCGGACGGCCCACGACGGCACTGGCCTGGCGTAACACCTCACCTGCACTCAACCTGTCCTCCATCGGCAGCCCGGCGAAGCGGGTGGCGGGTGGGGGGCGCCCTTACAAGTTGCGCGCGCTGCAGGCGCAGTCAAGCGCATTGACACATTTCCAGACCGAGACCACCTTGGGCCCCATGACCACTCCCCCCCCTGGTTTCTCCTCGCGGCCTTCGGCCGGCCGGTCCTCATTCGCCGTCGCAATGAAGGATTATACCTTCATCCGTCCAGGAATCGCCGTCACCATCAGCGCCGTCACGCTGGCTTTGGCGCTCGTGATCGGGTTATGGCTGATTTTCTCGCTGCGCGAAGCGGCCTCCACGGTCGCACGGGGGGCTCGCACGGTCGAGACGCTGCATCGCTACAACGCCGGCCTCGAGGTGTGGCGCGATATGGCGACCAATCGCGATCCGGCTTACCGCCGGCCCGAAGCCCTGGCGCAGCGCGATAGCCTGGGACGTGAGCTCCGGGTCGAGCTCTCGAGTCTCGCCAGCACGATGGAAGATCCGCATGAGCGCGACCTGGTCCAGAAAGTCCTCGGGGGACTCACGAGCACGGGGGTGGGAGCCGGAACCGAGGCCCGGCAGTCGATGATCGTGCTGCTTGCCAGGCAGGATGCGGCGATGTTTCACGCGGCGCAGGCCTCGCAGCAAGCGGTGCTGCTATCGGCGATCCTGCTCGCGCTGACGATCATCGCCGCGGGCATGCTGATCATCCCGATGGCGTGGCTGTATGTCCGGTACAAGCGCGGCGCCACCATCGAGATCAAGGTCTAGTGAAAGCCCAAGCGGCCGGCCGCCGCATCGCCTTCGGCACCGTCGAAAGCTCGCGCGACCGCGAGCGCCTGCGCACCGTCGTCCTTCCCGAGCATGGTGACCTCGCCGCCATGGTCGCCGAGCGCATCATCGGGGTGATCCATCGCGAGACCCGCGCCAAGGGAAAAGCGGTACTGGGCCTCGCGACCGGCAGCACCCCGCTCGGCGTGTACCAGGAGCTCATCCGCCGCCACCAGGCTGGTGACGTCGATTTCTCGCGCGTCATCACGTTCAATCTCGACGAGTACTATCCGATGGGGGCCGACAGCCCGCACAGCTATAGCCGCTACATGTGGGAGAATTTGTTCGCGCACATCAACATCGTGGCGGCGAACGTACACATCCCCGACGGCACGACGCCGCGCGATCGCGTGGCGGACGCGTGCGCGGCCTACGAAGGGGCGATCGTCGCCGCGGGTGGCATCGATTTCCAGATTCTGGGCGTCGGCAAGACGGGGCACATCGGCTTCAACGAGCCCGGCTCGTCAGCCACTTCGCGCACGCGCCTTGTCACGCTCGACACGCTCACCCGCAAAGACGCCGCGGCCGACTTCTTTGGTGAAGAGAACGTTCCGCGCGAAGCGCTCACGATGGGCGTCGCGACGATCCTCGATGCCAAGGAGATCGCGTTGCTCGCCACCGGCGAGCACAAGGCCGGCATCGTGAGCCGAGCCGTCGAAGGTGACGTGTCGACCGACGTCGCCGCGACGTTCCTCCAGAAACATCCGAGCGTCACCGTCTATCTCGATCTCCCCGCCGCCGCCGAGCTCACGCGCATCAAGACGCCGTGGGTGTTGGAAGGCTTGGACTGGACCCCGGCGATGGTCGAGCGTTCCGTAGTCTGGCTGGCCGAGCGCACGGGAAAGGCGGTGCTCAAGCTGTCCGCGCGCGATTACGCGGAGAATCAGCTCAGTCCGCTGCTCGCGCGCGCCGGATCCGCCGGGCCCATCAACGGCCAGGTGTTCAACCGGTTGCGCGAGAAGATTCGGGGGCGCGCCAAGCTGCCCGCGCACGAGCGGGTGCTCGTCTTTTCCCCACACCCCGACGACGACGTCATCTCGATGGGTGGCATCCTTCGGAAGTTGTGGGAGAACGAGAACGCGATCGTCGTCGCCTACATGACGAGCGGCAACATCGCCGTCTTCGACCACGACGTGCGCCGCCATCTGGACTTCGTGGAGCGGGCGGCTGGCGCGCTCGAGCTCGATGTCGCGACGGTCCAGCGCGCCCGCGCCGCCATCAACGCCGGCTCCGACCAAAAAGCGCCGGGCGACATCGATCTGCCGGTCGTGCAGAATCTCAAGAAGTACATCCGCGAATCGGAGGCCATTGCCGCCCTCGCTGCCGTCGGCATTCCGCCGAGCGCCGCGCGATTCCTCGATCTCCCCTTCTATCGGACGGGGGAGGTGCGCAAGCGGCCCTTGGGCGAGGGAGACATCGCGATCGTCCAGAAATTGATCGAGGAGGTCCGGCCCGATCTCGTCTTCGTCGCCGGCGATCTGTCCGATCCGCACGGCACGCACCGCACGTGCAAGGCGGCCGTTGAGGGAGCGCTGCAGCGATATGCGGGGCAACGTCCCGAGGTCTGGCTGTATCGCGGCGCCTGGCAGGAATGGTCGCTCACTGAAGCGGACGTTCTGGTGCCGCTGTCGCAGGACGAGCTGCGGGCGAAGATCGTCGCGATTTTCCGCCACCAGTCCCAGAAAGACACCGCCCCCTTCCCCGGCGGCTACGACGAGCGGGAATTCTGGCAACGGGTCGAAGCCCGGAATCTGGACACCGCCGCGCGGGCGGACCGGCTGGGATTGGCGGAATACTACGCGATGGAAGCCTATGTAATTCAGCACGCGTAGCTCGGCGCCGTTGCACCCGCCACCACCCGTTCATTATAGTTGGCGCCGCATTCCCCCTTCTCGGAGGAGCCCACCAATGAACGCGTTGACTACCAAGGCACTCAGCTTAGCCATCGTTGCCGCACTGTGGGCGGTGATTTCACATTTCGGCAAACTGCCGCTGCAGCTCTGGCCTGTCCTCGCCGGTCTCGCCTGTTTCGTGGGCGCGGGCGGCGGCATGACGGCCCTGCAGAAATCCGTTCTCGCCGCGACGTCCGGCGTCGTCTGGGCGATGCTCTACCTGACTGTCGCGGCCGCGCTCGGCCGGCAGGACATCGTGGACGCGCTGGTACTCGGCGCCGCGGTGTTCGGCATCGTCTATCAGTCGCGCGTAACACTGCTGTCGTATACCGCCGGTGCGTTCATCGGCGCCGCGACGTATTTGGGAATGGGAATCCGGACCGTGGCGTTGAACAGCGGCATCCGCGTCGTCATTGCGCTGGCGATTGGATGCGTGCTGGGGATCGCGGCGGAACGGATCGGCGAGATGCTCGGCCGCATGCGGGTCGTGCCGGCGATGTCGAACCGCTAGAAAAACCAAACCCGGAGCCACGCGCTGCACTCCGGGTTGGCGAGGCCGGGCCAAGTGGCCGTCGACACTTGACCGCGACCTACTTCCCGATCCCTCTTCGAATGTAGGCCCCGCACGCCGCGGCAATGGTTGCCGCGGCGTGCGAGCTGTGTCAGAGAACGGTCCAGCCGCGCCTGCGGGATGTTGCTCACTGCCCCGTGACGAGGGATTCTTCAGACCATGGCGTTGTTTCCAACATTCACACGTTTCCGGGTGGGACGCGGCGCCGTCGTCGCTGTCTTGCTGGTGCTGACCTTCGCCGTTGCTGCGGCGCTGGGCGTCCAGGCGTACGGCATGGCGCGCTATCATCGCGCGCAAGCGGATCGCGTCTTGCGCGACTACGCCGCGCTCGCCGCTGCGCGCGTGGCGCAATGGACCGCAACCTACATCTACTACGCCGTCCGGCCGCCGCTCAAAGCATTGCAGCACGCCTACGAAGTGACCCCGCACAACGCGCCACCCGCGCCGCGCGATCTGCATTTCGACATCATGGAGCACGAGTTCTCGATCGCGCCCTACATTCGGTTCACGTTCCGGATGGATCTGAAGAACCGGCAATTGCAGACCGCGGGGCAGGATGTACCGCCGGCGGTCCGCGCATGGTTGATCGATACGCTGCCCGTACACACACGCGCGGTCTACGACTCCTCGTGGCACATGGGCACCGTACTCGGTCAGCCCGGCGGCGATCGCCGCTACGTCGCCTATACGGTGCTGCGCGATTCCGATGGCGCGTTGCGCACTGCCCTGGGATTCGAGGCGCAGCCTTCCGCGTTGCGCCCACTGGTCATCCAGGGCACGGAGAAATTCTCACTGCTGCCGCGTCCGCTGACCGGCCGTCTGCAATACGACTCCATGGGATCGTTCATTATCACGGACCGGTGGGGCGTCGAGATCTATCGCTCCGCCGTGCAATACACGTCGCCGTTTACGGCGCGCGATACCATCGGCACCGACATGGGCGACCTCTATGCCCAGGCCACGCTGCGGGCGGCTGTCGCCGATCAGCTGATCATCGGAGGGCTCCCCAGGTCCCGGCTGCCGCTCATCCTCGGCCTGCTGGGTTTGACCGCGGCGCTGATCGGGACGGCGCTGGTGCAGCTGCGGCGCGAATCGCAGCTCACGCGCTTGCGTACCGATTTCATCTCCGGCGTCTCCCATGAGCTGCGCACGCCGCTCGCGCAGATTCGGATGTTCTCTGAGACGCTGACGCTCGGCCGGGTCCGCTCCGAGGAAGAACGGCGTCGCTCTCTGGCGATCATCGATCAAGAGGCGCGCCGGCTCACGCACCTGGTCGAGAACCTGCTGCACTTCTCGCGCTCCGAGCGGCAGGCCACGCGCATTACGCCCGAGCCTACGGCCTTGGCGCCCCTGGTGCAGGAAGTCCTCGACGGCTTCGCACCGCTCGCCGCGGCGCGCGGCGCGACGCTGGCCGCCGCGGTGCCCGAAGATCTGGTCGTGCCCGCCGATCCTGGCGCCGTACGACAGATGCTGCTCAACCTTCTGGACAACGCCGTGAAGTACGGGCCGGCCGGACAGGAAGTGCGCATCGGCGCGGCGCGGGAAAATGGTGTCGCCCGCCTATGGGTGGAGGACGGCGGGCCGGGAATTCCGCGCGCCGATCGGGAACGCGTGTGGATGCGCTTCTGGCGACTCGAGCGCGACCGCGGATCGGCCGTCGCAGGCAGCGGTATCGGGCTCGCGGTCGTCCGTGAGCTCGCGAACCTCCACCATGGACGCGCCTGGATCGATGACGTCCAGGACCGGGGCGCGGGTACGCGCATCGTGATCGAGCTGCCGGCATGATCGCGACCGCCGTGGGACCGAAACGGATTCTCGTGATCGAAGACAATCCCGATCTCGCGTACGGGCTGCGCAACAATCTCGAGATCGAAGGCTACGAGGTCGAAGTCGCGAAAGACGGGACGAAGGGCCTGACGCGCGCCAAGACGGCCAAGCCGGATCTTGTCGTGCTCGATCTGATGCTGCCGGGGATGGACGGGTTCCGCGTGCTGCGCGCGCTCCGCGAAGACGGCCACGGGATGCCGGTGCTCATTCTTACTGCGCGAGGCGAAGAGGCGGACAAGGTTCGGGGGCTGCGCCTGGGCGCCGACGATTATGTCACGAAGCCGTTCGGGGTGCTCGAGCTGCTGGCCCGGATCGAGGCGCTGCTGCGTCGCGTCGTCGCGCCGAAGAAAAACGGCGGACCGCCGGAGCGTGCGTTCGAGAAGTTCGGGGAGATCGAAGTGCTGACGCCGTCCCGGACGGTGCTGCGCGCCGGCACCCCCGTGGCGCTGACGCCCAAGGAGTACGACCTGCTCATCGCCCTCGTGCGCCGGGATGGCGCGTGCATCACCCGTGGCGAGTTGCTGACCGAGGTGTGGGGCTACAGCGCCGAGGTCATGAGCCGCACCGTCGATACGCACGTCGCCGAGTTACGCCGCAAGCTCGAGCGCGACCCCGCCACTCCCCAGCATATCCTGACCGTTCGAAAAACTGGCTACCGTCTCGCGCGCTAACGCCGCGCGGGGGTCGCCGCCGAATCGAACACCATCCGGATCTCCCGGGCCGCGTCCAGCCGCGCATCGCTGAGATTGCTGACGAGCGCGATGACGACGCGCGAATCCCGGTCCACGCCGAACACCGTCGTGCCGCCGACCGAGCCGCCGCCATGGTAGACCGTGCGGTGGCCCAGCGAGTCCGTCATCACGAACCAGCCAATGCCATACGGCGTAGCTTCGCCTGACGTCGTATGCTGCGGCGTAAACAACAGCTCCAGCGTCGCGGCCTTCAGATAGCCTGCGTTCAGATGAGCGGATCCGAAACGCACCAGGTCCTCCGCCGTCGACAAAAATCCGCCCCCTGCCCACTTGTAGCTATTGTCGACCGCCGATGCGAGCACGAACTCGCCCGCCTCCGTGCGCTCGTAGAAGCGCGTGCGATTGGGGATCAGGCTGTCGTTCTTGTCCGGCGCGGTGCTGGTCATGTGGAGCGGCCTGAATACATGACGACTCATGTATGACAGGAAATTTTCTCCGGACGCGGCCTCGACAACCGCGCTGATCAGATTAAAGCCGTAGCTCGAATACGAGAAACGCGTGCCGGGGGGGGCAACCAGCGAATCGTTCTGAAAGATCGCCAGCCCTGCCGTCACGGTGGGGTAGCGGCGGTTGAGCGTAAACTCATCGCCCTGGTAATGCCGGATGCCCGCGAGATGGCCGCCCAACAGCCGCGTGGTGATCACGGCGCCCTTGTCGGGGAACGTCGGGACGTAACGCTGCACCGGCGCGTCGAGATCGAGCTTGCCGCGTTCGTACAGCTGCGCGACGGCATCCGCCGTCAACGGCTTGGAGACGCTGCCAATCCGGAACTGCGTCGCGGGGGTTGCCTGACGCTTGGCCTCGAGGTCCGAGTAGCCGAATGCTTCGGACCAGACGACGCGGCCGTCGACCGCCACCGCGATCGCAAAGCCGGGCACGTTGGGGACCAACTGCTCGCACGCGATGGCGTGCGCTCGCGCGCGTGCCGCCGCCCAGCGGTCCGCCACCGCGGGCAGTGTAGCCGGTTGGGAAACACAAGCCGTCTGGAGAAGAAGGGCGAGGAACACAGCTTTGACTCCGCTCGAGGAGCGGATAAGATATCCGCGCATGCCGGACTCCCGCACCCCAGACATTCGCGCGAAAGCCGAGGCGCTCGGCCGACTGCACGTAGAGGGGCCGATGCTCGTGCTCCCCAACGCGTGGGATGCGGGCAGCGCGAGGATTTTCGTCGCAGCGGGTTTCACGGCTCTCGCCACCACCAGCGCCGGGATCGCCTTCAGCCTGGGCTATCCCGACGGCGAGCGCATCAGCCGGGATGAAATGCTCGCCGCGGTCGCAAGGATCACCCGGCGCGTGTCCGTTCCGGTCACTGCCGACTTGGAAGCAGGCTACGGCGCCACGCCCGAGGCGGTCGCCGAGACCGTGCGCCGGGCGATTGACGCCGGCGCAGTGGGGATGAACCTCGAAGACCGGCTTGAAGCAACGGAGCTGATCGAGTTTTCTCTGGCGGTCGAGCGTGTTCGAGCCGCGCGGGCCGCCGCCGACACCGTCGGTGTGCCGTTCGTACTCAATGCAAGGACGGATGCCTTCGAAGCGCCAGAGATTCCGCGCGATCGGCGCACCGCCGAGGCGGTGCGTCGTGGCAACGCATTCCGCGAGGCGGGTGCCAGCTCCGTATTCGTCCCCTTCGTCGGCGACCGGGACACGATCGAGCAACTGGTCCAGCAAATCCACGCGCCGTTGAACGTGCTGGGAACCCCGACGGCGCCGACGCTCAAGGAGCTGGCCGCGCTCGGCGTACGGCGCGTGACATTCGGCTCGGCCCCGATGCGCGCGACGCTGGGGCTGGTGCGCCGTATGAGCCGCGAATGGAAAGAGAAAGGGACCTACGGCACACTCGATGCCTACGGCATCCCGTTTGCCGAGCTGCAGCAGCTGTTTGCCTAGCGCAGCTCCACATGTAGATGGTCGGCGGTGCCAACGTGCCGCCGTGTGTCGAATCCCATCAACCAGAAGTAGAGCTGTACGCCGCGGTTCTTGATCGCCCCCCGCCCAGTCGTCCGCAGGTCGACGGCATGAATCCACCCATCCGGCTGTTTGTAGTGTCGGGTACGGGTGTTCGCCGGCAGTCCCATTCGCGCATAGTCCTCCGGCTGGCGTCCTGTATCCGTGATCAGCATGTCGCGGTCCACGAGGATCAAGGTCGAGAGCGCGAACCGCAGCAACGGATGCACCGATGTGTAGTACGCGCGCACCGGGGCGGACTTGGCGTTGACCCTCGCCAGATACAGTAAGGAATAGCTGCAATAGAAGACGACGAGCGGCAGCGCGACCCACTTTGCGAGCGGCAGTACGAGCGCGCGACCACCGCGACCGCCCGCCTTGGTGAATTTCCTTGCGATCCAGACCGCGTAGACTGTAACTATGGCGCCGGTGAGAAACACGGCGGTAAGGATGGCGAGCCAGACCGGTGTCTCGCCGTGCTCATAAATGAAGACGGAACCGCGCACGAGCACCGCGAATGGCAACGAGATAATCAACAGGACTTTGAGGACTGCCGCCGCAGCGTCACCGGCGAGAGCGCGCCATTCAGCGGACGAAGCGGGCGCGGCTTGCCGCAGCGTCTGACGCCATTTGCGCTTCCACTCCCGCTGGGCTTCACGCTTCAAGCGCTCGAGTCTGACCGCCACGCCGTCCATGACGTGAATGTACGTTCACCGCATCGTCGTGTTTCCGTTGTCCGCTCAGTGAATTGAAGCTGGCGCGCAAATTGCCGAGGAGGTGGGGCGTGCCCACTCCGCTTCTCTTTCTGGTGTTGACGCTCCAGGGGTCGGTTTTCCCGAAACCAACTCAGGAAGTGGTGACCGCGTTCGTCGATGTCTACGTGATTCCCATCAGCCAGAGTGGCGTGCTCGCTCACCAGACTGTGATTGTGCGGGGGAATCGCATCGCGCAAATGCGACTCGCGGGGCGGCTCCAGCCGCCCCCGGGCGCCCTGGTCGTGGATGGACGCGGCAAATATTTGATGCCTGGCCTGGGCGAGATGCATGGGCATTTCCCCAATCCCGACGCCGGGCCCGAGCTCACCGAGAACGTCCTCTTCCTTTATCTCGCCAATGGCGTTACCGCGGTGCGCGGGATGCAGGGCAACCTCGCGCACCTCGACCTCAAGGCGCGGATCGCGCGCGGCGAGCTGCTGGGCCCGCGCCTGTGGGTCCCGGGCCCGCCGTTGAGCGGCAACGCCGCCCCAACTCCTGACGCGGGACGCCGACTCGTCGAAGAACAGCAGGCCGCTGGGTTCGACCACCTCAAGATTCACGAAGGATTGAGCCGTGAGACCTACGACACGATCGTAGCGACCGCAAAGCGGCTGGGCATGCGGTTCGCCGGCCACGTGCCGGACGACGTTGGCGTCTACCACGTCTTGGAGTCGGGACAAGCATCAATTGAGCATCTCGATAACTACGTCGAAACGGTGGGCGGGCCCGATTCCGCGGATGATCGCCGCATCGCGCAGGTGGTCGCCGCCACATGCGCGGCGCGAGCCTGGACCGTGCCGACCCTCGCGCTCTGGGAAACGTTCCTCGGAACGCAAGATTCTGCGAGCCTAGCCGGACGCGAGGAGCTGCGCTATGTGCCGCCGGCATGGCGAGCCAGCTGGGCTCAACAACTCAAGCAGCTGCGGCGCACAGCGCCGCCCGCCAAGGAGCGCGCGGCCGTCCTCAAGCTGCGCCGCCGCATTCTCAAATCGCTGCAGGGCGCCGGCTGTCCGATCGCTGTTGGCACGGACTCCCCCCAGCTCTACAGCGTCCCGGGGTTTTCCATCCACCGGGAAATGGCCAGCATGGCAGCGGCGGGGCTTACTCCCCAACAGATTTTGGATGAGGCCACTCGGCAGGTGGCGCGCTACTTCGGTGCTGAGCAAGAGTTTGGCAGCGTCTCCCCCGGCCAGCGCGCCGATTTACTCCTGCTCGATGGGAATCCGTTGAGCGATCTTGCGAACGTCCGCCGCCGCGCCGGGGTAATGGTGAGCGGTCGATGGTTACCGGAAGCCGAGATTCAGGCACGGCTCCAACGTATCGCAATGGCGTATCAATAGGCTTCCCACCGAGAGGACACGGACATGGCGTCACGCGGAGAGCGGTTCAAGAAGGCAGCCATCAAGGCTGCGAAAACGGCCAGGAAATGGGCGGAAACCGCTGGTCGCGAGGCCGACCGGTTGCTGGCGGAAGCGCAAAAGCGGGCGGAGACCGAGGAACGACGGATGAAGATCAAGGCGGCGCTACGCCGTACCGGGAAGGTGCTGAAGGCGGTCGGTCGGGCGGCGATCGTGGCCGGGGTCGCGGCGGGTATCGCATCGGCGCGTGCCGAGAGCCGCGCGCGTAAGGCGGGAAGAAAAGCGAAGCGCTAATCCGCCTTCGCCAGCTGCAGCAGCCGCTTCCACTGGGGCGCCGTCACCGGACTCACTGACAGGCGCCCCTGTCGTACAATGGGCAGATCCGCAAACGTCTTGTCCGCCTTGATCTGGGCAAGCGTCACGGGCTGCGGCAGCCGGCGATGCGCTTTGAGATCTATGACGAATAGATTCGCTTCTTTTTTCTTTGGATCGGGATACGGCGCCGAGACCACGGTCGCCCATCCTACGACGGCCTTCTCATCGCCCGTGTGATAGACCAGTACCTGATCGCCGGGATGCATCGCTCGCAGGTTCCGCAGCGCCACCGGGTTTTTGACACCGTCCCACACTGCGGTCTGCTCGTGGGCCATGTCATCGTAGCTGTAGGTGCTCGGCTCGGTTTTTACCAACCAAAAATTCGGCATTAGCCTGCCCCCGAAAGGTTTTCGGACCAGCTCGCGATCGTCGTCGCGACGTGTTCCATGACGGACTCGGGTGTCCCCGCCCGTTTCGGCACTTTGAACGAGTGATCCCCTTCTTCTATTAGATGCAGCGTGGCGCGTTTGCCCAGGCGGCCGACCACGTCCTGGAGCAGCTCGAGCGCCGCGAACTCATCGCGTGTCCCCTGCACGAACAGCATCGGCACCTGCACCGCGGACAAGTGCTCCGCACGTTCGATTCCGGGCCGCCCAGGGGGGTGCAGCGGGAAGCCGAGAAATACCAGGCCATGCACGCCCTGCAACGGCTGCTGCGCCTGCGCCTGCGACGTCATCCGGCCGCCGAACGATTTCCCGCCGGCAATCAACGGCAGCCCAGGAGCTGCGCTCAGCGCCACGGTCACGGCCTCGCGTACCGCGGCCGTCGCAACCGCGGGCGTATCAGGGCGCTTCTTTCCCGCGCGCATATAGGGAAACTCGTAGCGGTACGTCGCAACGCCGTGCGTAGCGAATACGGCAGCGGCATGCTCCAGAAAGGGATGCCGCATCCCCGCTCCCGCCCCGTGCGCAAGCACATAGAGCACCCGCGCATTCTCCGGCCGTTCAAGTAATCCGTTCGTTCAGCCGCCCCAGAATCTTCATCAGGTCAGGTTTGACTCCCAGTACGGCCACAACGGGGTCCGTCTTCATCTTTTCCAGGCGTTTCAGTGCGTT
>JBHEMG010000133.1:0-3259 GCA_046262715.1 Gemmatimonadales bacterium
GGGTGTGGCGGCGTAGTACACCCCGGCACCCTCGAAGCGGCCAAGATCGTCGATCGCCAGACGCCGGTACTCGACGCCGCTTGCGATGATAATGGCGCGGGTACGCAACACGTCGTTCTCTCCATCGCCCAGCAGCACGCGATACGGCTTTTGATCGCACTCGATGCGCACGGCCCGCTTCGCGATGAGAATTTGCGCGCCGAATTTCTGCGCCTGATCGTACGCGCGGGCCGCCAGCTCCTGCCCCGAAATCCCAAGTGGAAATCCGAGATAATTCTCGATGCGCGAGCTCGTTGCGGCCTGGCCGCCGGGTGCATTCGCTTCGATCATGACGACGCGCAGCCCTTCCGAGGCGGCGTACACGGCGGCGCCGAGCCCGGCCGGCCCGGCACCGATGATGACGACGTCCGAGATCGACGCCGGATCGATCGTGGGATTCAAGCCAAGACAATCGGCGAGGCGCTGAATGGACGGGTTGCGCAGCACCAGCGTGTCGCGACAGATGACAACCGGAATGTCGGCGGCGCTGACGTGGAACTGATCGAGCATGTGCTGGCTGTCGGGATCGTTGTCGAGATCTACAAACCTGTGAGGGTGCCCGTTGCGGGTGAGAAACTCGCGCAGGTGCAGCGATCCCTGACAATGTTTCGATCCAAGCAACAGCACGTCCCCGGATCCTTGATCGATGAGCTGCAGGCGGCGCAGGATGAATGCTCGCAGAAAGACGTCGCTCAGCTCGGCATCAGCCTCAATGAGCCGGAGCAGCTCCTCCCGGGCGACCTCGATGACGTCACTGGGCGTGCCTGCCTGGATGCGCGCGAGGAAGCGTCCGCCAGCCAGGACCGATCGCTCGCCCGTGAACATCCCATCGCTGAAGCTGGACGCCTCATGCTCTTCGCCCTGCACCGGACGGACCAGATCGAGCCGCCCCGAAATGACGACGAAGATCTTCGTCACGGGCTCGCCCGTCTCGCCCAGCACCTCGCCAGCGGCGACGTGACGCCGATGGCCGTGCGGCTCTATGCGAGCGATCTGCTCGGAAGTGAGCCGCGGGAAGGCTTCCGCCTCACGCGCAGTCGTCATGACACTTCCCGAATCTCGATCTGCGATTTGAGCGTCCGATGCACCGGGCATCGGTGCGCGATTTCCATCAGCTTCCGTTCCTGCTCCACCGTGAGCTCCCCCGCGAGTTGAACCGCGGTATCGATGCGGTCGAGCAACGTATCGTCCCGCACGACACAATCGAGGCAGTCTTTGGCATAAATCCGTGAGTGGCTCAGACGGATCTCGATACCCTGGAGCGGCCAATCATGCCGGCGCGCATACAGCGCGATGGTCATGGACATGCAAGAGCCGAGCGCGGCAAGGAGAAGGTCGTACGGACCGGGACCGCGGTCTAAGCCCCCCGCCGCAAGGGGCTCATCGGCGAGCAGATGATGGAGCCCCACCGTGACCTCCTGCACAAATCCCTGCGCACCACCCCGAACCACGACAACGTGTGCGGCATCCGCCATTCCACCCTCCATCAGGGAATCCGCGCCGCCAGCCATTCGCGCGCGATGTCGGCGATGTCCTTGTGCTCCACATCAGCCATCGCGTTCAGTCGCCGCATCTCCGCGTCGGTGATCTTATTACCCAGTTCCGCAAGCGCGGTACCGACGGCCGGACGTTGCGCAAGCAGCGCCGCACGGACCACGGGCGCCGCCTGATAGGGCGGGAAGTAGCCACGGTCATCGGCCAACGCAACCAGGTCGAGCGCGGCGATCTGCCCGTCCGTTGAATTTCCCGCGATAACATCCACGCGATGATCGGCCAGTGCCCGGTAGGTCAGGCCGAGGTCCATCGCCGTCGGCGGTGCGGAGAAGCGCAGACCGTACGCTTTGGCGAGGCCGGGGAATCCATCGGCGCGTTCCAGAAATTCATATCCGAATCCCGCCTTCCAGCGTGGCGCGACCGGGGCCAAGTCGGCAATCGACCGCAACCCATACCGCTCCGCATCGACGCGCCGCACCAAGATCGCGAAGGTATTGTTGAATCCGAGCGGGGCCGTCCAACGGAGATCGAAATCGCGAGCATATGCCGCGAGGACGAACCGGTAGACGCTATCCGGATTCGCGATCGGCGGCTGCTTCAGAATGGCGGTAAACGCGGTGCCGGTGTACTCGACATACAGATCGATGTCGCCCGATTTGATCGCGCGATCGCACACGAACGTGCCGCCGAGGTGCAGCTTCCGCACGACGGACAGCCCCGTGCGGCGCTCGATTTGCTGCGCCACGATTTCCGCGAGCAGGTCCGACTCGGTGAAGTTCTTCGCGCCGATGGTCACGTGCTCCCGCTTGCCGCATCCCGACACCAGCACGAGCAGCAGTGCCAGGCGCTTCATCGCGGCCGCCACACCAGCCGCCGCTCCGCGAATCCGAACAGCGCGTCCGCGAGGAGCGCGAGCAGCGCCGCAGGAATGGCACCCGCGAGAATCAATGTGTCGTCCACGGTCGCGACGCCGCGAAAAATGAATACGCCGAGCCCGCCCGCGCCGATCGCCGCCGCAATCGTCGCAATCCCGACGCTGACCACCACCGCAATGCGCACCCCCGCGAGAATGACGCCGGCAGCGAGCGGCAGCTCGACGAGGCGCAGCAGCTCACCGTCCGTCATCCCCATGCCGCGGCCGGCTTCGCGCACAGAGGCGTCCACACCAGCGATCCCCGCGTAGGTGTTGCGCACAATGGGCAGCAGCCCATAGACGACGAGCGCCGTAATTGCCGTCCACGCGCCGATGCCAAACACGGGAATCAACAGCCCGAGCAGCGCCAACCCGGGGATGGTCTGGAATACGTTCGCGATGCCGAGCACCGGGCGACGCCAGGCAGGCCGCCGCGCCACAAGGATTCCGAGCGGTAGGCCGATGAGGCCCGCAATGGCGGTCGCGACGGCCACCAGTGCGATGTGTTGCCAGAGGAGCAGCCACACTTCACCGGCGTGCTGAGAATAAAAAGCGAATAGTCTCACGCCGCTTCCATGAATCTGCGCACCGCCGCCAGCGGGCTGTCGCGAAATTCTTCCGGCGTACCCAGGAACACGAGGCGGCCGCCATCGATCAGCCCCAAGCGCGTGCCGAGCGACAACCCCTCGCGCACGTCATGCGTGACGAAGACCATCGTTTTTCCGAGCCGCCGTTGAAGCGCGCGAAACTCCTTTTGCATTTCCGCGCGAGTCACCGGATCGAGGGCGCCGAATGGCTCATCGAGAAGAAGAA
>JBHEMG010000134.1:0-14458 GCA_046262715.1 Gemmatimonadales bacterium
GTGCTGGACGAGGCGACGGGCGGCCGGCTGACCCTGTTGTACTGCGCCCCGGAACGCCTGGCATCGCTCACCCGCCGCCTTGTCGATGCGGGAACGCCAGTCTCACTCCTCGCCATCGACGAGGCGCACTGCATTACCGAATGGGGCAACGAATTCCGCCCGGTGTATCGTCGCCTCGGCATGTTTCGCTCGCTGCTCGGCCGCCCCCCGACCATCGCACTCACCGGCAGCGCCACGCCGGCGGCGCGCGCCGATATCCTGAAGGTCCTGCGCATTCCCGACGCGCGGGTCGTCGTGACCTCGTTTGATCGACCGAATCTGCGTTTCGCGGTGCGGCGCGTGCGCGATGACCGCGAGCGCTTCGCGCTGATTCGCGGCCGCGCGGTTATGGCGACCGGCGCCTCCATCATTTATGCCCCCACCCGCCGCCTTACCGAGCTGGTGACGCGCGCATTGATCCGGACCAGCGTGAAGGCGGCCCCGTATCACGCCGGGCTTTCTATGGAGGTGCGGAGGCGAGTCCTGCGCGCATTTCTCGCCGATCGGGTCACCGTGATCGTGGCGACGAGTGCGTTCGGCATGGGAATCGATAAGCCCGATGTCCGGCAGGTACTGCATTGGGGACCACCACCTACACTCGAGGCCTACTACCAGGAAGCCGGCCGGGCGGGTCGCGATGGCACGGTGTCAGAATGTTTGCTGCTGTGGCGTCGGCAGGACTTTGGATGGGGCAACATCGCGCTGGCCATGCGGGAATATGTTGAGGCACGACGCTGCAGGCGCCGAATGCTTTTGGCGTATTTCGGGGAAAGAGGTACCGACTGTTCAGGCTGCGACGTCTGTGCGTGACTGTGCCACGTCGCCGCGTGCGCAACTTCGTAACTATATTTTTTCAATGCACGACAGCCTCTACTTCTCCGACCACCATCTCCAGGTCCGTGAGATGGTACGCGACTTCGCAAACACCGTCGTGAAGCCTACCGCCCGCCAGTACGATTTGGACAGCCGCTTCCCCTGGGAAAACATCAAGCAGATGGCTGATCTGGGTCTCTTCGGCATTCCATGGCCGGAGGAGCTGGGCGGCTCAGGCATGGACTATCTGTCGTATATCACGGTCATCCATGAGCTGGCGAAGGTCGATGCCAGCCACGCAATCACCGTCAGCGCGCATACGACACTCGGCACCTCGCCGATCATGGACTTCGGCACTGAGGACCAGAAGCGTCGCTTCGTGCCGCTGCTGGCGACGGGCAAGGTGCTCGGCGGCTTCGGACTGACCGAGCCGGGCGCCGGCTCGGATGCAGGCGGCACGAAGACCACCGCCGTCGACCGGGGCGATCATTACGTCCTGAATGGATCGAAGATCTTCATTACGCATGCGGGCGTCGGCGAAATCTTCTGCGTCACCGCGCGTACCGACCCCACCGCCAAACGCACACACGGGATCACCGCGTTCATCGTCGCCAAGGACACGTGCGATCTCGAGGACACCAAACGCGTCGGGCTTGGGCATGCGTCGGCCGCCGACCTGCCCAAAAACCGCGGCGTCTTCTCCGGCAAGAAAGAGGACAAGCTCGGCTGGCGCGCGTCCGACACGCGCGAGCTCATCTTCCAGGATGCCGTCGTGCCCAAAGAGAACGTCCTGGGTCCGGTCAACAACGGCTTCCGGCAGTTTCTCAATACTCTCGACGGCGGTCGCATCGGCATTGGCGCGCTGGCGCTGGGCCTGGCCGAGGGGGCGCTGGAGGAGTGCCTGACGTATACGTCCACCCGCAAGCAGTTCGGAAGACCGATCGCGAGCTTCCAGGGGGTGCACTTCGCTTTGGCTGACATCGCCACCGAGGTCGAGGCTGCCAAGCAGCTCGTCTACCATGCCGCCTGGCTGAAGCAGCATGGCCATCCCTTCAAGAAGGAAGCGGCGATGGCCAAGCTCTTCGCGTCGGAGCTCTGTATGCGGGCCACCACCAAGGCGGTCCAGCTGCATGGAGGCTATGGCTATACGACGGAGTACCCGGTGGAGCGGATGATGCGCGACGCGAAGATCTGCGAAATTGGCGAGGGAACCAGCGAAATCCAGCGAATTGTCATTGCCCGTCACCTGCTGGGCGGCTTGATAGATTGACCTAAGTTCCCGCTCGTCCTAGCTTTACCCTCATGCATTGGGCTCTGGCGCCTCTCAGCCGCCTTTCCAATCGATTCATCTCGCTGCCCGTGCCAAATCGGCCGGGCGAGTTGGACTATTGCTGGGATAACCACAAGCTCCCCCCGGACTGCTTCCCGCCGGGACGGGGGCGCGAGGGTAACTGCTTTGAAGCGCGAAATCCTGATCTCTGGAAGCCCGCGGGAGACCCGCGTGGCCATTCTCGAGGACGACCGTCTCGTTGAGCTGCTGGTCGATCGTCCCGATTCCCGCCGTTCGGTCGGCGACATTTACGTCGGCAAAGTCGAAGCCGTCCTTCCGGGCATTCAGGCGGCCTTCGTCGACATCGGTGCCGAAAAGAGCGCGTTCCTCCACGCCTCTGACCTGATCGAGTCGGAAGAAGACGAAGACCCCGAAGACCGCGAGCCTGACGACGCCGATGAGGAAGACGGTAACGGCGACGGGAACGGGCGGGCTGAGGGGAAAGGCCCGCAAGTCGTTGCGAATCGGCGCGGCGGGCCACGGGAACGCTCCTCGCGCCGGCGGCAGGCACCCAACATCGCCGACGAGTTGAAGCGCGGTCAGACCAAACTCGTCCAAGTCATCAAAGAAGCCATCGGTACCAAGGGACCGCGCGTCACCGCGCAGGTCTCGCTCGCAGGCCGTTTCCTCGTCTATATGCCGTTCGCCTCGAAGGTCGGCGTCTCGCGCAAGATCGAGGCGCGCGAGCAGCGCGCCAAGCTGCGAGAAATGGTCTCGAAGCTCGTGCCGCCTGACGCGGGGGGCTGGATCATCCGTACCGTGGCGGACGACGTGACCGAGGCCAGCTGCAAGCGCGAAATCGACCACCTGATCGGGCTCTGGAAAAAGATCAAGCGCAAGCAGTCTTCGGGGCGGGCGCCGGCCTTGCTGCAGCGCGAGACGAGCCTGACCCGCGGCATCGTCCGCGATCTGCTCTCCGACAAGGTCGACCTGCTGCTGGTGGACTCGAAGCTCCTCTACAACGAGATCGAGCAATACCTGAAGCAAATCGATCCGGAGCTGCTGCCTCGGGTGAAGATGTATCAGGATGAGGCGTCGCTGTTCGACGCCTACGACATCGAAGCAGAGATCCGCAACCTGTTCAAGCAGCGCGTCGACTTGCCGACCGGTGGTTATCTGATCGTTCAGCCGACCGAGGCATTGATTTCCATCGACGTGAATACCGGGCGTTATACGGGCAAGAAGGACCCGGAGAGCACGATTCTGCGCACAAATATCGAGGCTGCGCGCGAGGTGGCCCGGCAGATCCGCTTGCGCGATATCGGCGGCATCATCGTCGTCGACTTCATCGACATGGAGATCCGGGCGAATCGCGATAAGGTGCTGCAGGAGCTGCGCACCCACCTCGGCCGCGATCGGGCGCGTACCCGCGCGTTCGCCGTTTCCGAGCTGGGGCTGATCGAAATGACGCGCCAGCGCGTGCGGCCATCGCTATGGCAATCGATGACCACCGAATGTCCCACATGCACCGGTACCGGGCGCGTCTTCCGTCCTGAGGTAGTGGTGCGGCGGATGGAGCGTTCGCTGAAGCGCGCTGGGGCCGATCATAAGGAGCGGCAGCTGTCGGTCCGACTCCATCCCGAGGTGGCGCTGTACCTCGTGGAGCAGGAGCCTAACTTCCTGCGGCAGCTAGAGAAGCAGACCGGACTCGAGATCGAGGTGCGAGACGACCCGATGATGCGGCTGGATGAGTTCCGGATGATGGCGAGACCGGCGGGACGGGATGTGACGGAGCAGTACGCGGTAGCTTGACCAAACCATTGCCTTTGTTTAGGTTCCGCGCCCTATGAGTTACGCAATCTTCACAACCGGTGGTGCGCAGTTCCGCGCCGAGCCGGGCGTTACGATCAGAATCCCGCTGCTGGACGCCAAGCCCGGGGATGAGGTCTCATTCGACCAGGTATTGGTCGCGAGCGACGGCAAGAACATCCAGACGGGCGCGCCGCAGGTGAAGGGCGCCAAAGTGACGGCCGAGGTCGTCCGGCACGGTAAGGACAAGAAGGTCCGCATTTTCCGGTTTGCGCGCCGCAACGGCTATCGCCGTCACGCCGGGCACCGGCAGGATTTCACCGAAATCAAAATCGCCGACGTGCAGGTCGGCTGAGGATAGCATGGCTCACAAGAAGGGCGTCGGCTCCTCCCGCAACGGCCGCGACTCAAATCCGAAATACCTCGGCGTCAAGCGCTTCGGCGGTGAATTCGTCCGCGCCGGCACGATCATCGTGATCCAGCGCGGCACGAAATTCCATCCGGGGAGAAACGTGCGGCGGGCCTCCAACGACTCGCTGTTCACCACCGTTGACGGCCACGTCAAGTTCGAGCACAAGAGCAAGCTGCGGTATCAGGTCAGCGTGTATCCCGCAGCGGTGAAAGAGGCGGCGCTCCCTTAATACTTCGGCGGCAGCGTCTTGTAGCGCTCCAACAACTCCGTCTGCCGGCTGCGCAGCGGAATCTCCCGGCCGCGGATGTAGACGTGCTCGACCCCCGTCGAGAACTCGAACGGATCCCCACTCCACACGACGACGTTAGCGACCTTGCCGGGCACGAGTGAGCCGTAGCGATCCGCGACCCCGAACACCTCCGCCGTCGTCAGCGTCACCGCGCGGAACGCCTGCTCCCAGCTCATGCCATTCGCCACGGCGTTGCCGGCCTGTTGGCGCAGATTGCGCGAGTTGTGGGTATCGGTCTCCATCAACACCACCTTCACGCCGGCTTTGGCGAGCAGCCCCGCGTTCTCGTACCGGATTCCCAACGCGTCATACGTCGGGATATTGTCCTCCGCCTCTACCAGCACCGGCACGCCCGCCGCGGCAATCGCGTCGGCGACCATCCACGCTTCGGCGCCGCCGGCAAGAATCAGCCGCAGCTTGAACTCACGCGCAATGCGTAGCGCCGTCTCGATGTCGCTGCGGCGGTTCGCAATGGCGATGAGCGGCTCGTCCCCGCGCAGCACGGGTTGCAACGCCTCGAGGTCGGCCGCCGATGCCTACAGCGTCTGCGTTTGGCCGCGCTGATAATCGCTGCGCCGCTGCGCGTAGATGCGCGCATCGGTGAGGACGCGCCGCAGCCGCGCGGCCGTTCCCGCGCGCGAGCCGGCCCCGGCACCCTTGCTGTCCTCGTTGAGACTCACAACCATGCCCGCGGGAGACTTGATCAGCATCGACTCCACCGTGCGGCCATCGAGATCGATCAACACCGCCTGGCCGCGGACGAAATTCCCACTCGGCATGGCCAGCGTCGTCGTGACACCCTCGATTCGCGTGACCGGGATCAGCACGGATGCCGGATTGATGCCTTCGAGCACGTTGAACGAAGCGGCGACCGCACTGTCGCGTAGACCCGCTTCATTCGTTCCCTCGACGGCGCCGATCTCGGTAAGCCCCATCTGGCCGCCGCCGTCGATCAACCCGGGTGTCACCCACTTGCCGGAGGCGTCGATGCGTGTGGCGCCGGCCGGTACGGCGATGTTGCTGCCGACGGCCGCAATGCGGCCATCGCGAATCAGCACGGTCGCGTTCTCGATCTTTGGTCCCGACGCGGAATAGACCGTTCCCCCGGTGATGGCAATGGTTTGCGCGAGGAGAAAGGCGATCATGGCTCGCGCCCCAGGGTGAAGTCGGTCTGTGGTTGATGCGCCGGATCGTTGCGATCATACACGAGCCAGCCGTCGTTGTACACCTGCAGCGCGCGGGCGTACACCGATAGCGGGTCTGCCGACCAGACGACGACGTCCGCCATCTTGCCAGGCTCGAGCGTCCCGACGAGCGAATCGATGCCCAGCACCCAGGCGGGGTTGGCGGTGAACCACCGCACGGCTTGATCGCGGGTGATCGGGATGCCGGCGCGGCGTCCGTGATACATCGCCTTCGCCGCCTCCTGATTCAGCCGTTGAATGCCCGATTCGGAATCGGAGTGGATGGCGGGCCGGCCGCCGGCCTGTTGGACGAGTGCGGCATTTTCGTAAATGCCGTCCATCGCTTCTTCCTTGAAGCCCCACCAATCCGCCCAGATCGACACCGCGGTGCCCTCGCGCGCCAGGACGTCGGCAATCTTGTACGCCTCGACGGCGTGATGGAACGAGCGGATCTTGAAGCCGAATTCGTGCGCCAGATCGAGCATCTGCAGCATCTCGTCGGCGCGATAGCAATGGTTCTGCACATACATGTTGCCGCGCAGCACCTCGGCCAGCGTTTCGTTCCGCAGATTGCGCTCCGGCGGGTCGCCGTCGTGATCCTTATTCCATTTATCCCAGCGGCGCCGGTAGATCTGCGCCTGGATGAACGCACTGCGGTACCCCGCCATGTTGCCCATGCGCGTCGATGGCCCACCGCGGTTGCCGTACACGCGTTTGGGGTTCTCGCCGCACGCCATCTTTAATCCGTAGCGGGCGCCGGGAAACTTCATGTCCTGGACCGAGCGCGCGGGAATGAGCTTCAAGACGGCGCTGCGTCCGCCGATAAGATTCGCCGATCCGGGTAACGCCTGAATCGTCGTGACCCCGCCGGCGATGGCGAGCGGAATCTGCGGATCCTGCGGCCAGAACGAGTGCTCGGCCCACACCTCCGCCGTCACGGGACTGGTTGCCTCGTTGCCATCCGACTCCGCGAAGGTACCGGGAGCCGCGTATACGCCGAGATGTGAATGCGCGTCGATCACCCCCGGCGTCACCCATTTACCCGTGCCATCTACGACCACCGCGTCCGCCGGGGCTTCCACCGTCGTTCCTACCGACACGATGCGGCCATCACGGAACAGGATCGATCCACCCGGAATCTCCTGACCCGTCGCCGTCATGATCGTGGCGTTGCGGATCAGCACCGGAGGATTGGGATGACGCTGATAGGTGGACGGATACTGCGGCCCAATACCGCCCGCGCTATCGCGATCGGCTGCGACCGCGCTCGCCGACGTCGACGCGGTGCCAGGAGAGGGCGCTGGGGCCCGACCAGTCGTGGAGCGGGCGCCGGCTGAAGCGCATCCGCCAATCAGGAAAGTGAGCCCGGCCAACGCGACGGACAAACGGCGCGGCATGTGATCTCCCTATTTCACGAGTTCGAATACCAGCGGCGCGCCCGTAGGCGCGATACGCAGCAGCCGCCGCGGCGTTTGCTGCGACACGTGCATCACCACCGGAAGCTGCATTCCGGACAGCTCCAGCCGGAAGGCCGGGAACGTCCCAGCAGGCACGACGACGTTTTCAACGCCGGCGACCTTGATCGAGACGACTTTCGTGGCGCCCTCCCCGGAGGAGAAGACGTTCAGGTTGAACGTTTTGCCCGGTGCCAGAGGCAAGGTCTGCAATAGCATCGCGAGGGCGTTGTCGTCGATGGTGCCGGCGGCGATGACGGTATCGATCGTGAGCGACTTCGGCGTCCCGCTGGGCTGCGGCGACATTGCCGTTCCTTTGACCCGCCCAGCGGCGTAGGTGAGATGCGTTTCGGTTTGCTGGTTCTGCACGCTCCCTGTCTGATCGCTGCGCCGCATGGTCAGATCCGCATTGAGCACCACCGTCGAGCGTTGCTGGAACGTGCCGATGGTCGTTGCCTCGGTATAGACGATCGAGTCCGCCGCCGGCTCCATCCTGGTGATCTGCCCACCCATGACGCTCCCTTGCACCAGCGCCTGGAAGCTGTCGCTGCGCGCGACGATTTGGCTGCGATCGAACTCCACCGCGGTGCCGGTGGGATTCAACTCTGCGGGGTCGAGCGACTTGCCTTCAATGTCGACCAGGCGCACCGGCGCGATCGCCCGCAGCTTGTCATACAGCGTCTTGGCATCGCCCACCACCACGATCGTCAGCGCGGTGCGGCGGTAGGTGCGCTGCGCCGCTGCTCGCGCGCGCGCGCCGGTCACCGCGGCAAGACGATCGCGGTAGCGCTGTAGGTAGTCGCGGCCCAGGCCCAGGAGACGCGCGGACGTGACGACCGACGCGATCTGCCGCGGCGTCTCGATCGTCAGCGGGAATGATCCGATCAGAAAACCCTTTGCGGCCGTCAGCTCGCTGTCGGGAATTGCGTCGGTTCGCACGCGATCGATCTGGTACAGCAGCTCGGTGAGCGCGCTGTCGGTCACTTCGGTGCGGCCCTCGAACGTCGCCTGCCAGTAGCCGAGCCCCCGGTTCCGCCGCAGGGCCGCATAGGACCCGTACGTCCAGCTCTTCTGTTCCCGCAGGATCGTGAAGAGCCGGGAATCCGAGCCACCGCCCAGCACGTGCGTGGCGATGCGCGCGGCGTAGTAGCCGCTGTCAGTGGGCAGGAACGTCGTATTGCCGATGACGATGTTCGACTGGACCGACCCGGGCCGGTGCACGAGCAGGATGTCGGTCGCGCGCTTGGTCGGCACGGCTGGGGCTGCCGCCGTTGGCGCGGCGGCGCCACGCCAGGTGCCGAAAGCCCTGGTCGCGAGCTCGCGCGCGCGGGCCAAGGTGATGTCCCCGGCTACGACGAGCAGCGAGCCGCCAGGCCGCAGCCTAGTCCGCGCGAAGCGTGTCACATCGGTGCGCGTAATCGCCTTGTACGACGCAGTGCTGGTATTGCGGCCATACGGATTGCGGCCGTACAGCTCCCGGTCGAACGCTCGCGCCGCGACGTTTTCCGGCTGCGACAGATCCACGGCGAGAGAAGACAGGTAACGTGTGCGCGCCAACTCGAGCTCTTGGTCGGGGAATGTGGCGCGACGGCTGACGTCACCCAGCAGCGCAAACGCCAGGTCGGCGTGGTCGCTGAGCACGTCGGTGGAGATGGTCAGGAAGTCCTCGCCGGAGCTCGCGCTGAGACTGCCGCCCACTCCCTCAATCGCCGCCGCCAGCTGCTCGGCGTCATAGGTGGGAGTGCCTTTGGTCAACAGCTCCGCAACCAATGCCGACAGTCCCTCCTTCCCCACGGGATCGTAGTAGGTCCCGGCGCGGAAGCTGAGACTCGCCGACAGCGTCGGCTGCTCGTGATTCTCCACCAGCAGCAGTGTCATGCCGTTGGGCAGCGCCACTTCGCGGAACGGCGGGAATTGTACCGGGCGTAAGGCGGCCGGTGCCGGTGGGCGAGTGGGGAAGGGCTCTTGGGCGGTTAGGCGGTTGGGCAATTGGGCGGTGAGGGAAACCGCGACCGCCGTGCTAACCGCCAATCCGCCGAACCGCCGAACCGCGCTCATCGGTCACCCCCGTTCGCCGGGCTCGCGCCCGCGCGCACAATGAGCAGGGTCAGATTCGCCGGCGCGAGGTAGGTATTCGCGACGCGCTTCACGTCATCGATCGTCACGGCCAGAAAGCGATCGAGATCGGTGTTGATGTCGTCGATCGCGGCGTGAAAGGTGCGATAGTGATGCAGCTCCTCCGCTTTTCCCATCGTCGTCTCGCGGCTCGCGATGAACCCCGCGCGCAGCACATTCTTGGCTTTCTCGAGCTCCGCCGGCGTAATCCCGTTGGCGCGAATGCTGTCGAGCTGCACACCGATCAGGCTGTCGAGCCGCGCCGACGGGACGCCCTGATTCACGATCCCATATGCCGCCCACACGCCTGGACCATTGCGTGATCCAAACGGGTTGAGGATCGTGCCCGACCCGACCGCCGCCTGCTCGCGACGCACCACGGCGACGTTCAGCCGGGAACTTTCGCCTTGACCCAGGATGATGTTGAGGACCTCGAGTGCGGGCGTGTCGGCGCTGCGATGCTCGGGGATGCGGTACAGCCGCATCACGAGATCGAGGTTCGCCTGCGCGTCCCGGACTTCGCGCCGTACCGGTCCCGTGGCGGCCGGCGCGGCATCGCAACGCGGCGCCTCGGCGGCCGAATGGCTCGGAACCGCGGCAAAGTACTGGTTCACCAGACGCCGCAGCTCGCTGGGATTGAAATCGCCCACCACCACCAGCGTCGCGTTGTTCGGCGCATAGTAGGTCTCGAAGAACGCCTGCACGTCCGGGAGCTTCGCCGCATCCAGGTCGGCCATCGAGCCGATGACGGTGTGCGCGTACGGGAAGCAGCTCGCGGAGTCGAACGGCCACGTGAGGCCCTCCGAAAACGCGGCCGCGTACGGCTGATTGTCGACGCGCAGGCGCCGCTCTTCTTTCACGGCCTGGCGCTGATTCTCGAAATTCTCCTCGGTGATCGCGAGGGAGCGCATGCGGTCGGCCTCGAGCCAGAGCGCGAGGTTCAGCCGGTTGGAGGGGACCGTTTCGTAGTAATTGGTGCGATCCTCGGCGGTGCTGCCGTTGTAGTCACCCCCCGCCCGCTCCACGAGCTGGCCGTGCTCGGACTTCTTCACGTTCGCCGAGCCTTCGAACATCATGTGCTCGAAGAGGTGCGCGAAGCCGGAACGGCCTGCCCGCTCGTTGCGTGAGCCGACTTCATACCACAAGTCGACCGACACGATCGGCGTCGAGTGATCCTCGGAATAGATCACGCGCAGTCCGTTGGGCAGTGCGAATTGCTCGAAAGGGATCGCGCCGGATTGCGCCAGAAGTGCCAGGAAGAGAAGGCTATGCATGCGAGTGCGACTCCGGAAACAGAGCGAGAGCGTTGGTCTCGAGGATAGCGCGCCGCTGCGCGTCAGTCAGCGGCAAGCTCAGAAACTGATCGATGTTTTGGCGCAGATCTTTTACGCCGGGGCTGGGCCAGTCCGTCCCCCAGAGCACGCGGTCCACAATCTCCGTCAGGCGGGGAAAGTACTCCAGGAGTTTCGCAGGCGGAATGCCGGACACGTCGAGCCTGACACGAGGATGACGTCGCAGAATGAAGAAGGCTTCCTCCATGTACAGCGGCCGGCCGCCGTGCGCCATGACGAGCTGCAGCGCCGGAAAATCGATGGCCACATCGTCCAGCTCCATCGGATTGCCGTATTTGGAGCGCGCGCCCGGAAAGATCGACGTGCCGGTGTGCACCATTACCGGCAGCCCTCGTTCCTCACAGCGGCCGTAGATCTTGCCCAGCGCCTCGAGCCCATCGCTGTAGGCGTTGGCGGGAAAGTTCTGATGCGGCGGATGGATCTTGAGCAGTCGGATGCCCTGATCGATGAGCCGGTCGACGTCACCGGCGGGGTCCGTGGTGTAGCGGGCATGGACCCCGCCGTACGGCAGAAGACGCTCGGGATTGGCGCGGGAATACTTCGCGGCGAAGGTGTTGGTGGAATCGTCGAAGCCCATGATATCGGGACTCGGGTAATTCACGAGACCGACGCGCCACACGCCGGAGCGATCCATGACCTCGAGGAGCGCGTGCGGATCATCCATCAGGGAAATGAGGAACTCCCAATGGTCCTCCTTCCCTTTGCGCATGGCGTCCTGGACCTTCGGCTTGAGATCGCGCCACGGCTGGATGTGGATGTGCACATCGGTGATGCGACTCAGTCGCTCCAGGTGTAGAACCCCTTTCCTGTCTTCCGCCCCAGCTCGCCCTTTTTCACCTTCTCACGCAGGATCTTCGGTGGCTCGTACTGCGGTTTCCCCAGTGTCGCGTGCAGGTATTCGGCGATCGCGAGCCGCACGTCGAGCCCTACCTGATCGGTGAGCTTGAGCGGGCCCATCGGATGGTTGTAGCCCAGCTCCATCGCCTTGTCGATGTCCTCCGCGCTCGCGACGCCTTGCTCCAGCATGCGCATCGCCTCGAGCCCAATCACGACACCGAGCCTGCTGGACGCGAACCCCGGGGAATCACGCACCACGATCGGCTCCTTCCCCAGCTGCCGCGCGAATGCGACCGCGCGCTCGGCGGCCGCATTGCTCTCGGGCCGGTGCGTTACGACCTCCACCAACTTCATGATGTGCACGGGGTTGAAGAAGTGCATGCCGATGAGACGCGCCGGTCGCTTCAGCGCGGAGGCGATCTGGCCGATCGACAGCGACGAGGTATTGGACGCCAGCAGTGCGTCCGCCGGGGCGAAGCGCTCGACCTCGGCGAAGAGCCGTTGTTTGAGGGCGAGGTCTTCGACAATCGCCTCGATCACCACGTCCGCCTGCCGAACCGCGGCGCTCAGCGCGGCGCCGGTATGGAATCGCTTCCGTACCTCTACCTGATCGGCGGGAGTGAGCTTCCCACGCTTCACGCCGCCCGCGAGCAAGCTGTCGATGTTGTCCATGGCGCGGGGCAGGGCATCGGCGCGGGCATCGGTGAGACAGACCTCGCATCCCGCGAGTGCGGCGGCATACGCGATGCCGTGTCCCATCGTGCCCGCCCCCACGACGGCGACCCGGCCCGCAGGACCTGGCGTCATGCCGCCTGCGAGGCGTCTACGACGCGGCGGGCGCGCTCAGGATGATTGGTGCAGATGCCATCCACACCGAGGCGCACGAAACGCTCCATATCCGCGGGATGATCGACCGTCCACGCGATGATGCTCGCGCCCAACTCGTGCACCGTCTTGATCAGGCCCTCATCCAGCGAGCCGCGCTCCTGCCACAGGGTCTGCGCTGAGGCATCCACGAGCGTTTGCCGCGGATCGCGGGTCCGAACTTCGGAGAGCACGCCGCGCGGCAGACTGGGGCGTTTCAGTCCCAGACGCCGCACGACATGAAAGGCAAAGCTGTGCACGGCGTAGCCAGCGGGATTGGGCCCACGCGCCAATGCCTCGAGCAGGCGGTCATCCCACTTGGGATCGAGCACCTTCACTTCGACAAATACCTTGAGCGGGCCAAGCACTGCGAGCGCCTGCGCCAGTGTGGGAATCGGCTCCCCGTTCGAGAGCGGCAGCGCCGCCAGGTCCATCGCCCGGGCCTGGGCGATCGGCAAGCCGAGGACGGAGGGATCGTGGTAGACGACGAGCTCGCCGTCGATCGTGGCGTGGACGTCGAGCTCCACTCCGTCAGCCCCCTGACCGGCAGCGGCGCGGAACGCGGCCAGAGAGTTTTCCAGCTCGATGCTGGAGGCTCCCCGGTGGGCAATCACCAAGGGCTTCACTGCTGCAGGCTATCGGCTTTTTTCGGCTCGATCCAATCCGGCTCTTTCTCGATATCGTGCACCGTCGCGATGTCCTCCGGGCGCGGCAACACGGACTCGAGGTACGCGTTGTACTTCTCGGGACTCAGCGGCTGACCATCGACCGTGAATTTCTGATGCGCGTACATGCCGATCCGGCGGTTGAACTTGAGATCGGGGACTTTGAGCTGCCGCTCGCGCTCGGGGATGAACATGTTGAGCCGCTCGACGAGCTTGACGATTTCCTGGCGGTACAGCCCGCGGGCCATCTCGTTGAGTTTGCTCTTGTCGGGCTCCCCCCCGTTGGTGGGGTTCTCGCGCTCGTCGTAGCGTCCCTTGAGACCCCACACGTAGGCCCAGTGCGCCGACGACGAGTTGTCGGTCCCGAAGAGGTCGAACGCCGTCGGAATCCACTTACAGAAGAAGCGCTGGATCACTTCGGGCGGCATTTTGCCGGCCTTGACGATCCGCAGCAGGCCGTTGTTGCCGGTGCCGAGGTGGTACGACTCCTCCTTGAGCATCGGCCCCATCGAGCGAGACAACGGATCGAACGCCGACACGGACAGCATCTTGAGCTGGAACTTGCCGTCGCGGTCGATGAACTGGGTGTAGGTGAAGAAGTCGAGCCAATTGTCCACGATCTCGTTGAACGAGCCCAGCAGGCGCTCGCCCTCGTCCGCGCGGCGTTCGAGCAGCTTGGCCGCTTCGCGCTTGCCCTCATCTCCGAAATGCGCGCAGAGCAGGTACGACATCTGCCAGCCGTGCCGCATCTCCTCGGTCATCACGCGCTGCAGCGACAGCAGATCGTAATCGGACGGCGCATGGTGCAGCAGATTGCGCTGCTGCTCCACCGACGCGAACTCGGTGTCGCCCTGATACACGATGAGGTTGAGCAGCGCGTCACGGATGCGCTGATCGGGGATGTGCATCACGGTGGGCCATTTGCGATTGCCCTTGTAATGCCCGAACTCGATGTGTGGCACTTCGGGGTCGCCGAACTTCGCGTCGAAGTTGAATGAGCGCAGCGCGCCCGGCGGCAGCCCGATGGAATCCTGCCAGTATTTGAAGTAATCGATCCAGTCGTCGAAGTTGAGAAGTTTGCGCACCATCATCGGTTCCTTATCAGTTGGCGTGCTTCCGGCGTGGCAAAGAGTGTTTCCTGATCGGCGATTTCCATATCGAGCATCGCCGCGAGTGTGTTGCGCTCCGATTGGTACAACGCCTGCTTCGCCTTGCGCACCGCGGCCGGCGTCATCGCGGCCCAGCGCTGCGCGAGCGCCCGCGTCTCCGCCATCAGCGACGCGTGCGGGACCACACGGTCGAACAACCCCAGCTCGGCGGCCTCGATCGCGGGAACCATGCGCGCGCTCCATACC
>JBHEMG010000135.1:0-2612 GCA_046262715.1 Gemmatimonadales bacterium
CCCCAGACACCCCGAATCGAGTGCACCAGCGGATTCCACAAGATGATGTACAAATCGTCCATGGCGAAGCCGTTCCACAGGGACGGCAGAAACGGCACGGCGGCGCAGAGGGCGACGGCGAGGTAGAGGCGGCGGTCCTTAGGGTCCATGGTGTACGCCAAAGAGCCAGCGGCGATCCGACCAGCGGTAGAGACCGCTCAGCCATGCCGGGTAGGCGCCGATAAGACCGCGCAGCTCGATGGCGGACGGCGAGGTGGCGCTCGCAAGGAGAATGTGCGTCACGTGCATGCGCTCGAGATACGCCCGATGCTCGGCGGGTGTCGGGCGAATCAGCTCGCGCCCGCGATAGCTCTCGAGGTATAACGGGACAGCTGGGCGGCGCGTGTACAGCCACACCAGCGCTTCATCGTCTGTTGCGATCACGGCGGAATCGGGCAGCTGCGCAATGACCGGGAGAAGCTCCGTGAAGTTGGCTGAGATGGCGCGCGCCTGCACGGCCCACCACCGGCCGCGCATGCCCAGATACTCGTAGCGTACGAATCCGCCGACGACGAGGGCCGCCAGCAATCCAACGGCGATACGCGCCTCGCGCCGCGGCCAACGCCGCCACAGCTCGAGCATGGCGGCCGCCCACGTCAACGCCAGCCAGGGGAGCACGGCCCATAAAAAGCGATCCGGGGGGAGGGGCCACACAGCCAGAATGATGAAGTAGAAAACGAGCGACAATCCAATCGCCGACCTGCGAGCGACAAGCCACATCCCGTAGAGGCCGATGGTCAGCGACACGATCGCGAACATCCCGTAGATCCAGCGTACGGGAATCCAGCCGAGCGTGATCGCCTCGAGGGGCCGCGACATATCGGGGACGTTGACCGCTAGCGCCGACAGTCCCGCCTGGCTCAGATGCGCGAAGTAGGTGCCGTAGCCAAGGGCCAGGGCAGGATCGATCTGCTTGGCGTGCGTCGACACCCACACGCCCCACGCGAGCGCCGCGATGATGCCCGGCAGCAGGACCGCAACCAGTACGCGACGGGGTGTGCGTCGCAACAGCAGGAAACAGAAGACACCCGCGATGATCGCGATCCCGATGGAGCGTGTCAGCAGCGCCAACGCGCCGGCGACTCCCGCAATCCACGGCCGGTCGCCGCGGTCCACCGCAATCACGGCCACCGCCAGCAGGACGGCGAACAACGGCTCGGCAAATAGCACGCCCTGCGTCGCAAGCACCGGAATGGATATGGTGGCGCTAATCACCACGGCGATGACGATCCAGCGGCGCGTCGTGGGGCCGAGCAGCTCGATACGGGTCGCGTGCCACGCGATCAACCCCGCGGCGCCTGCGTTGAGCAGGGCGTTGAGAATCTTCGCGGCAATGGCCGCGCCGTTGACCGTGAGAAAACCAAACAGCGGCGTGAGGACCAAGGGGTACAGTGGCGGATAGTGAACGGCGCCTGGCAGGCCGGGGAGATTGGGGTGGACGTAACCCCATCCGTTCGCCAGTGCCGTGGCGAGCCCCGCGTACAGCCCGTCGTCGTAGAACACCCCGACGAGCGCTTGGTTGAGGGTGAGCAGGCCGGCGGCGCACGTCACGGCCGCGGTGACGAGTCCTGCCTTTACTTCGCGGGTATGCGCCAATCGCGGACGTTGCGTGGGACGAGCAGGTTGTATCGCGCGATGTGCACGAGCGCCGCGAATCCGTCACGCCAGGTGATTTTTTTTCCCTCCGCATACGTGCGGCCGCTGTAGGAAATCGGCATTTCCCAGATACGCGCGCGGGCTTGGGCGAGGCGGGCCGTAATCTCCACCTCGAATCCGAACCGATTGGACGACAGCGGCAGCCGTTTCAGCAGATCGGTTCGCACGAGCTTATAGCAGGTTTCGAGATCGGTGAGGTTCAAGTTCGTGAACATGTTGGAGAGCAGCGTGAGCACGCGATTACCGACGTAATGCCAGAAGTAGAGCACACGGTGCGGTCCGCCCTGAAATCGCGACCCATAGACGGCATCGGCCTGACGCGCCCGGATCGGCAGCAGCAGAGAAGGCAGGTCAGCGGGATCGTACTCGAGGTCGGCGTCCTGCACGACCACCACGTCGCCCGTGGCGGCGGCCACGCCACTCCGGATCGCGGCGCCCTTTCCCTGATTTTTTTCGTGATGGATGACGCGATCCACCAGTCCCTGCTGCGCCAGGCGGTCGAGGATTTCGCGGGTGCCGTCGGTCGACGCGTCATTGACGACGATGATCTCAAGCCGCAGCGCGACTTCCCGGACGCGGCGCAGCGCGACCTCGACCGTGCCGGCCTCGTTGTACGCCGGCACGATGATGGTGAGCAGCAGATTCGGGGACCGGCGCTCGTCGCGCACTATGCCGCCTCTCCGATCGCGATCAACGATTGCCCCACCCGCCAGGGAAGCAGCCGCTCGAGCCGGAACAGTGGCACCAGCGCGTCGTACAGTTTGAGCGACCCCGATGGAATCAACCGCCGGCGCAGGACGCGCCCGGCAAACCACCATCCGGGGACGCCGGCAAGATTGAAATATTCGATGTGGGCGACTTTGAAGCCGGTCCCCGCGAGGAGTCTGCCCAGCTCGTGACGTTTGTAGCGCCGATGA
>JBHEMG010000136.1:0-3575 GCA_046262715.1 Gemmatimonadales bacterium
ACGTCGCTCTGATAAGGGCAGACGCACAGAATTGAAACCCAAAAACAGAAAGCGAGACGGCAATGCGATTCATCGTGATGGTGAAAGCCAACAAGGACTCGGAAGCGGGGAAGCTGCCGACCGAGAACGAGCTAAAAGAGATGGGCCAGTTCAACGACGAGCTCGTCAAAGCCGGCGTCATGCTGGCGGGCGAGGGCCTGCACGACTCGTCCAAAGGAGTGCGGATCAGCTATTCCGGCAGCAAGCGCACGCTGCGTGATGGTCCGTTTGCGGAGACCAAGGAGCTGGTGGCCGGATTCTGGATTTGGCAGGTGAAATCGCGTGCTGAGGCGCTCGAGTGGGCGAAACGGATCCCGTTCCAGGAGGGAGAAGTCGAGCTCCGGCAGGTCTTCGAGGCGGAAGACTTCGGCGCCGAGTTCACGCCTGAGCTGCGCCTGCAGGAGGAGCGGCAGCGGGCCGCGATGGACAAGAACAAGCAACGTGCGGGGAAGTGACCATGCGATTTATGACGATCGTGAAGACCCGCGAGACCGGCGCGCAGCCGTCGCCGGCGCTGATCGACAAGATCATGACGCTTGGTGAGGAAGCGTCCAAAGCGGGTGTGATGGGGGGCATGGGGGGGTTGGCACCAACGGCGCTCGGCGCGCGCGCCCGGCTCTCGAAAGGAAAGATCACCGTCGTCGATGGCCCCTTTGCCGAAGCCAAAGAAGTCATCGGCGGGTACGCGATCTACGACGTCGCGTCGAAGAAAGACGCGATCGCGTGGACGCGCCGGTTTCTGGAAGCGCACATCGGGCTCTGGGACCAGGATCTGGAAGTCGAAATCCGGCAGATGATGGATGGAGCGCCAGAAGACCGCTGAGGCCATCGATGCGGTCTGGCGGATCGAATCCGCCAGACTCATCGCCGGCCTCGCGCGCATCGTGGGCGATATCGGGCTCGCGGAAGATCTCGCGCAAGATGCACTCGTCGCCGCGCTGGAGCAGTGGCCGGCGTCCGGCGTCCCCGACAATCCCGGCGCCTGGCTGATGGCGACGGCAAAACATCGGGCGATCGACCAACTGCGCCGGCAGAAGATGCAGACACGGAAGCACGAGCACCTGGGCCGCGAGCTCGACGAGCAACAGGCAAGCCCCGAGGCGGAGCTTGCGGCGGCGATCGACGATCAGGTGGGGGACGACATGCTCAGCCTCATTTTCACCGCGTGTCATCCGGTGCTGGCCACGGACGCGCGCGTCGCCCTGACGCTGCGGCTGCTCGGCGGCCTCACCACCGACGAGATCGCGCGCGCGTTTCTCGTGCCGAAGACGACGATCCAGCAGCGCATCGTGCGGGCCAAGCGAACGTTAGCCGCGGCCCGTGTGCCGTTCGAAGTCCCGCGTGGCCCGCAGCTCGCCGAGCGCCTGGACTCGGTGCTCGAAGTGATTTACCTGATCTTCAACGAGGGCTACTCGGCCACCGCCGGGGATGAGTGGGTGCGCCCGGCGCTGTGTGAAGACGCAACACGGTTGGGCCGGATTCTCGCCGAGCTCGCGCCTGCGGAGCCGGAAGTGCACGGGCTGGTCGCTCTCATGGAGATCCAGGCATCGCGGCTGCGCGCGCGTGTGGGTCCGCACGGAGAGCCAATTTTGTTGCTGGATCAGGATCGGGGCCGGTGGGATCACCTACTGATCGGCCGCGGGCTGGCAGCCTTGGCGCGGGCGGAGGCATCAGGTGATGGGTACGGTCCCTACGCGCTACAGGCCGCGATCGCGGCATGTCACGCACGCGCCCGCACGGCCGAGGAGACGGATTGGACGCGGATCGTGGCGCTGTATGACGCCCTGGCGCAGTTGCTGCCGTCGCCCGTCGTCGAGCTGAATCGGGCGGTCGCGCTCGGGATGGCGTTCGGCCCGGCGGCGGGACTCGAGCTGGTGAACGCCCTGGCCGCGGACCCTGCGCTTGCAGGTTATCATCTTTTGCCGAGCGTACGCGCGGACCTCCTCGCCAAACTCGGCCGGTTCGACGAAGCCCGCGGCGAATTCGCACGGGCGGCTGCGCTCACCCAGAATGCCCGCGAGCGCGAGCTTCTACAAAAAAAGGGAGACGCTTTGTGAAAAAGGAATGGTCGCCGCAGCTGCTCAGCATCCTCCGCATCGTGCTCGCCTTTCTGTTTATTCAGGTGGGCTCGGCAAAGTGGTTCGCGTTTCCCGCGGCAGTGATGCCGGGCGGCGGGACGGCGGCCGTCGGGTCATTGCCGTGGATTGCCGGCGTGCTCGAAGTGATCGGTGGGACGCTCATTCTCGTGGGATTGTTCACCCGGCCGGTCGCCTTTGTCCTCGCCGGCGAGATGGCAGTTGCCTACTTCCTGGGTCACGCCCCTCATGGGTTTTGGCCCGTGCTCAATCAGGGCGCGCTGGCCGTGATTTATTGCTTCCTCTTCCTCTATATCTCGGCCGCCGGCCCGGGCGCCTGGAACCTCGACGCGCTGCTCGCACGGCGGCGCAGCGGGACGATCCCGGTCCTCTAAGTGCCGGAGAGTCGCTTCGTCGTCCCGATGAGAGCGCGCGCGTGGTCGACCTGCCCCCACGTATTCCACAGCAGGACGCCGCGCACCGTGCCGTTCTTGAGATAGTAGATCACGCCTTCACGGAACGGCTCTTTCCAGACGCTGTCCGTCTCGAGTCGCGGGTCCAGTTCGCCGACCGCTTCGTAGCCGAGCGCGAATAGATCGGAATAAAAGAAGGGCAGGTGGGTGTATGGCGCGCCCTTGCCCGCCATGGAACGGCCCGCCGCGGCGCCCATCATATTGGCGTTGTCCTCATGCTCGACGCGCATGCGGGTGCCGAGGGCGGGATTGTAGAAGTTGGCGACGTCGCCGGCCGCAAACACGTCGGGGTTGCTGGTGCGGAGCATGTCGTCGACGACGATGCCGTTGTCCACGCGTAGCCCCGCTTGCTCCGCGATCTCCACGTTGGGCTGGATCCCCAGTCCTGCGACGACAGCGTCGGCGGGAATCTCGGTGTTACGCGTGGTGCGTACCAGCCCCGCGCCGGCACTCTGCAGCAGATCCTTCAGGCCTTCGCCCGTGTGCACGTCGACGCCCTGCTCGCGATAGTAGTCGACCAGAAATTTGGAGAGGTCGGCGGGAAAAACCCGCGCGCCGATTCCTTCTTCCGGGACGATCATCGTGACGTTGCAGCCGGCCGTGCGCAGCGCGGCGGCCACTTCAGAGCCGATGAATCCGCCACCCAGCACGACGAAGCGCAGCTTTTCATTGGCGAGGGCCCGCAGCCGCTGGTAGTCGTCGAACGTGCGGAAGTAGATGATTTGCTGCGTCTGCAGCGGCAGCCGCCGCGGCGTTCCACCAGTTGCCAGCAGGAGTTTTTGATAGGCGATCACTTCTCCGCGATCGTCGGTCACGGTTTTCTTCTGTGTGTCGATCGCCGTGACGCGCCGGTTGAGGCGAAGATCGACGTCGAGCGCATCAGTCCCGCGCCACAGCGTCTTGCCGGGATCGTCCCCTTTCCACAGGCCCTTGGAAAGCGGCGGGCGGTTATACGGCGGGTGCGGCTCAGCGGAAATGATGCCAATGC
>JBHEMG010000137.1:0-13173 GCA_046262715.1 Gemmatimonadales bacterium
AGGCGGGGATCTGTAAGACGTCGGCCACGCGCGTCGCCTGCGCTACATGCGCGGGCTCGTGGACATCGGTGAGGATCGGGAGGCCGGTAGCGGCGCGGACTTTTTCGAGCGCCCGCAACCCGGCTTCGATGCCGGGGCCGCGCGCGGCGTGCAGCCGCGAGCGGTTGGCCTTGTCGTACGAGGCTTTGTAGATCACCGCGATCCCGAGTCTGACCGCCAGCTCGGCCAGCGCCTCTCCGATGCGGACGTTGAGATCGTCCGACTCGACGACGCACGGACCCGCGATGAGAAACGGACTGTTGTCTCCCCCGAATCGGAGGGCCATCGCTTAGTCGGTCAGCTCTGCGAGCTCACGCGATTGCAGGGCGCGCGCGTGCAGCTTGTGGTGTTCCAGCGCCGCGCCCACGAATCCGGCAAACAGCGGGTGCGGACGCATCGGCCGCGATTTGAGCTCGGGATGGAACTGGCAGCCGATGAACCAGGGATGGTCGGGCAGCTCGATCATCTCGACGAGCGAACCGTCCGGGGACAGCCCCGAGCAGCGCATGCCGTACTCGGCGAGCACGTCGCGGTACGCATTGGAGACTTCATAGCGGTGCCGGTGCCGCTCGCTCACCTCGGTCGCGTTGTACGCCTGCGCCACGCGCGATCCGGGACGCAGCCGGCAGGGATAGGCGCCGAGCCGCATCGTGCCGCCCATCTCCTGGATTCCTTCCTGCGAGCGCATCAACGCAATCACCGGGTTTTCGCACTCGGGGGCGAACTCGCTCGAGTTGGTGTCGGGAATCTTGCAGACGGTGCGGGCAAACTCGATGATTGCCGTCTGCAGACCCAGGCAGATCCCGAAGAACGGCAGCTTGTGCTCGCGTGCCCAGCGAATCGCCTCGAGCATCCCCTCGACGCCGCGTACACCGAACCCGCCCGGGACGAGGAGGGCGTCGTAACCGGCGAGCAGCTCGCCCGTGGTTTCCTGATCGGTGAAGCGGTCGGAGGCGATCCACTGGATCGTGACGCCGCTCTCGTTGGCGATGCCGCCGTGCACGAGCGCTTCGTGGATGCTCTTGTAGCTGTCGGCGAGCTCGGTGTACTTGCCGACGACCGCGATCCGGACCTGGTGCGGCGGATGCAGGATCTTGTCCACCATGGCTGCCCACGCGCGCAGATCAGGCTCTTTCGTCTCGAGATGCAGGCGCATGCAGACTTCTTTGTCCAGCCCCTGGTCGTGGAGCTTGAGCGGGATTTCGTAGATCGACTTCACGTCGGGACTCTCCACGACGCAACCGAAATCGACGTTGCAGAACTGCGCGATCTTGCGCTTGAGCTCTTCGGACAGCGCGCGTTCGGTGCGGCAAATCAGGATGTCGGGCTGGATTCCGATCTGCATCAGCTCGCGTACCGAATGCTGCGTCGGCTTGGTTTTGAGCTCGGCCGTCGCCGCGATGTAGGGGACGAGCGTGAGATGGATGAACAGGACGTTGTCACGGCCCACTTCCTGGCGGAACTGGCGGATCGCTTCGAGGAACGGCAGCGATTCGATGTCGCCGACCGTGCCGCCGATTTCCGTGATGACCACGTCGTGATCGGGCGCGAGCCGGCGGATGGCGCTCTTGATCTCGTCGGTGATGTGCGGGATCACCTGGACGGTGGAGCCGAGGTATTCCCCGCGCCGCTCTTTCGTGATGACGGACAGGTAGATCCGCCCCGTCGTCACGTTGTTCACCTGTGACAACGAGCGGTCGATGAAGCGCTCATAATGGCCCAAATCGAGGTCTGTCTCGGCGCCGTCGTCGGTCACGTAGACCTCACCGTGCTGGAACGGCGACATGGTCCCGGGATCGACGTTGATGTACGGATCGAATTTCTGGATCGTCACCTTCAGGCCTCGCTCGGCGAGCAGCCGGCCCAGCGACGCGGCTGCGATTCCCTTCCCGAGCGAGCTCACTACTCCGCCGGTCACGAAGACGTATTTCGTCGAGCTCACGGACTCACCTCTCTCAGGTGTCTGGTGATTTCCGCTTCGGCCCACTGGAGGTCTGCAGGCGTGTCGATACCGGGCGCCGCCGGCTCATCGAACAACGTCACGCCCATCGGGATGCCGTGCAGCAGTGGTCGCAGTTGCTCGAGACGTTCCCAGGTCTCTTCGGGAACGGGCGGCAACCGGACCCACCGGGCCAGTGCCTCCCGTGTGTACGCGTACACGCCGACGTGCTGGTGATAGACGACCTCGCCCGAGGCGTCGCGATCGAATGGAATCGGCGCGCGCGAGAAGTACACGGCCCTGCCCTGACGATCCACAACGACCTTCACCCGGCTGGGATCCTCCGCCAGCGTCGGATCGAGCGATCCGGCCGCCGTGCCTAGCGGTTCCCCGCGCTCGAGGCACGCGAGCGCGCCGCGCACGGCGGCCGCCGCGACGAAGGGCTCGTCGCCCTGAATGTTGAGAATGAAGTTGAAGTCGTTAAATGCCGTTTTGGCAACGACTTCCGCCACGCGCTCGGTCCCGGAAGCGTGCGTTGCAGACGTCGGGACCGCCTCAAATCCGGCGCGTGTTACGACGTTCTCGATGTCGCGGGCGTCGGTAGCCACAACGAGCCGATCGCACAGGCCGAGATCGGCGATGCGGCGGGTGACGACGAGGATGAGGGGTTCACCACCCAGGGGGAGGAGTGGCTTGCGAGGGAGCCGGCTGGAGCCCAGCCGTGCAGGAATCACGCCAAGGACGGGCACGGAGGAAGATACAAAATCCGTGCCGCTGAGTCTACCCCGGGGCTACCACCTTGCCCTGCGGTCTCTTATGTCGACGTGGACAAACGGGCCGTGGGAGGCGGTTGCGTGATACTTGCCGAGGCCGCCGCTCCCCTGCGAACCGTCAAACAGGCGATAGAGGACCTCGGCATCGCGCTCGTCGCTGCGACCGTCGCCGTTGAGGTCGTCCATGCGCCCGTTGTGATCGGCATCGATGAAGATGTCCGCGGCAGAGCCAAAGGTATGCCGGCTGTACATGACATTGCCGAGGGCGTGGTTGTAGGCGGGCGTCCGATAGCCGCTCATCACATAGAAGGTGGATGTCTGATATCCCGCGGCATTGGCGAGCTCGAGCAGGTGCTCGAGTCGTTGCAACAACGCTTCGTTCAGCACGACGTATTTCGGATAGCTGCCCGATTGCTTGCAAAGAAACTGCTTGAGCTGGAAATGCGGAGACACGTAGATGTCTTCGTTCTCGCGTGTCACCTCGACGAAGCCCAGCGGCGGACGGTAGATGTCCAGCCCGCGCAGCGGCCGGTCGGGATACCGGCCGATGCGATAGCCCTTGAGGTATTCGCCGCGGAGCTCCCCGTAGGGAACGAGGACGAATGCCTGAATCGTCATCGAGTCCCGGCTGTCGGTCGATACGGCGCGAATCGGATAGAGGCCAGGCCTCGCGGGCGCCGTCCACGTCCAGCGACGATTTAGCGCCTCGAGCGCCACCGTTTCGCCCGGCAGGACCATGACGGCGCGGACCGGATCGCGGATGACGATGCTGCGCATGGGGCGTGGGACAGGAGCGAGACTCAGAACACCAATCACGGCAAGATTGAGCGCCTTCACCTCCACACCGTACGGGATTACACCCGGCCGGGCAAGGGCTTAATCCTTTTTTGCCAAGGCCGTCGATAAGGCGTGATCCAATTCGTTGATGTCGGCACGAAATTGAATCGTGCCATCTTCGTCGGCCCACGCGGTCCAGTACAAGAGATGGATCGGCATCGGACGCGGCAGGTAGATCGTCCGCTCCGTGCCTTCGTCGAGTGCGTCCTCAATTGCCTCGCGACCCCACGGAGTCTTTTTCATGAGGTAGGTCGCCAAGTCGATCGGCTTCTCGATGCGAATGCAGCCGTGGCTGAAGTCGCGTTGCGCCTCGGCAAAAAGTCGGCGCGAAGGGGTGTCGTGCAAGTAGACGTCATACGGATTGGGAAACATGAACTTGATCCGTCCCAGCGCGTTGAGCCGTCCCGGATCCTGTCGCAGGCGGTACGGAAAGCTATCCGGTCTGACGGTCGCCCAATCCACTGTTGCCGGATCTATTTCCCGCGGATCGTTGCCGTTCGTGAACAAGTGCATTCCGTACCGTTCGAGGTACGACGGATCACTCTGAATTTTCGGGATCAGCTCTTCGGCCGCGATCGTCTGTGGTACATGCCAATTCGGGTTCAACACGATGTAGCGGACCGTATCACTGAACACCGGCGTGCGCTTATAGGCCTTCCCCACCACGACTCGCATCGCGAGCACAACCTGATCGTCCTCGATGACTTGCAGCTCGTACGCCGCGATGTTGACCATGATGCGGCGGCGCCCTAGATCCTGAGGCAGCCAGCGCCAGCGCTCCAGGTTGATGCGGAGCTGCTCGGCGCGTGCTACTGCCGAAACGGTAAGCTCCGCGCGAGTGGCGGAATCGAGCACGCCACTGCCCTCCAACCCGTGGCGGCGTTGAAAGCGCTGCAGGCCCACACGCAGCGAGTCGCCGTCCCGCAAGTCGCCCTCGAGAATGAGACGGGCGCGTAGATCGGTAGGCCACCCTCCCTGCGCGGCGATGGCTCGTTCGCGTCCCAGCGCCTCGCGCAGGCGGCGGTAGCCTTCGTCTGTGGGAGCGAGCCGCTGGAGCGCGCGGGCGATTTTGCGCGAATCGAGAGCGTCCTGTAGGACGGTGCTCAAGTCGGCGCCGCGGCGGTTTGCGTCCCATTGTGGATGCAGTGTCTCCGGATTCACGCGCCCGCCCAACAGATGCGATCCATATAAAAGGAAGGCATCGCTCAGGAGCAGGTCGAGGTCCGCGAGGCGGCGCGGAGCGATGCTGCGGCCGCTGCCCGCGTCGGCCCGGACGCTGTCGACCGCCGCCCGAATCCTGCTCAGATGGTACTCTTCCGGCTCGAGGCCTTCGAGATCGGCGCGGTCCAGCGCGCTGATCAGATCGTCCACCAGGCGGTTGGGTCCGTGCTCGCCGCTCCAGGCGGCGCGGAAAGAGCGCTGGGCGTAGAAAGTGAGCAGTGGCCCATTCGCGGGCTCGACGCGCGCGCGGATCTGTTCCGCGACGCTGTCGTCCCGGGAACGCGGCGGCGCGGTGCTCCCCCCGCCCCGTTGCAGCAGCGCAACGAGCAGGAGCGCCCCAACCCCCAGCATCAGACTAGCGCGTTAAGTGACCTGACGACGCGAAGGAAATTCTCGAGAATTTTCTTCCCGTGCTCCGTCCCGATCGACTCGGGATGGAACTGCACGCCGTAGGTCGGGTGATCACGATGTTTCATTGCCATGATCTCCGATGCATCTCCCGTGCCTTGGCGGTCGGCGCTCATGGCCGTTACCACGAGGGAGGGCGGCAGTGAGGCGGGATCGACGACGAGGGAATGGTAACGCATTGCCGTAAAGGGACTGGGGATCCCATCGAATAGCTCGTCGTCGCCATGCACGATCGGGCACGTCTTGCCATGCATGAGGCGCGGCGCCCGGACGATCTTGCCGCCGAACGCCTCGCCGATTGCCTGGTGTCCGAGACAGACGCCCAGGATCGGCACCTCGCCCGCCATCGCCTGCACGAGCGGAACGAGGATGCCCGCTTGCCCGGGTGTCTTGGGTCCGGGGGACAACACGATGGCGGTGGGTTTCAGCGCTTGCACGTCCGCGACGCTGAGCGCGTCGTTGCGATAGACGACCGGTTTTTCCCCCAGCTCGCCGAGATACTGCACGAGGTTGTAGGTGAACGAGTCGTAATTATCGAGAACGAACAGCAAGCCGCTCTTACGCTCCTTCGCTCATATCGGGCGGATCCTCGCCCAGCGCCGTCGCCAGGTCGATCTGATGGTCTTGCTCGTCCTTGAGAATCTCGCGGATATGCTCGGCCATGGCGAACTCCCCGAGCGCCTCGCATTGGCGCACCCGGGCGCGGTATTGACGAATCGTTTCGGTCTCGTTTTCGAGGTCGAAGCGGAGAAGCGCCTCCGGCTGTTCCGCCATCCGCACGGGCTTGGGGGTGATGGCCGGCGTTCCCCCCAGATAGTCGATCTGTTTGGCGATTACAAGGGCGTGCTCGAGCTCCTCTTTGGCGTGCTGCTCGAGCTCCTTCGCGATCGTCATGTAGGTCGCGCCCTTGATGACCTGCGAGTAGACCACGTACGCGATAATTGCCTGGTACTCGCGGGCGAGGTCCTCGTTGAGCAGGGCGACGAGCTCGTCGCGCGAGACCGCTACTGCCGGATCAACGCTTATAGACATAATCGGTTGTCACTCCGAACGGTCACTGGAAGACGTGGAAATGGCCGAGCAGCCACCATAGCAGAAGGAAGATGAGAATCGTGGAGATACAGCCGCCGCCGAGTTTTTTCGCGCCCCACCCGGCGGCCAGGCCACGCAGCAGTTTACTCATCGGCTGACGCGCCGCTTCTCGACGATGACGGCCCGGCTCTCGACGCCGAGCGTGTAGGCCGCCCGGAAGGTCCCTTCGACGCCGACGTGGGCCCCGCGCGCCGGCGCGCCGCCGCCCTGGGTCACGACCGGCAGGGTCCCGGTTTCATCCTTGACCTCATACGCGCCGAATCCGAGCGCGCCGATCGCTTGCTGGACTTCTCCGGCGATGCGCACTGTATGGCCATCGTATTTGCCCGGGTCCGCCAACAGTGTCTTGATCGACGTGGTCTTCGTGTTGCACGCCGTGAAGGCGAGCACCACGCCGAAGAACAGCAGCCCCTTCGCTAATCTGCGCATATCAATCCCTTCTCCTTGTTCAGTGCCGCGCAGGCCGCGTCGAGCAGCGTCCGCGTAGTGGTCCCATCTTTGCCGGCCGTAGCGACGCCCGCCGAGACATGTGGAACCTCGAGCTGCTCATCGCCGTGATGCAGCTCGATGCCGCTGATGGCCGTGCGGATCTGCTCGACCCGCTGCAGCGTGGCTTTCCGTGTGGAGTCGAGCAGCACGAGGACGAAGTCGCTCTCGCTGTACCGGCACGCCATGTCGCTTTTGCGCAGATGCTCGCGCACCACTCGCCCCACCTCGCGCAGCATCGGCTCCCTGGCCGGCTCGATCCGGAGAATCGTGAGCGTCAGCGCGGTCTTCGCGCGCTCGGCGCGATGCAGCTCACGCGGCAACGCTTCTTCGACATACCACCGATTCAGGAGACCCGTAACGGCGTCGTGCGTCTGCTGATCGGTGGAGCGCCGCTCCGTCCGCATGGCGCTGCGCTCGGCCTGCTCGCGTTCGCCATTTTCACGCTCGCGGTTCACGCGATCGGTGATGTCGCGGAGCGTGCACTGCACGAATTCCTTGTTATCGGCGGCGAATAATGTGCTCACGAGCTCGATGTGCCGGATCTGCCCGTCCTTGGTCTCGACCGGCAGGTCGTCATAGCGGACGTGCGGTTGCCGCACGAGCTCGCGAAAATGCTCTTTGGTTGCTGCCGCGTTTCTGAACGCCGGGATGCTCCACAGTGCCTGGTCGAGGATGTCCGCGGGCTCGTAGTCGAGGATCTGGCACATGTTGGGATTTACGTCGACCACGACACCCGTTTCGGCGTCCAGAACGAGAATGCCGTACGGCGCAGTCTCGAAGAGTCTGCGGTAGCGAATCTCGGATGTCTTCAGCGCCCGGTCGCGTCGCTGCCTGTCGGCTGAGGCGCCGTCCAGATGCACGGCCGTGCGGCCCTGTAGCCGGGACGGGCCGTTTTCGGTCACGAGGTGCGATTTAGAAGTGTCAGCCATCAGTTAAGCCTATTTCCTAACAGCGTGTGCATACATCAGCCCGAGTGGTGAAGCATGGGACTAATCCTCTGGAGCGAGCCCGGCTTAGGCCCGTCCCGCCAAATCCGAGCCGCAAAACGCGCATCTGGTCGCCTCCAACGGAATCTTGGACAGACAGTACGGACAGTCCTTCGTCGTAGCCGGCGCGTCGGCCTTCTTGGGGCCCATTCGCGTCACGGATCGAACGATGAGATATACGACGAAGCCGACGATCAGAAATGTCATGACGGTCGACAGAAACAGCCCATAGTTCACCGTGGCGGCACCCGCGGCCTTCGCGTCTGCAAGCGTGGCGTAGGGGCCAGCGCCCTTCGTGCCTTCCCGCAGTACGACAAACGCGTTGGCGAAGTCCACCTTGCCGAGGGCCAATCCGACAAACGGCATGATGATGTCATCGACCAGCGAGTTGACGACCTTGGTAAAGGCGGCGCCGATGACGACCGCGACCGCCAGGTCGATCACGTTGCCACGCATGATGAAGTCGCGATAACCCTTGAGCATACGCATTCCTCGTGGAGGCTAAACCACCGGACGCCCGCCGGTATCTCAGAATTGACGGTTTCAGATACACCACAATCCTTCAGGAGGCACGGCATGTTCAAAGTCGCGGCGGCGGCGGCGGCGGCGGTGAGCGCGGGGTTCGTTGCGATGGGCGGCTGGGCGGTCGTGACGGTGAAGGATGTCCCAGCCTACTTCGTGGCCGGTCAGCGCTACACCGTTGAATTTCAGGTGCGCCAACATGGGCGCACGCTCCTGTCCGATCTCGACCCGCATCTCGTCGTGAGTACCTCTTCCCCACGCATGGGTGGACCGGGGGGCGGCGCGGATGCGCAGCAGATCTCGGCCAAACGGCGGGGCGGCGCGGGCACCTATGCCGCCACGTTCACGGCGCCCGAGACAACCGAGCTGTACCTGGTCATCAACAGCGGGTTTGGGACGAGCAATCTGCGGCTCTATCCCATCCCGGTGTTGTCTCCCGGCGCGGCGCCGCTCGCCGTCGCGCCCGAAGCACGGGGCCGCGCGTTGTTCGTCGCCAAAGGATGCAACGTCTGTCACGCGAACGCGGACCTAACCGACCGCCCGGACAATCAGCAGATCGCGGTCGGCCCCGACCTGGGGGGTCGTCGTTTAGCGCGTGCGTTGGTGATGCAGAGGGTGAAGAATCCCAATTCGCAGGTGATGCCCGATCTACAATTGAGCGATGCGGAGGTGGAGGCGCTCGCGGCGTTCCTCAGCCCTCAGGTCTTGCAGTCTTCGAGCCGTCCGGACTGAAGGCCGCGCCGGAACCACATTTCGCGCTGCGCCGACGTGCCGTGCGTGAAGGTCTCGGGGCTGACAGTGCCGGTGGACATCTTTTGGAGCCGATCGTCGCCCACGGCGGCGGCGGCTCCGAGCCCCTCTTCTACGTCGCCGCTCTCCAGCACACCTTCGCGCGACATGAAGTTGCCCCAGATGCCGGCGTAACAATCGGCCTGGAGCTCGCGGCGGACGGACCCCGAATTCGACTGCCCGAAGTTGTCCCCGAGCAGCGTTTGCACGTGATGCCCCACCTCGTGCGCGAGCACGTACGCTTGCGCGAAGTCGCCCGGCGCGCCAAAACGGCTGCGCAACTCGTCATAGAAACCGAGGTCGATATAGACCTTGTGATCGCCAGGACAGTAGAACGGTCCGGTGGCCGCCTCGGCGAACCCGCACGCCGACTGGACGGCGTCCCGGAACAGCACGAGCTTCGCGTCCTGATATCGGGCCCCGCGCTGTGCCAGAGCGGTGCGCCAGGTGCTCTGTGTAGTATCGAAGACGAATGAGACGAAATCGACGAGATGCTCTTCTTCCGGGCTCGCGGTGACCTGGCCAGCGGGAGCGGCCGCGTTGGCTCCTCGCGACAGCAGGCCAAAGAAGTCCCGTTTGAACACAAGACTCAGAATCAGCAGGATGACGACGCCGCCGATGCCGAGTCTGCCGACGCCCATACCGCCGAACGCCCGCTGCCCACGGCGATCTTCAAGATTGGAACTGCGGTCCCCGATGCTCCAGCGCATGCCGTCAATACCCGGCATGGCGCCGCCGGTTCACGCACGCGGGTGATAGCTCTTATGGACGGTGCGGAGGTAATCCCGATCGATGTGCGTGTAGAGCTGCGTGGTGGCCAGGTCGGCGTGTCCAAGCATCTCCTGGACGGCGCGCAGATCGGCGCCGCCCTCCAGCAGGTGCGTGGCGAATGTGTGGCGGAGTGTATGCGGCGTCACGCGTTTGGTAACGCCGGCGAGGCGCGCCGTCGCCTTGATGACGCCCCACGCCCCGACGCGCGACAGCGGCGTGCCGCGCGCGTTGAGAAAGAGAATGCCGCGGGATTTGCCGCGGTCGAGCGTGGGACGGATCTCGCGGGCGTACAGCGCCACGGCGCCTAGCGCCCGTCGGCCGACCGGCACGAGCCGCTCCTTGGCCCCTTTGCCGAACACGCGCGCCACGCCATCCTCGAATAGAATATCCTGCAGCGTGAGCCCGACGAGCTCCGACACGCGCACGCCCGTGGCATATGCGAATTCAATCAAGGCGCGGTCACGGATCGCCAGCGGCTCGTCGGTATTGGGCGCGGCCAGCAGCTTGTCGATTTCGGCGAGCGTCAGCACGGCGGGGAGCGTACGCCAGCGTTTGGGGGATTCGATCCGCTCACTCGGATCGCGCGCGGCCAGTCCTTCGCCGACCAGAAACTTGAAGTAGGTGCGGATCGCCGAGATCTCTCGGCGGATAGTGGTGGGCGCGAGCCCGAGGTCTTTGAGAAAGTAAATGAACTCCCGCAGCTGCGCCGCGGTGAGTCGCTCGGGTCCGGCCGTGCCATGGCTCGTGGCGTACATCGCGAGCCGGGTGATGTCGCGCAGATAATTCGTCACCGTATGCGCGCTGTTCCCCGCCTCCACGGCGAGGTAATCGTGGAAGCGCTCGAGCTGGAAGGCCTGCCCTATACCGCCGGTGGCTGCCGGCGATGGCGACGTATCACGATCCATACGACAATTATGAGAACGATGGCGCCGCCCACAATAGCGAGGGCGCTGTTCACGCGGCGGAGCTGGCTGAGCACGTCGTCGAGATTTGTGCCCAGCCGCATCACGAGGTACGTGAGCGCGCCGTAGTAGGCAGCGGAGGCCGCGGCCATCGGAATGAGCGCGCGCGTGGGTGGAACCCGCGTGATGCCCGCGAACGGCATCACGACGGCACGCCAGACCGGCAGCAACCGCGAGAGGAAAATCCCGTACGTGCCATGCCGCCGGTACTGCTCGGCGATGTGGGCGACGATGGCGGGGGTGAAGATGTAGCGCCCCAGAAACCCCTGCGACACGAGCGCGCCATGGCGGCGGGCGAGCGCGTACACCCCCGCTCCAGACCCGACATTCGCGATCCAGGTGAGCAGGAAGACCGCCCAAGGGTTCAACAGGCCGCGGCCGGAGAGGAAGGCGCCGAGTGCCACGGCGACGTCGGCCGGCACGGGCGGGAAAATGTTTTCGACGGCGGCCAGCAGCGCGATCAGCGCGTAGAGCGGGACGGGAGGGAGCTGTTCGAGAAACGTGAGGAGATGCGTCAGATGAGCGACAATCCGCCGCTCAGGCGCGGTCCCGCCGGCTCGGCGAGCGTTGCGACTGCCATCACCGCGATTCCTTCGCCGCGTCCGATCCAGCCCATTCCTTCATTCGTCTTGGCTTTCACCGATACGTGCGCGGCGCCGGTCAACAACGCTTCCGCCAATTTTTCCTCCATGGCGTCGATATGCGGCGCGAGCTTGGGCTGCTCGAGAATAACGGTGACGTCCGCGTGGACGAATTGGAAGCCGGCCTCGACCACTTTCAGGAACGCCTGGTTCAAGAGGCCGATGGAGCTGGCGTTTCTCCATTGTGGATCCGTATTGGGAAACATCCGTCCGATGTCGCCCAGGCCCGCGGCGCCGAGGATCGCGTCGGTGACCGCATGGGCGACAGCATCGGCGTCAGAGTGGCCGACGAGGCCCTGGGAATGCGGGATCTCGACGCCGCCCAGGACGAGTTTGCGGCCCGTGGCGAAAGGGTGGGAGTCGTAACCGATGCCGACGCGCATGGGGGGCGAAAGATAACGGCAAAAGCACGACCAGTCTAAATTGTTCGCGGTAGCGCGGTAGGTCCTACCGCTTGAGAATGCGGATCGCGAGATGCGCGGCGTTCTTGGCGTTGTCGATCCCCACCGTAGCGACCGGAACGCCGGATGGCACCTGCACCGTCGCTAGCAGCGCGTCCAGGCCGTTCAACGGCCCGACGGCGAAGGGCACGCCGATCACTGGCAAGTCGGTCAACGACGCGCAGAATCCAGGCAACGCCGCGGAGAGCCCCGCGCCCGCTATCACCACCTTGAAGCCTTTCGTGCGCGCGGTCTTGACCAGCTCCCCCGTTTGCTCCGGCTGACGGTGCGCCGACGAGGCGTAAAACTCGTAGGAGACCCCGGCCTTCGTGAGGATGTCGAACGCCGGCTCGATGCGCGGCTTATCCGACTCGGAGCCGACGAGAATCAGGACGTCGGGCATCAGGCCGCGTCTTCCAACAGACTGTAGTCCTGCTTCCGCTTCCTCGCCTGATAGCCGGCGTCGGCGATGAGCCGCTGCATCTCGGCGAGCGTCGTGCGATTGGTCGTGTTCGCCGCGGACACCACGTTTTCTTCCATCATGAGGGAGCCGAAATCGTTGGCGCCGAAGCGGAGCGCCACCTGCCCCACCTTCATCCCCATAGTGACCCACGACGCCTGAATGTTCGGCACATCCTCGAGCACGATTCGGGCGATCGCCTGGGTTTTGAGATAGGTGACGGCGTCGGTCGTGGGCAGATGCGCCAGCTCGGAGTTCTCGGGCTGCAGCGGCCAGCAGATGAACGCGGTAAAGCCGCCGGTCCGACGCTGGACCTCGCGCACACGGAACAGGTGCTCGATCCGGTCCGCGAGCGTTTCGCCGATGCCGTACATCATCGTCACGGACGTTCGGAGGCCGAGGCGGTGGGCGACTTCCATGACCTCGAGCCAGCGATCGGCTCCCGCCTTTTTGCGCGCGACCTGGTCCCGCACGGTCTGCACGAGGATCTCGCCGCCGCCGCCGGGAATGGAGTCGAGCCCCGCCTGCATGAGCTCGCGAATCACGTCATCGATCGTCATCCCGAATCGGCCGGCAAAGAAGTCGACCTCGGAGGGCGAGAAGCCATGAATGTGAATCGGATGATGGCGCTTGATGTAGCGCAATAAATCCAGATACCACGCGAACGGGATGTACGGATTGTGACCGCCCTGCATCAGGATCTGCACGCCGCCGAGCGCTTTCAACTCCTCGATTTTGCGTCCGATCTCCTCATACGACAGCAGGTAGCCATCGGGATGCTTGGGACGGCGATAGAACGCGCAG
>JBHEMG010000138.1:0-3062 GCA_046262715.1 Gemmatimonadales bacterium
GTGCGGGAGCCCGGCGTCGTCGTTCGCGTGCAGGGCCGCGTCCAGCGCATCGTCGTGCGGCGCGACGAGCGCGCTGAGGTAGTCGTCGACTTCGGTCCACCGCTGTGGCGCGTCCATGAGCCGACCGTAGCCGCACCCGGCTGACTTCGCGCACGCACCACACGACGGGTGCGTTCTGCTTCCGCCGAGTTAGACGCTCGCTCGTCTGCCTCAGACAAGCGGGCGGTGAAGCGCCTACGCCGCGACGAGCACGTAGCCCCGTCGACGGCACTCCTGGAAGTGGTCGCGCAGTTCGCGCTCGACGAGACCCACAAGATCCTTTGGGAGCGGACACCCTCCGCCACCGAACGACCATCCTGTTGGCTGCTCCTCCGAGCAGCGGAGTTCCGGCGGAACGCCGCGACGCACCTGTACGCATAGCTCGTGATCGTGCCCGCTGCCGCAGCGGACCATCGTTCGAACGCGATGTGGATTGGGGTCCATCATGCCTCCTCGACACTGGCGGTTATCGCCGAGCGTCACGCGAGGCACCGACAGTTTCTGGTTGTGGACGGCTGCGTCGCGCACCGCGCCAACCCGCTTGGGTCGTAACATGGCGATAGCTGGCGTCGAGCGCGGCTCCTGAAAAGCGGGGCTTCAGTACCAGCGGACGGCGTCGCTAGTCGAATGGGCGCTGGCCTCGCGATCGGGCTTGAGGCCGGCGCCCTAACGATTCGTCGCGCCGCCTAGTCGTGCTGGATCGATTGGGTTCCACCGCGGGCCGGAGAATCCGCGGTAGCCCGGAGGACCCTCTCCTTCGATCTGTACCAAGAGGCCAAGATGCTTGGGCTGATCCTCCCGGTTGACTTGCAGAACCGTCACGACGATCGGTTCGCTCTCACGAAGCAAGTGCACGAAATCAAGCAGAAGATCGGGCACCCATCCCAATGCGATCTCTCCGTCTTCCGTCGCGACTTGGAGAGCGCGCGCGTTTACTGGGTTAGCAGGTTCAGCGCGAAGCGAGAGACGCTGCCCTACGCGCAACCTGCGGACTACCGCCCCAGCTCGTTCGCCGTCGGGAACATGACGGACGCCATGTACTGGAAAGTCGTAACGGCAATGCCCGTCGTCGCCAATGACCGGCTCCAGGCTCACGCGGACGGTGTCACCGATCCGATTGCCGCTTGAGCGTGCCAGGAGCTCAATCTCGCCGGCTGTTCGGCTTAGACCCAGCGCCGTCACGTATTCAGGGAAATCCGGCCGCCGCGAATCCATGACCCTTTGTTCGAAGAACGGAAAGAGTCGCGTCGCGTGATACGCGCGGGTCAATTCCGGAAACCCGATGAACGGCGTGAAGCCTTCCACTGCCCGTGCTCGCTCGAGGTACCTGAACGTGTACGCGCTCGGCGCGATGTCCAATAACCCGACAGGAGAAATTGGGCGTTTTGTCGGGTGCTGCCACGCCACCGCGAATCGTGCCGTCCGCGCTCCAGGAGCGCAATCCTCCGCTCGAGGAGCCTGCTCAAGAGTGCTCAAGGATCAGCTCCCGGTTCGCGAGGATGACCTGCGTGACGAAGCTAGCCGTGACGTCCGACAATCCCGGAACCGAAGAGGCCGCGGCCTCCACAACTGGCGGATCGATGGCGGCGACGCGCTCTTGCCAGTGTCGTTGGGCCACATTTCCGGCGCGGGTCAGCGCGGCGTCGGCGAGGTCGCGCAGCAGGACACGCGGCGATCCCCGCGGCCGTTCGAACTGTCGTGCCCAGCCCTTTCGCGCCCATTCGGCCACGGACCCCTTTGCTAAGCGGCGCTCGCGTTCTGCCTCTGGCACGTTGAATCCCAGACTGCTGCCGTGGTCGAACGACGGGGCCAGTGTGTCCGATCCCAAGCCCGGCGGAGGCCGCAACACCCCCCAGTTGTTGCTATGGCGATCCTGGTTCGCGATCAGCGTGTCGAAGATGAGGTAGCCCGCGAACGTCCCGAAGGCGGAAAGTTCCGGAGGGATGTCGGGTGCGACCGGCGGCGAGAGAGGGCCTAGTACTCGATCGATGTTCACGACCGTGTGGCCGCTCCGGTCAGGATGCTGCGGGTCAAAGTCTGGAACGACTTCCGACAGCAGCGAACTCCCGTGCTGAAACTCCCAGCCCCGCTCCATGAACTTCCGCACGATGCAGCCCCGGTGCCCGTCGCGGATTGCCAGCCGAGCCTCAGCGTGCGGGACGCCGATGAAACCAGCTACGTCGGCCGCGATCACTTCTGCCCAATCCTCGCCTGAAAGGGCGGTTTCCAGGACCGGCACGGGCTTGAACAGCCAGGGCCACTTGTCGGCGGGATCGATCAACCAAAGCTTCGGGTCCAACCCCGTCGGCTCTACGCCCGCTAGCCGCCACCCAGATACGTCGGTGATCGACTTGCGGACGGTCGCCATGGGCCAACCGTAGGCGGCCCCGCCCGAGACACGGTCAAGTGCGTAGCCACGCGGCAGCGGTGGAATTGACCGGCCGCAATAACGCCTCGTGCGAGCGCTCGTCGTTGTCGCGTTTCGCGCGCATGCGCGTGGCACGAGTTGTCGGCCCGCAGCGCGATGACGTCAATCCGACCGCGCCGGAACACTCCAAATCGAGCGACAGGTCGTAGAGGTCGATCGCGTCGGCCCCGTTCTTACCGAGCCGAAGGTCGGCAGCCGACGACTCGACACGTTCCGCCGCGTGCGACGATGCGCTCCGAGCATCTGCGGACGCGGGGTTCGCCTCTGCCAACCGCGCGGCTGTTGACCGGCCGCAATGGCGGGATTCGCGGGCGCACGACGTGCACCATGCCTGGCAAGTAGCTCGCAAGAAGCTCGGCCGCGAACACGGAGCCGGCTGAGAGGCGAATGGCACGCGCTGATCAACTTCCGTGGGCGTCAACCGGCCCCAGGACGGCGTCAGCAGGCAAATTGGCCGGTGAGCGGAGGGCGTGGGATTCGAACCCACGATGAGGCTTCCGCCCCATAGCGGTTTTCAAGACCGCCGCCATCGGCCGCTAGGCGAGCCCTCCGCGCGCCAGCGTGCCAGACATGCGCGGTGTGCAGCCGCTACGGC
>JBHEMG010000139.1:0-16099 GCA_046262715.1 Gemmatimonadales bacterium
CCACCCAGATCGCCGTCACGGCGTTCGGCGCCGTCGCCATCGTCTGGGTGCTGTGGTACTTCCTGTTCTCCCGGGGCACCGCCATTGCCGCCACCGCGGCCGCGGGGGGAGCCCAGGAAGTGCGGGTCACCGTGAAAGGCGGGTACACGCCCGACACGATCGTTGTCCAGGCGGGCAAGCCGGTCCGGCTCCAGTTCTACCGCGATGAAACGGCCGATTGCTCGGAGCGGCTCGTGTTCGAGCGCTTTGGCATCGATCAGCAGCTGCCGCCGTTTCAGACGACCACCATCGAATTCACGCCCGAGGAAGCCGGCGAATACCCGTTTCGGTGCGGGATGAACATGCTCAAGGGACTGCTGGTCGTGGAGCCGTCGGGTGAGCGCCGGGCCGCATCGTCGCCGCACAAATTTCACGGCGCCACGCATGGCTAGGACCCGGATCGTCCTGCCCATCGAGGGCATGACCTGCGCGAGCTGCGCTGCGACCGTGCAAGAGGCATTGACGGGGGCGACCGGAGTGGCATCTGCCGGGGTCAACTTCGCCACGAACAAAGCCGCGATCGAGTATGACGCCGGGCAGACCAACGTCGGCCAGCTCATCAAGACCGTCCGCGACGCGGGCTATAACTGCGGTAAGGCAACCGTCACGTTCGGTATTATCGATTTGCACTATGCCCCGAGCGTCGTGCCGCTCGAGAAAGCGTTGTCGACGGTCAATGGAGTGATCCGCGCCGTCGCAAACCAGGCGACCGAGACCGCGACGGTGGACTACGTCCCCGGCGTGGTCGGTACCGAGGAGCTGGAGCGGGCGGTCGCCAGCGCGGGGTTCGCAGTCGCGGCGCCCATCGCCGCCGAGGATCCGGTCGAGCGCGAGCGCATCGCGCGCACGCGCGAAATGCGCAGCCTCACCTGGAAGCTCGCCGCCGCCGGGGCGGTGACGGTCATCGCCATGATAGGCGCGATGCTGCTGATGGCCGACCGCCCCATGGGCGAAAGCGGTACGATGAAGCAACTCGATCTCATGGGCCGCGTGCTCATGCCGCTCGCCGTCTCGCTGCGCGATGGGATCGCGGGCCGGGGCTGGATCCTCGATCTGCACTGGATCAAATGGGGGCTGGCACTGCTCACGCTGCCGGTGGTCGCGTGGTCGGGGCAACAGTTCTATCGAGGAACCTGGAGCGGATTCCGCCACCGCACCGCGGACATGAACACGCTCATCGGCGTCGGCACCGCAGCCGCCTATCTGTACTCCCTGGTTGCAACCGCCGCGCCGAATCTTTTCCTGCGCGCCGGGCTCCCCGCCGACGTGTACTACGAAGCAGTTGCCGCGATCATCGCCCTCGTGCTGCTCGGCCGGCTGCTGGAAGCGCGGGCCAAGGGACGCACCTCCGAGGCGATCCGACGCCTCGCCGCGCTCCGGGCCCGCGCCGCGCACGTCGTTCGCGACGGCAAAGGCGCCGAGGTGCCGGTCGAAGCGGTTGTGGTCGGCGATCTCATCATCGTCAAACCGGGCGAGAAGGTGCCAGTCGACGGACTGGTCACTGAAGGCGCGTCGGCGGTCAACGAATCGATGCTGACGGGCGAGCCGATGCCGGTGGCCAAGAAACCCGGCGACGAAGTCATCGGTGGCACGCTCAACACGACCGGCAGTATCACCTTTCGCGCGACGCGCGTCGGCAAGGAAACGGCGCTCGGGCAGATCGTGCAGCTCGTCGAGGACGCGCAGGCGACGAAAGCGCCGATTCAGAAGTTGGCCGATCGCGTGGCGGGGGTGTTCGTCCCGATCGTCATCGCCCTCGCCATCGCCGCCTTCGTCGGCTGGTTCGATCTCGGCCCGCTGCCGGCGGCGCGCGCGCTCGTGTTCGCGACGGTGGCCTTTGTCACCGTGTTGATCATCGCCTGCCCCTGCGCCCTGGGTCTCGCGACGCCGACCGCCATCCTGGTGGGCACGGGGAAGGCGGCCGAATACGGCATCCTGATCCGCAGCGGTGAAGCGCTGGAGCGCCTCTCCAACGTGCGCACCGTGTTGCTCGACAAGACGGGGACCATTACCGAGGGGAAGCCGGCTGTGACGCACATCGTCACGGCGAAGAAGCCCGACGGTACGCCGATCAGCCCGGCCGACGTGCTCAAGTGGGCGGCATCGGTCGAGCAGCGCTCCGAGCATCCGCTCGCGTACGCGATTCTCAAAGCCGCGCAGGACAAGCAGGTCACGCTGCTCCAAGTAGAAAAATTCGCGGCCATGGAGGGGCGGGGTGTGCGTGGCACCGTTGATCGGCGCATCATCGAAGTCATTTCGCTGCGGCACGCGCGCGAGCGCAGCCTCGAGCTCGGATCGCTGGGCGCCGACGCCGACCGGCTCGCAGCGCAGGGGCGCTCGCCGGTGATTTGCGTGGTGAACAACACCGTCTATGCCGTCATCGCGATTTCCGATCCGATCAAACCGACGTCCAAGACGGCGGTCGAGCTGCTTACGCGCCGTGGCATCGGGGTGGTCATGGTGTCGGGCGATTCGCGGAAAGGCGCCGAAGCGGTCGCGACGGAAGTTGGCATCCAGGAAGTCATCGCCGAGGTCCTGCCCTCGCAAAAAGCCGACCTCGTGAAGAAGCTACAGCGGCAGGGAGGGCACATCGTGATGGTCGGCGACGGCATCAACGACGCACCCGCGCTGGCGCAGGCGGATGTCGGCATCGCGATCGGCACCGGCACCGACATCGCCATGGAGGCATCCGACGTCACCCTGATCCGCGGCGATCTGCGGGCGGTGTTCACGGCGATCGAGCTGGCGCGCCGCACGATGCGGACGATTCGCTGGAACTTGATCTGGGCGTTCGGCTACAACGTTCTGCTGATTCCGATCGCGGCGGGCGTGCTGTATCCTGTCACTGGCTGGTTGTTGTCGCCCGTGCTGGCGAGTGCCGCGATGGCCTGGTCCAGTTTGTCGGTGGTGCTCAACAGTCTGACGCTACGGGCCTTCAAGACATCGGCGGCGGCGACTGGACGAATGGGGGCGAGTCATGCGGTACTTCCACAGAACTAGCGCGAGTCCCGAAGCGGTGCTCGAGGTCGCCAAAACCTTCTTCGGTGGCCGGCTGGCGCCGGCCGAGGAGACACCGCGCCGCCGGGCCTATCACGGTACGCTGGGGCGGATCACCATCAGCGCTCGTCCCGAGGGTGGGCATTACACATTTGTCGAGGCCGCGACCGATCAGGTAGGTGAGTCGGAGCTCGACAAGCTCGCCAAACGCTTTCTTGCCGAAGTGCACCGCCTCGTGGAGCCGGCGCACGTCGTGCGCGGGGCTTACTAACCCGCGACTTTCGCGCCGTATCCCGCCTGCACGACCGCTGCCACCAGCTGGTCGGTCGTTACTGAATCATCGTCGAAGTCGACTTCCGCCTGGCCATCAGGCAGATCGATAATGGCCGTATAGACACCCACGACACCCCGCAAGGCCTTCTCCACCTTGGCCTGGCAGTGTCCGCAGGTCATGCCGCTCACGCGTAGCTTGATGTTCGCCATGCCTCTTCCCTCCCAACTATAATTTAGGGCCATGGCTCTCCCTGCGACCCGGCCCACTGCCGCATTTCCCTCGGGGGCGGCGCTCGCTTCAGAGCAGCTGCTGGAGATCTACTATTACCTCCGGCTGACCCGCACGCTCGAGGAGCGCCTCGTTGCGCTGTACCGTCAGACCAAAGTCATCGGCGGCTTGTTCCGCTCGCTGGGGCAGGAGGGCGAGTCTGTTGCGTCGGCCTACGCCCTGGAACGCGGCCGCAACAAGGACATTCTCTCGCCCCTGATCCGCAACCTTGGCTCCCTGTTGGTGATGGGGGCGCAGCCAATCGAGATCCTGCGGCAGTACATGGCCAAGGCCGATAGCCCCACGCGGGGCCGTGAGCTGAACGTCCATTTCAACGATCTGGAAAAGGGCTACCTCGGCCAGATTTCCCACCTCGGCGACATGATCCCGGTGATGGCCGGTATCGCCATGACGTTCAAGTTGCGGCGAGAGCCTCGCGTGGGACTGGTCTACATCGGAGACGGCGGGACGTCCACCGGAACGTTCCACGAGGGGCTAAACTTCGCGGCCGTGCAGCGACTGCCGCTGGTCGTGATCGGTGAATACAACCATTGGGCGTATTCTACGCCGCCCGACAAACAGTTCGCGGTCAAGGACCTCGCCGACAAGGCAAAGGGGTACGGGATTCCAGCGGTCACGGTCGACGGCAATGACGTCTTCGCAGTCTACGAGGCGACGAAGTTCGCGGTCGAGCGCGCGCGACGCGGCAAAGGCGTGCATTTCATCGAGGTGAAGACGTATCGCCGCAAGGGACACGCCGAACACGATGACCAGCATTACATGCCCAAGGATGTCCTGGAGCGCTGGTCGAGCGAGAACGACCCGGTCGACCGCTACACCCAGCGCTTGCTCGCCGCCGATCTCATCGCGGAGGGCGATCTCAAGGACATCGATGATCGCGTGCGCGTCGAGGTCGATCAGGCGACCGATGCCTGCCTAGACGAGCCGTTACCCCCCGCCGAGAGCGCGCTGCCGGCCGTTTATCTCGAGCCGGCGAGCGCCGACAAACTCTGGTTCAAAGCGCTATGACGGCTGAAGTCACGTTTCTCGAGGCGTTGCGCCAGGGGTTGTGGGAGGAGATGGAGCGCGACGAGCGTGTCTTCATCCTTGGTGAGGACGTCGGGTCGTACGGCGGTGCCTTCAAGGTGACCGACGGCTTCAGCAAACGCTTCGGCGAAGCGCGCGTCATCGACACACCAATCGCGGAAGCCGCGATCGTGGGCGCCGCCGCTGGCGCGGCGCATATGGGGCTGCGGCCGGTGGCCGAGATGCAGTTCATCGATTTCATCTCGTGCGCCTACGATATGTTGACGAATTACGTCGCGACCGCGCGCTACCGGGCTGGATTGTCGACGCCGATGGTGGTACGGGGCCCCTGCGGTGGCTACGTGCGCGGTGGACCGTTCCACTCGCAGAATCCGGAGGCGGCCTTCCTGCACACCCCGGGTCTCAAAATCGTCTATCCGGCGACGGTTCGGGACGCGAAAGGCTTGATCAAGTCGTCGATTCGGGATGAAGACCCGGTGTTATATCTCGAGCACAAATGGCTCTACCGGCGTATCAAGGATCAGCTTCCCGAAGGCGAGGAGATACTGACGCCGATCGGGAAGGCGCGGCTGGCGCGCGAAGGCCGGCACCTCTCGATCATTACCTACGGCGCCACGGTGTGGAAGTCCCTCGAGGCCGCCGAGCAGCTCGAGAAAGCCGACGGCCTGTCTGTCGAGGTGCTGGATCTGCGCACGCTGCTCCCGATGGATGACGAGAGCATCGTGGCGACGGTGAAGAAGACGAACAAGGTATTGATCGTCCACGAGGATACACGGACCGGCGGCATTGCCGGCGAAATCGCCGCGCGCATCAACGAGCAGGCGTTCGAATGGCTTGACGGCCCGATCATGCGCGTGACGGCGCACGACGTCCCGCTGCCGTACGCGCCGACGCTGGAAGATTTCGTACTGCCGCAGACTGACGACATCGTAAAGGCCGCAAGATGGTTGGCGAAATACTGATGCCCCCTGCGAGGAATCATGGCGCGCGTTGACGTCCTCATGCCCCAGATGGGAGAGTCGATAGCGGAAGGCACGCTCTCCAAGTGGCTCAAGAAAGTCGGCGATCCCGTCAAGCGGGATGAGCCGCTGTTCGAGATCTCGACCGACAAGGTGGACGCCGAGATTCCCGCTCCCGCCGCCGGCGTGCTGGCCGAAATCAAAGTGCAGGAAGGACACACCGTCCCGGTGCAGACGCTGGTCGCGGTGCTGGAAACCGAGGCGGGCGCGACGGCAGCCAAGCCTCCAACCGCCGAGACTCCTCAGCCGGCGCCGGCGCCTCCCCCGCGTGCGCAAAGCCCGAGTCCGCAGCCGCCGCAGCCTGCCGCTGCCGAGCCGGCCGTCCGCTCGTCGGCCCGCCCCGCCGATGGGGATGGCGGAGGGGGAGTCCAGACCGCCGAGCAGCGCCTGCGTACCAAGTCGACGCCGCTCGTGCGCAAGATTGCCGCCGAGCATAGCGTCGACATCTCGCGCATTCCCGGAAGTGGCTACGCGGGTCGCGTGACGAAGCAGGATATACTCGGGTACATCGAAAAGCCGCCTGCCACCGCGGCACCGGCGTACGAGGCACGACGCGCGACGCCCGGTGGTTCCGTCGAGCATCCCGCCGTCGAGCCGTGGCCTGGCGACCGTGTCGAGCCGTGGTCCAAGATCCGCAAGATCACCGCCGATCACATGGTGATGTCCCGCCGCGTGTCGGCGCACGTCGCCAGTTTCTTCGAAGTCGACTTTACGCGTATCGCGCAGCTGCGCAGCAAAGCGAAGCAGTCATACGCGGAGCGTGGCGTCAGCCTTACCTTCCTCGCGTTCATTGCGAAGGCTTGCGCGGAGAATCTGCGCAAGCATCCCATCGTCAACGCCGCGGTGTCGGGCGACAGCACGATTTACCGCGGCGACGTGAACATCGGCGTGGCCGTAGCGCTCGACTGGGGACTTATCGTTCCGGTCATCAAGCATGCCGACGAACTCTCGCTGATCGGCATCGCGCGCGCGATCAACGATCTGGGCGAGCGGGCGCGCACCAAGAAGCTGCTGCCCGACGACATTCAGCGCGGCACCTTCACCATTACGAATCCTGGCGGCTTTGGCCCGTTCGCGGGCATCCCGATCATCAACCAGCCGCAGGTGGCCATCCTCGGCGTCGGCGCGATCGACAAGCGGCCCAAAGTCGTGACCGGCCCCGACGGGACGGACTCGATGGCGATCCGCACCATGGGCATGTTGACGATGTCGTACGATCACCGTGTCGTCGATGGCGCCGACGCCGACAGGTTCCTCGCCGATGTGAAAAAGCTGTTGCAGGAATTTCCCGAGGGAGCGATGTGAAAATGCCCAAGGTCCTGACCGCGGCGCGCGTGCGCGTAGCCGCGCAGAACGAAACGGAGTACGTGAACACGCTGCGCGAGCTGAGTCAGTTCGCCGACGCGCGCGGCCAGCGGATCTGGCTGTACCGCAACGCCAAGGATCCGCGGCTGTTCATCGAGTTCTCGGAGAGTCCTACCGAGATGTCGCACCGCGCCCAGGCGTCGCGGTTGCCGGAAGAGATTAAGCTGGAGAAGCGGCTGGAGTCGCTGGCGACCTACGCGCCCGACGCGTGGGAGCTGTGGAGCGAGGTCCCCGTCAGCAGTCCGTCACAGGCGTAGAGGATACGATGGCCCGCCGCACCCTCGACGTCGACAGCGATTCCTGGGAGGTCTATCCCTCCGGCCGCGTCACCGTCTACGGCCGCGATCAGTTCGGTCTGATCTTCGAGCAGGGCGCGGGGCCGCAGCGGCGCCGCCGTGTCACGCATTACTCGCCACTGGGGAGCCGCGCGCCGGACCGCGCGTTCATCGAGCTGTCGGAGCGGGACTTGCGCGAGCTGTTCCGGCAGTCGCAACCCGCCTGGACCGCGCCCGAGGTCGGCTACGGCGCACATTGATCTGCATTGTCACTCCACGGCCTCTGACGGCGAGTGTGACCCGCCCGAGGTCGCGCGGCGCGCGCGCGCGGCCAATCTCGCCGCGATCGCGCTGACCGATCACGACACCACGGATGGATTCGCCGAGGCGGCGCGGGAGGGCGTCAAGCTAGGCCTGCGCGTCATCACGGGGTGCGAGTTCAGCGTGCGCGCGCCTTGGGGGGAGCTGCACGTCCTCGCCCTGTTTTTGCCGCATGAAAATGAGCGACTGCAGGTGTTCCTGCGCGACACGCGCGCGGCACGGCGTCGTCGTGGCGAGCAGATCGTCGCCAAGCTGCAAGCCCTCGGCGTCGCCATCGATCTGGAAGACGTACAGGCCCAGCTGCTCGGTGGGGACGGCGGCGCGCTGGGACGCCCGCACGTCGCTCGCGCGCTGGTGGACAGCGGCGCGTGTAACGACATTCACGATGCCTTCCGCCGTTTCCTGGGCCGGGGGAGGGCGGCCTATGTCGAGAAGCCGCTTCCCAAACTCGCCGAGGTCACCGCGTTGGTGCATGACGTCGGCGGGCTGACCGTCGCCGCGCACCTTGGCGATCACGGCACAGAAGCGCAGCTGCGCATTTTCCAGGATCAAGGGCTCGACTGCGTCGAGGTCCGGCATCCGAGCCATCCGCCGGCGGTCGAGGCGCGCCTGATAAAAATCGCCGAACGGCTGGGACTCGGCATCACCGGCGGATCGGACTGGCACGGCGAAAGCGAGTATGGGGAAAGTCACGCGCCGCTGGGCGGGATGCGGGTCCCTGATACCTGGCTCGAACCGCTCGAGCGGCGGCTCGAACTCACCATGAGGAAACGGCATGACTGAACCACTTTCCGTAGGCAGCAAGGCGCCGGCGTTCGACGCGCCGGCGTCCGATGGCCGCACGTACGCGCTGGCCGATCTTTTGAAGCAAGGGTCGGTGGCGCTGGTGTTTTATCCGGGAAACAACACCCCCGGCTGAAACCGCCAACTCTCCGCCGTGCGCGATGAGATCGCCAAGTTCCAGGACGCCACCATGCAGCCATTCGGCGTCAACCCCGCGAGCGTCGAGAGCCATCGCGGCTACGTCGACAAAATGCATTTCAACTTCCCGCTGCTGTCGGATCCCGAGCGCGCGATCGCGGCGGCGTACAATGCGTTGAAGGACGATGGCAAAGGAATTCAGCGCACCGTATACGTGATCGGCCGCGACGGCACGATCCGCTTTGGGCAGCGCGGCGCCCCGCCCGTGGACGACATCGTCAGTGCCCGTTGACCTTCGCGGGAAAGTCGCGCTCGTCACCGGAGTGGGGCGCGTTGGCCAGATCGGCCACGCGGTCGCGCGCGGGTTGGGACGGGCCGGAGCCAAGCTCGTACTCGCGGACGTCAATGCGGGGGGACTCGCCGATCGGGTCAAAGAGTTCGCATCGGACGGCATCGCGGCCAAATCGTCCGCCGGCGACCTGACGCAGCCGGAAGCAGCGCGGACGGCGACCGCGCTCGCGCAGGCGCAGTACGGCGGACTCGATATCGTCGTCAACGTCGCCGGTGGCTTCTTCAGCTACGGCCCGTTTACCGAAGTGAAGCCCGAGCAGCTGGACCGCGAGCTCGCCGTCAACTTTAAGACCGCCTTCTTCATGTGCCAGGCGGCGATGCCGTTGTTACTGGCGCGGGGGAAGGGCGCGATCGTCAACTTCGCCTCGATCGCGGTGGTGCGCGCCCTCATGCATATGTCCGCCTACAGCGCGGCGAAGTCCGCGGTGGCTGGACTCACGCGCGAGCTGGCGCGGGAATATCGCGATGCGAACATCCGCATCAACGCGGTCGCGCCCGCGACGGTCCGCACCGCCGACAACATGGCGCAAATGGGCGATAGTACGGTGTTGGTCGAGCTCGATGAGGTCGTCACCACTGTCCTCTTTCTGGCCAGCGACGAGGCCAACGCGATCACCGGTCAGATCATCGCGATCACCGGAAAGGCGTACTAGTGCGGCTCGCCGGCGCGGCGGCACTCGTCACGGGCGCGGGAACGCGGATCGGCCAGGCCATCGCCGTCGGGCTGGCGCAGTCCGGCTGCGACATCGCCATTCACTATCATCACTCCGCCAAGGGCGCGGAAGACACGGCGAAGGCGGTTCGCGCCGCCGGTCGTCGCGCCGAGCTGCTGTCCGCCGACTTGCGCGACGCCGCGTCGGCCCGCGCGCTCGCCGATCGGGCCGCAGGCACGTTCTCGCGACTCGACATCGTGGTGAACTCGGCAGCCATCATGGTGCGCGAGCCGGTGGAGATGGTGACGCCCGAAAGTTGGGACGCCACGCTCGCGCTCAACCTGCGCGCCATGTTTTTCGTCTCGCAGGGCGCGATCCCGCATCTGCGCCGGGCCAAGGGAAAGATCGTCAACATGGCGGACATTGCGGGACTCGAGCCCTGGCCGGCGTATGTCCCGCACTGCATCAGTAAGGCGGGTGTGATTATGCTGACCAAGGGGTTGGCACGCGCATTGGCGCCGGACATCGCGGTCAACGCCATCGCACCCGGCGCTGTGCTGCTGCCCGACGAATGGGACGACAAGGCGAGCGAGCATATTCGCGCCACGACGCCGCTCGCGCGCCTCGGCTCCCCGGACGACGTCGTCACCGCGGCACGCTTCCTCCTGGAGGCGACCGATTACGTCACCGGCACCGTGCTGGTCGTGGACGGCGGGAGACTCATCCGCTGAGAGACGTCGTCGTGGTCGGCGGCGGCTGCTATGGCACCTTTTACGCGTCACAGCTCGCCAAGGCCAAATCGCGCGGCAAGACCGATTATCGCACCGTCATCGTTGTGGATCGGAATGCGGACTGTCAGGCCCGGCGCGAGCTTGGTGCAGCACCGGATCGCCAATTCGTCACCGCGGACTGGACCGCGTTCTTCGACGAGTGGCTGTCCCATGCGCCACCCCCCACGCACGACGCAGGTGACGACCAGATCGTCCCTTCACCGCATATGCCGCACTTGATGTTCGAATGGGTGCTACGCCGGGCGCGTGCGCGGTGGCCGGCCCGTCAGGTGTCGGTCGTGCCGGTCCCCGGCGATATGCGGACGCCCTACGACCGGCCGAGCCCGGGCGTCGACGCGACGCGGTATGTGTCGTTCGCCGACTGGATCTGCCCCACGCACTGCATCGAGCCCGCGTTGTGTCCGGCCATCGGCGCACCGCGCACCTGGGAGATGTCCGCCGCCGTCAGCGAGCTCGCCGATCGCTTGCGTGACGCGGGCCGACCCATCAGCGGGCCGGCGTTCTTCGTGTGCAAGCATCATGTCTTCGGCGTGGGCATGTTCGCCGCGGACGCCGTGCGCGCAGGCGACCAGCTGGTGGCGGCGGCTGGGGCGCGCAGCGACAAAGCCGAAGTGCTGATCGGCACGCTCTCGAGCTGCCATGGAGCCCTGAATCTGCTGATGCTCGGGGCGCAGTAAGCGCATGAATCCCGACGACCGGCACCGCTACCTGCTTCATGCACAGGAGCTTTTCAACCGGGGCGAATACTGGTTGGCGCACGAAGCGTTGGAAACAGTCTGGCGTTCTATTATTAAGGAAGACGAAGCGCGTGTCTGGCAGGGGCTGATTCAGGCGGCCGCCGCGCTGTTGCATCGGGCGCGCGGGAACCGTCACGGCACCATTGTGGTTGGAGCGGCGGCACTCGGTAAGCTCTCCGGACCGCAGCAGCCCGGGGTGGAATTCGACACGATAGAGTTTCGCGCGCAGCTGGCGCGCGCCCTGGCGGGGGAGGGCGATCCCCCGCGCCTGGAATTCAGAGAACCATGACTGAGCACGGCAAACCATACGACGTCATCATCGTCGGCGCGGGTCCCGCGGGGCTGTGCGCCGCGCTCTATGCGGGGCGTGGCATGCTGCGCTCGCTCACCATCGAGCGCGGCGCCCCGGGCGGGGAGCTGCTCAACACCGACCTGATCGAAGACTACATCGGCTTCGAGAGCATCAAGGGGTGGGAGCTCGCTCAGAAGATGACTGAGCACGCCAAGAAATTCGGCGCCGAGCTCGTGACCGACACGGTCGATCGCATCCACCGAGCCGCCGACGGCTGGTTCGACGTCAGCACGGCGCGTGGCGAGACCTATCGCAGCCAGACCGTCATTCTCACCGCCGGTGGCACGCCGGTGAAACTCGGCGTGCCCGGCGAGCGGGAGTATGCGGGGAAGGGCGTCTCCTACTGCGCGGTGTGCGATGGCGCGTTCTTCAAGGGGGAGCATCTCGCGGTGGTCGGCGGCGGCGATGCGGCCGTGGAGGAAGCCGATTACCTCACCCGGTATGCCCGCAAGGTCACCCTCGTGCATCGCCGCGACGAGTTTCGCGCATCCAAGCTGCTGCAGGAGCGAGCCTTCGCGAACCCGAAGATCGAAGTCATTCGCAACACGGTCGTCCCGGAAATCGCCGGGAACGAGCGCGGGGTCACCCATGCCGTGCTCGAGGACACCGCGACCGGCAGCCGCTCGCAGCTGGACGTAGGGGGCGTTTTCATCTTCGCCGGGTTCAAGCCGAACACCCAGCTGGTCGAAGGTCACGTCGATCACGATGCCGGCGGTTACCTGATCACCGATCCACGCATGATGACCTCGATGGCAGGACTCTTCGCCGCGGGCGACGTACGGAGCCAGGTCACCAGGCAGATCACGACCGCTGTGGGCGATGCCACGACCGCCGCGATCGCGGTCGAGAAGTACCTGAAGTCGCTGCGGGAGCAGAAGCATGACGGCAAAAACCGCAAGGTCGCGCAATGAAGTTCGTGCAGATCCCCAACGGCATGTTCGCCGAGAACTGCTACCTCATCGTAGACGAAGAAACGCGCGAATGCGCGATCGTCGATCCGGGGGAAGAAGCGGGTCTCATCTTGCACAAAGTGCGAGACAGTGGTGCAACGCCCGTCGCCATCTGGTTGACGCACGCCCATCTCGATCACGTGCTCGGTGTCGGTCGCGTGGCAGCCGAAACCGGCGCGCCGATCTGGCTGCATCCGGCCGACCGGCTGCTCTACGACAATGTCCCGGAACAGGCCACGTGGTTCGGTCTCGCGAGACCCGACCCGCTGCCGGCGCCCGACAACGATTTCGTCCCGGGCACGAGCGTACGCGTGGGGAATGCGAGCTTCGAGGTGCGCCACACCCCCGGCCATTCACCGGGCAGCGTCTGCCTTATCGGCGCGGGCGCCGCGTTCGGTGGCGACGTATTGTTCGCCGGATCGATCGGACGCACCGATCTCCCGGGCGGCGAGCTCGAGACCCTCATCGCCAGCATCGAGCGCGAGTTGCTCCCGCTTCCCGATGACACCATCGTGTACAGCGGACATGGACCCGAAACGACCATCGGACGGGAACGCCGCACGAATCCCTTCCTCACCGGCATCTACCGGCTCGCCTAAGCTGCCACCCCGCTGCCTGCGGTGCGGGGCCGAGGTGCGGCCGAAGCCGTGGGGGTGCAAGAACCCCTGTCCCAATTGTGGCTTCATGTACCCACTCGGCGACTGTTCCGATTGATTCATCTCCTGGCACTTCTCCTCCTCGCCCTGGACTGCGCGGCACGCGCCGGACGGATTCAACTTGCCAGCCGGGCAGCGGGTGGCCGACTCAACTTTCGAGACGCGGTGCGCCTCAATCTCTACGGCGAGGCAGCGTCCACCTTCACGCCCAATCGTCTGGGCGGTGAGCCGGCGCGCTTTCTTGGCATGACCGGGTCGGGGTTGCGCGTGGTGATGGCACTCGTTGCGCTCGGCGTGGAGGTCGCCGCCGAATGGCCCGTGTTCGGCGCGATGGCAATAGCGCTGGCGGCGTACTATGTGCCCGACTGGAGCCAGGCAGCGGATCGCTTCCTCACGCACAGTTTAGCACGCGATCTCCTCGGCATCGAACTGATTGCGCTCGTCGTCCTCGTCGTGATCTGGACGCTGCAGCGGCTGGTCCGGCCGGGGGCGATCCGTCATCGCGTGCGGCGCCAATGGCGCGTCGCGTTGGCACATGTCCGCCGGGCCCCCTGGTGGGTCTTGTTCGTGGGCGCCCTGCTAACGGCGGTGAGCCTCGCTGCGCGCGCCCTGATCTTGCCCGCGCTCGTATGGGGGCACCCCGACGCACCGGCATTCAGCGTGATGTTCTTCGGATCGATGGCTCTGATCCACGCACCGCTGATCGTGCCGCTGCCGTCCGGCGGCGGCGGCATCGACCTCGCCTTTCTCTCGGGATTCGCCGGAGATTTCGGCGCGGGCCATCAGGTCCGGATGCTGTTGCTGTGGCGCTTTTACACGACCGTGTTGTTGACCGTCCTCGGCATGTACCTGCTGATCCGAACGCACGGCGCGAGGGCCGCAAAAGAGCTCCTGACAGTGGGCTGGTTCCGGCGGCGTTAGGGGGCGCTCGGCCCCGGGGCCATCGCGATCAGCACGATGGTCCGTTCGTCCGCGCGCGCCACGCCGTGGGGGACGCCGGCCGGTGCGAGAACGAGATCGCCGACCGTCGCCGTCACAGTGGCGTCGCCGACGGTGAAAGTGGCCTTTCCGCGGAGCACCACATAGAATTTGTCGGCACCGGCGTGCGTATGGACCGGTTGCTGCTGCCCCGGCTCGAAACAATTCAGTCCGGCGAGCAGGCGCTCGGAGTGAAAGCAGTCGACTTTCGTCATGCCGTCGGCGCGAAACGCCGCGCGATCGAACAAATGCTGCATCACTTCACGAGATTCCATGGGCGATTCCTGGCTCCAGACGGACAGCAGCCGGACTGAGGGAGGGGCAGTGAGTCAAACCCGCGTCGAACGTGATCCCCTGGGCGAGATGCCGGTGCCTGCGACGGCGCTCTGGGGCATCCAGACCGAGCGCGCCCGGCAAAACTTCCCCATCTCCAATCTGCGACCCCTTCCCGCCTTCGTCGATGCAGTCATTGCGATCAAGAAAGCCGCCGCGCTGACGCACCGCGAGACCGGCCGGCTCGAGGCGCGACTCGCCGACGCGATCATCAACGCCGCCGATGAGGTGCTCGCCGGGGGCCACCGCGAGCATTTCGTGGTGGACCCGTATCAGGCCGGCGCCGGCACCTCGCACAACATGAATTGCAATGAGGTGCTCGCCAACCGTGCCAATGAGCTGTTGGGCGCCAAGCGTGGCGAGTACACGCCGGTGCATCCGAACGATCACGTCAACATGGCGCAGTCGACCAACGATGTGATTCCCACCGCGATCCGTCTCGGCGCGCTGTCGCAGCTCACGGCATTGACGGAAGCGCTCACGCGACTCGGGCGCGCGTTCCTCGGCAAGGGGAAGGCGTTCGACGACATCGTGAAGTCGGGCCGCACGCATTTACAGGACGCGACGCCGGTACGCCTCGGCCAGGAATTCACGGCGTTCGGGCACACCATCGAGCGCAGCCGCGAGCGAATCACGCGTGCGGCCGACGATCTGCGCGATCTTGGCATTGGCGGGACGGCGGTCGGCACGGGCTTGAACGCCGAGCCGCGATATCCCGCGCTGATGGTGAAGCATTTGCAGGCGATCACGAGGCTCGCGCTGCGCGAAGGGAAAGACCGTGTCCAGCTGATGCAGTCTATGGGTGACGCCACGGCGTTCTCCGGTGCCCTCCGTTCCTATGCGGTCGATCTCGGCAAAATCGCCAGCGATTTACGGCTGCTCGCCTCGGGGCCCAGAACCGGCCTCGCCGAGATTCTGCTCCCCGCGGTGCAGCCCGGCTCGAGCATCATGCCCGGGAAGGTGAATCCTTCGATCGCCGAAATGGTGAACCAGGTCTGTTTCCAGGTCATCGGCAACGACGTCACGGTGACGGCCGCGGCCGAGGCCGGCCAGCTCGAGCTGAACGTGATGATGCCCGTGATCGCGCATAATCTGCTTGGCTCGATGCAGATCGTGACGAACGCGACGCGGGTGCTCGCGGAGCGCTGCGTGGACGGCATCGAAGCAGATGCGGAGCAGTGCGCGCATTGGCTCGAGCGGAGCCCCGCGCTGGTGACGGCGTTGGCACCGAAGATCGGCTACGCCGAAGCCGCCAAGCTGGCGAAAGAAGCGGTGGCGAAAAATGTCACCGTGCGACAATTGGTCGTGGAGAAGGGACTGCTGAAGGGCAAGGAGCTCGACGCAATACTGGATTTGCGCGCCATGACCGAGCTCGGGGTACCGGGCGAGCGGGACGCGAAGTGACTCTCACAAGGGAGACGCACGCATGAACTGGATCGTCGCGGGACTGATCGCAGGCGTCGTTGCGTACGTTGTGGATTGGGTCCTGTGGAGCAAGGTGTTCACGACGGGCATGGATGCGTTCTTCACGCAGATGTCGCCCGAGGAAATGAAGCGGTTCATGGGCCCGGCGATGGCCAAGTCCGCGGTGCTGTCGCTCGCGTTCGGCGTGCTGCTCGCGTGGTTTTACGGCCGCTTCCGCGGCGGGTTGTGGGTCGAGAGCGGCGGTCCGCTCGCGGGGATGGAGTTCGCGACCATGTTGTGGCTGCCGACGATTTTTCTGGCGATGGTTGGGAGTGGCGTGTGGTACATCAAGGCTCGGCCCCTGCAAAT
>JBHEMG010000140.1:0-19752 GCA_046262715.1 Gemmatimonadales bacterium
CACGCAGGTCGCGGTCGAATCCGAGGCCGGCGACACGGCGCTCGCGCGCGACGCGCACGGCTACTTCTCAGGACTCGTTCCGGGTCTCAAGACGGGAAGCACCTACCGGTTCCGGCTCGACGGCGATCGCAGCTTTCCCGATCCCGCGTCGCGCTTTCAACCTGAGGGGCCGGATGGCCCATCGCAGGTCGTAGACCCGTCCGCCTTCCGCTGGACCGACGACGCCTGGCGCGGCATCGAACCGGCACGTCAGATCGTCTACGAGCTGCACATCGGCACGTTCACCCCGCAGGGGACGTATGCCGCCGCAGCCGAGCACATCGGCGCGCTCGTGGATCTCGGGGTGACCATACTCGAAGTCATGCCGCTCGCGGAGTTCTCCGGCGCGTTCGGCTGGGGGTACGACGGCGTGGATTGGTTCGCACCCTACCACGGCTACGGCAGTTGCGACGATTTCCGGGCGTTCGTCAACGTGGCGCACGCGGCGGGCCTGGGCGTCATCCTCGACGTGGTGTACAACCACTTCGGGCCGGCCGGCAACCACTTGCGCGAGTTCGCCGACACGTACTTCAGCACTCGCCACGTCACCGAATGGGGCGAGGTGATCAACTACGACGGCGAGGAGTGCGAATCGGTGCGCGAGTTCGTGTTGAGCAATGTGCGCCACTGGATCGAGGAGTACCATCTCGACGGGCTGCGGCTCGACGCGACCCAAGCCATAAACGACGATTCGCCGCGCCACATTCTGCAGGACATCGGCGCGGCTGCTCACGGGGCCGCACGGACACGACCGGTGCACCTGTTTGCCGAGAACGAGCCTCAGGATGCGACGCTGGTGCGCAGGTACGGGCTCGACTACATCTGGTGCGACGACTTTCACCATCTCGCGCTCGTAGCGGCCACCGGACGGCGCGAGGCCTATTACACCGACTACGGCGCCACACCGCAGGAATTCGTGACGGCGATAAAACGCGGGCCGCTCTATCAGGGGCAGTTCTATTCGTGGCAGAAACAGCGGCGCGGCGCACCCGCGTGGGACCTTCCCTCCTGGCGCATGGTGTTTTGTCTCGAGAATCACGATCAGACGGCCAATTCACGTGACGGACGCCGGTTGCATCAGATCACCAGCCCGGGGCGTTACCGCGCGCTCACGGCGCTGCTGCTGCTCGCGCCGCAGACGCCACTCCTGTTTCAGGGCGAAGATTTCGGCTCGTCGGCGCCGTTCTTGTATTTCGCCGATCACGAGCCGGAGCTGGGGCGTCTGGTGCGGGAGGGGCGGGCGACGTTCTTGTCGCAGTTTTCCTCCATCGCGGGCGAGGATGCCGCGAATCTCCCCGATCCCGGCGATCGGGCCACCTTCGAGCGGTCCCGCCTGGACTGGTCGGAACGCGAGCGCAACGGCGCGCATGTATCGCTGCATCGCGATCTCATCGCGCTCCGCCGCAACGACCCCGTACTCTCGGCGCACACGCGGGAAATCGACGGCGCCGTGCTCGGCCCGAATGCGCCTGGGGGGGCATTCGTGATTCGCTTTTTCGCCGAGCATGGTGATGACCGCCTGCTCGTGGTGAATCTCGGCGCTGATCTGAGGCTCGAAATCGTGCCCGAGCCGCTCCTCGCCCCCCCCGATCCGGAGCGGGGGTGGATGAGCCTTTGGCACAGTGAAGCTCCGCAATACGGCGGCCGCGGCCGGCCGGCACTCGAATCGGAGGTTGGCACGTGGCGGATTCCCGCGGAGTCGGCGTCGCTGCTCGCGATGGACTCCGGCGCGTAAAGCGCTCCCGGTTACCGCAGCTCGCCGTCTACCGGCGAGCCGCTAGCCACCAGGGCGACGACATGCAGGCGTTGGTCGAGCACGAGTGGCTCGTCACCAACGGCATCGGCGGCTACAGCTCGTCCACGGTCGCCGGCATCGTCACGCGCCGCTATCACGGACTGCTCGTGGCCGCGCTTACGAACCCGCTCGGGCGCATGATCATGCTCAACGCGCTGCTCGAGTCGGCGGAGGACGCGACGGGCCGGCGCGCCCTGTTGTCGCTCGAGCCAGGGGCCCCCCCGGGGGGCACTACGGCGGCGCTGACCGAATTCCGGCTCGACGGCGGAATTCCGGTGTGGACATATGCGCTGGCAGGGACGGTGATCGAGAAGCGGGTGTTCATGCCGTACCGCCAGAACACTGTCATCGTGCTGTATCGCGTCAGCGGCGACGCGCCGGTCACGCTGCACCTCACGCCGGCGGTCCATTTTCGCGGATATGAAGCGCCGGTCTCGGAAGCGCTGCACGACTACTATGCGCTCGCCGCCTCTGGGATGCAGGTGCGCCTCACGACCGCCGGGCTGCCGCCGCTGCAGCTCGCGGTCGAAGGCAACCAGCATTGCCAGTTCATCGAGGATCCGCGCCGCCGCGAACAGATCGGATACTCGGTAGAAGAGTCCCGCGGTTATGAATTTCGTGGATCGCTCTGGTCCCCCGGCTCGTTCGTTCTGCCGGTGGCGCCGGGTGATACGGTCGCACTCGTCGGCTCCACGGAGGATCCGGCCGTGATGCAGGCGATGCCGGCGGAAGAGGCGCTCGCGGCCGAAATCGAGCGCAAACGACGACTGCTCGAATCGGCGCCTCCGGCTGCACGGCGGGGGAATGCCGCCGCACAGCTCGTCATTGCCGCCGATCAGTTCATCATTCGGCCGGTGGGCCGGGTGCGCGACACCATTCGCGCCGCGGCGGTGGGGGAGGAGGTCCGCACCGTGATCGCCGGCTATCACTGGTTCACCGATTGGGGCCGGGACACGATGATCAGCCTCGAAGGGCTGACGCTCGCGACGGGACGCAAGCGCGAAGCGGGGTTTATCCTGCGCACTTTCGCCCATTACGTCCACGATGGGCTTATTCCGAACCTGTTTCCCGACGGCAGCGATCAGGGCCTCTATCACACCGCGGATGCGACGCTGTGGTTCTTTCACGCGTTGGAGCGCTACGCCCAGGTGACGGGCTACTGGTTGCTGGTAGAAGAAGTGCTGCCCGTGCTGCGGGGAATCGTGGAAGCGCATCTGCGCGGTACGCGGTTCGGCATCGGCGTAGACGCGGATGACGGATTGTTGCGGCAAGGCGCCGAGGGTTATCAGCTCACCTGGATGGACGCGAAGGTGGACGGCTGGGTGGTCACGCCCCGCCGCGGGAAAGCGGTCGAGATCAATGCGCTGTGGTACAACGCGCTGTGCCTCTTGTCGCGCTGGGAACGCGAGCTCGGTGATCAAGCCGGGTCCCGCAAGTACGGCGACGCGGCGGCACAGGCGTATGAGTCGTTCAACCGGAAATTCTGGTTCGCCGAGGGAGGGTACCTGTTCGATGTGATCGACGGGCCCGACGGCAATGACGCTGCGTGCCGCCCCAATCAGGTGCTGTCGATCTCGTTACCCAATCCCGTCCTCGAGGAATCGCGGTGGGAGCCCGTGCTGGCGGTCGTACACGAGCGGCTGCTCACGCCCTTCGGCCTGCGTTCTCTCGCGCCCGGACATCCCGACTACAAAACGCGCTACTTCGGCGATCTGCGCACGCGCGACGCCGCGTACCACCAGGGAACCGTGTGGGCATGGCTCATCGGTCAGTGGATCGACGCGTGGTTGAAAGTCCACCCTGACGACCGCGTCGGTGCGCGGCGCTTTCTCGATGGTTTGATCGCACACCTTCCCCAATTCGGCGCCGGCTCCATCGCGGAGATCTTCGATGCGGAAGAGCCGTACACCCCACGTGGCTGCATCGCGCAAACGTGGAGCGTGGGCGAGACGCTGCGCTGTCTGCTGAAAACTCACGCCGCATCCAAAGGCTCCGCCGCGCGCCATTCTGATTAGCACGGCGCGTCGCGCGGTGCTAGTTTCGCACATGTCGAGCGGCATTCACAGCAATCCAGCCGATTGGACTGACCCTCGGCACCAGCGCGGGCTCGCCGGTGAAGAGCAGGCGATGCGATATCTCCAGGCGCGCGGCTGGGAAATCGCCGCGCATCGGTTTCGCGTCGGCCGGATCGAGCTCGACATCGTGGCTCGGCGCGGATGTCTGGTGGCTTTCTTCGAGGTGAAAGCGCGGCGGGGGATCGCGTTCGGGAGCCCATTCGAGGCCGTTACGGGCGCCAAACGCCGGGAGATAGTGAAGGCGGCGCGGGTCTGGATGGACCGCCACGGGCAGCGTTCTGACGTCTACCGGTTCGACTGTATCGCGATAGTGGATAACAAGTTAGAGCACTTGGAAGATGCGTTTCGTCCCGGATGGCGGTAATAACGGTTTCGGTATATATTCGGGCCTCAAACCAGGAGGCTCGCCACCCATGAGGTCACCGATGGCAGAACAGCAGCAACCGGGCCAGCCGGCCGCTCCGCGGCTCACCGACGAACGGCGCAAGGCGCTGAATCTTGCGATCACCCAAATCGAAAAGACGTGCGGCAAGGGTTCCATCATGCGGATGGGCGCCGATTCGCCGCAGGTGCGCGTGTCCGGCATTTCGACCGGTGCGATCAATCTCGACGCCGCGATCGGCATCGGCGGCATCCCGCGCGGCCGGGTGACGGAGATCTTCGGGCCCGAGTCGAGCGGCAAGACCACGCTGGCCTTGCATGTCGTGGCGCATGCGCAGCGCGAAGGCGGCGCCGCGGCCTACATCGACGCCGAGCATGCGCTCGACGTCGAGTACGCCAAGAAGCTGGGCGTGGACATCGAGAATCTGCTCGTCTCCCAGCCCGACACGGGCGAGCAGGGACTCGAGATCTGCGAAATTCTCGTGCGCTCCGGTGCGGTGGATGTTGTGGTCATCGACTCGGTGGCGGCGCTCGTTCCCAAAATGGAGATGGAGGGCGAGATGGGGGATTCACTGCCCGGTCTTCAGGCGCGGCTCATGAGCCAGGCGCTCCGCAAGCTCGCGGGGGCGATCAATCGCTCGCGGACGGCGGTGATCTTCATCAATCAGCTGCGCGAGAAGATCGGGGTCATGTTCGGCAATCCCGAAACGACGAGCGGTGGCCGGGCACTGAAGTTCTACGCTTCAGTGCGGCTCGACATGCGGCGCATCGGACCGGTGAAGGACCGTGAGGTTGTCATCGGCAACCATGTGCGCGTGAAGGTGGTGAAGAACAAAGTGGCGCCGCCGTTCCGGCAGGCGGAGTTCGACATCATGTTCGACGAAGGAATCAGCCACGAGTCGTTGCTGGTCGATATCGCGGCGGAAGCCGGGATCATCGAGAAGTCGGGTGCCTGGTACTCGTACGGCAAAGAGCGGATCGGGCAGGGGCGTGAGAACGCCAAGCTATACCTCAAGGACCACGCCGATATGTCGGCCGAAGTCGAAGCGCGCGTGAAGCAGCACCTGGGCATCACGGCGGCAGCCGAGCCGGAAGGCGACGTTGCGGGTGGCGAAGAGGAGACCGCCACGAGCGAAGAATGATCCTCACCGGAGTTGCCCCCGATCCACGACGGCCGGACTATAGGCTGGTCGAGGTGGATCGGGGGCGCTTTGCATCCCTGCCGGCTGCCGCGCTGGCCGGACTCGATCTCGTCGTTGGCCGCGAGATCGCGCCCCTCGTGTTCGAACGGCTGCAGGAGCTGGCCGATCTCGAGGCGGCGCATCGCGCAGCGCTCCGCGCCCTCGCGCGCCGCGCGCACGCCCGCTTCGACCTGCGGCGCCGTTTGCTCCAGAAGCAACATCCACCCGCGGCTATCGACGGTGCCTTGCAGCGGCTCGAGGCGAGCGGCCTGCTCGACGACGCCCGGTACGCGGTCGATTACGCCGCCGCAAAAGCGCGCTGGGGCCGCGGGCCCGCGCGCTTGGTGCGTGACCTGCAGACGCAAGGAGTCGATCGGCGCGTGGCCGAGGAAGCCGTGCGCACTTCGCTCGAAGCCGAGGGACTGGATCCGGCGGAGGCGGTACGGGCGTTGGCACAGCGGCGGGCGCAGCAGCTCGCCGGGTTGCCGTCGTTGACCCGGAAGCGGAGGTTGACCGCCTTCCTCATTCGCCGCGGCTTTCCAGGACACCAAATCCGGGAGGTGGTCGAGTCCCTTAACTCCTAGTTGCGCTATATTTTGCACGCATGAAGTCCGCCGACATCCGCCGCAAGTTCCTCGACTATTTCCAGGCGCCTCCCCGGTCCCACCGGGAGGTGCCGAGCGGCCCCCTCGTCCCCCCTGACGACCCCACGCTGCTGTTCACCAACGCCGGCATGGTGCAATTCAAGCGCGTGTTTCAGGGTTTGGAACGCCGCGAGTACACACGGGCGGTGACCTGCCAGAAGTGCGTGCGCGCCGGTGGCAAGCACAACGACCTCGAGCAGGTCGGCCATACGGCCCGCCACCACACCTTCTTCGAAATGCTCGGCAATTTCTCCTTTGGCGATTACTTCAAGAAGGAAGCGATCGAATACGCCTGGGAATGGGTGACGAGCTCGGAGTGGCTGGGGATCGATCCGGACCGTCTGTACGTCACGGTGCATCACACCGACGACGAAGCGCGCAAATTGTGGCGGCAGGTGACCGGCATCGCCGACTCCAGAATCTTCGGGCTGGGCGACAAGGACAACTTCTGGCAGATGGCGGACACGGGACCCGCCGGGCCCAATACCGAGCTGAACGTCGATTTGCGCGGCAAGAGCGAGCGCGGCCGGGGCGATCTCTCAACCGAAGAGTTCGTCCGGCTGAACGAGGAAGGGAAGCAGCTCGAGATCTGGAATCTCGTGTTCATGCAGTACGATTTGCAGCCCGACGGCTCGCGCAAAAATCTGCCGAAGCCGTCCGTAGACACCGGCGCCGGGCTCGAGCGCATCGCATCGGTGCTGCAGAACGTGCCGTCCAATTTCGACACCGACATTTTTCAGCCGATCATCGCGCAGGCGGTCGAAATCGTAGGCCGGCCATATGACCGTGGCCCCTCGGGTGCCCCCTACCGCGTGCTCGCCGATCATGCCCGTGCCGTCGCCTTTTTGCTCGGCGATGGCGTGTACCCGTCGAACGAAGGCCGGGGATACGTGCTGCGCCGCATTCTGCGCCGGGCGGTGCGACACGCCTGGTTGCTGGGGCGGCGCGAGCCGACGCTGGCACCGTTGACCCGCGCGGTCAGCGCGGTAATGCGCGACGTCTATCCCGAGCTCTCCGCAAAGGAACCGCACATCGAGCGTGTCACCCGCGCCGAAGAGGAGCGCTTCCTCGAGACGATCGAAGGGGGATTGTCGCGCATGGAAGAGCTGCGCCGCCAACCGATCATTTCCGGCGACGATGCCTTCAAGCTGTACGACACCTACGGCTTCCCGCTCGACCTCACGCAGATGATCGCGGGCGAGCACGGGCACACGGTGGATGTCGAGAGTTTCGAGCAGGCGCTCGGAAAACAGCGGCGGAGATCGCGGGCCGCGCGAACCGCAAGCCAAGGGCGGGCGAACGCGGTCAAAGGCGGTGAATGGGTTGAGGTGAAAAAGACGGGACAGCAAGAGTTCATTGGGTATCACGCCACGAAGGCTGAGACGGAGCCGATCGCGTTTCGGCAAACCGGTGACCAGCTCGAGATCATCCTCGAGGTGAATCCGTTCTATGCCGAGTCAGGTGGCCAGGTCAGCGATACCGGCGTGGTGCAGGGCGAAGGGTGGGAGCTGATTGTCGAAGGCGTCGAGAAGGTCGACGGGCGGAGCGTGGTCGTCGGCACCTTCGGCGAGCCGTTCGAGCCCACGCCGGCCCTGGCGCAGGTCAACGAAGCGCGGCGACGCAATATCGAGCGCAACCATACCGCAACGCACCTCGTGCACGCCGCGCTGCGGAAAATTCTCGGTACCCATGTGCGGCAGGCGGGCTCGGTAGTGGCGCCGGAGCGCCTTCGGTTTGACTTCAGCCATCATGGCCCGATCAAAGGCGAGCAGCTCGCCGCGATCGAGGCCGAGGTGAATGCGCACGTCTGGGAGAATCTCCCGATCGAGACGCGCGAGACGTCGTACAAGGAGGCGGTCGCCGCAGGCGCAATGGCGTTGTTCGGCGAGAAGTACGGCGACGTCGTGCGCGTCGTAGACGTTCCCGGCGTTTCGCTCGAGCTGTGTGGCGGTACGCACGTCGGTTCGACCGGTCAAATCGCGCTGTTTCGCTTCACGCACGAGACCGGCGCGGCGGCCGGAGTGCGGCGCATCGAGGCCCTCACCGGTCCCGGCGCCTACCGGTATGCGCTGGATCTTCAGGCAAAACTGAACGATGCCGCCGGCCTGCTCAAGACGCAGCCCGAGCACCTCGCCAAGCGGATAGAATCGATGCTCGAGGAGAACCGCAAGCTGGAGCGACGGGTCGGTGAGCTGCTCAAGGGAGCAGGGAGCGGGGAGCGGGCAGCCGTCTCGCAAATTGGCGACGTCGAGCTGCATATCAGCGATTCTGATGTCGAAGACCGCAATCAGATCGCGGCAATCATGGACGGCTTCCGCGAGAACCATAAGCACGCTATCTCCGTGCTGTTCACGACAGGGAAGCGGGCCGGGATCCACGTGGCCGTTACCGACGATCTGGTCTCCAAGGGGATCAAAGCGGGCGACATCGCCAACGCCATCGCCCAGGCGACGGGCGGCAAGGGCGGGGGGCGCCCCCATTTTGCATCCGCCGGCATCGGCGATCCCGCCAAGCTCGGCGAGGCGCGGGCACGCACGCCGGAGATCGTGCGGGATTTCGCACGATGACTCGCGGCGAGGTACTGGCCTGGCTCGATACTCGTCGTCCAGCCCCGCCGTCAACACTGCGCGCGCGCCTGCACGACGCCGTGCAGGACGCGCCTTTGGGGCTCGCCGCGCATCTCGCGCAGCTGGGCGGCGCGCTGCTCGATAAGGTCGCGTCCCGGCCGACCGGCGGCCGGGAGCTGGCGCTCGATCTGCTCGCCGCCGACGCCTTTGCGACCTACGCGTTCGAAGCGCAAGCCGAAGAGGGATCTCTTCATGCGACTTGATGGCCAAGGCTTGCTGGTCCTCGTCGACCCCGTGCGCACCACGGGCGCGGAGGCCGCGCGTATCGGCCGGGAGGCAAAAGCCGCAGGCGTCCGCGGGCTCTTGATCGGCTCGTCGTTCGACGGCGCCGCGCAGACGCACGTCGTGGCGCGGGCGCTGCGCGAGAGCGCGCCGGGTGTGCCAGTCGCCCTCTTTCCCGGCTCGGCGATGCAGCTCACGGATCAGGTCGATCTCGTGCTCTTCCTGTCACTCGTATCGGGACGCAATCCGCAGTACCTGATCGAAGAGCACGTGCGCGCCGTACCGTTCCTGCAGCAGCATCCGGTCGAAACGCTCTCGACCGCCTATATCCTGATCGATGGCGGGCGCGTGACGAGTGTCGAGTCGGTCAGCCAGACGCGCCCCCTGCCCGCCGACAAGCCCGAGCTGGCGGCGGCGCACGCCACCGCCGCGAGCCTGATCGGGATGCAGGCGGTCTACCTCGACGCCGGCAGCGGCGCAGAGCGCCCCGTCTCTGCCGCGGTGATCCGCGCCTGCCGCGCGGCGGTGCCGCAGCGGCTACTGTTTGTCGGGGGCGGCATTCGCACGCCTGCGCAGGCGAAGGCGGCCCGGCAGGCGGGGGCCGATTTCGTGGTCATCGGCACCGTAATAGAGGAAGGGCCGCGCGACGGCCTCGGAGCGTTCGTCGAGGCCGCGCGGTGAGTCTCGAGAAAATCCGGGAGTCGTTGGGCGGTCTCGCGGCACTGGCGGGCCGCGTTGCCGCCGAGCAGGCGGAGGACATCGCGGCGATCGCCGACCGCTACGAGCGTACCCTGCGTGCGGGCGGCACGTTGTTCTTCGCGGGGAATGGTGGGAGCGCCGCCGACGCCCAGCATCTGGCCACCGAATATGTGGTGCGCTATCAGACCAACCGGCCCGCGATGCGCGCGGTCGCGCTCACCACCGATACCTCGCTCCTCACCGCCTGCGCCAACGACCTGGGCTTCGACGAGATCTTCGCGCGCCAAGTAGAGGCGCTCGCTGAGCCGGGCGATCTGCTGGTGCTGCACTCGACGTCGGGCGAGAGCCCCAACGTCGTGCGCGCGGCGCAGGCGGCGAAAGCCCGCGGCGTCGCGGTCGTCGGCTTCCTGGGCAGATCCGGCGGCCAACTCAAGGATCTCGTGGACGCCGCCCTGATCATTCCGTCCGAAGACACCGCGAGAATTCAGGAGCTGCATCTCGCCATCGAGCACGTGATCTGTGATTTGGTCGAAGAGCGGCTCCAGCGATGATCGATCTCACCGGGAAGCGCGCATTTGTCACGGGCGGAGGGCGCGGTATCGGCCACGCAACGGCGCTGATGCTCGCGGGCGCCGGCGCCACGGTCGCCGTGGGCTACCGCAGCAAGAAACCCGCAGCCGAGGCACAGATAGCCGCCGTGGTCCGTGGCGATCTGGGCACCTCCAACGGTGCCTCGAAAGCGGTCGCCGAAGCGTTGCGCGCGCTGGGCGGCACGCTCGACATTCTCGTCGTCAATCACGGCGTCTGGCCGGCCGACGACGTGGCGGTGGCGGCGATGAGCGACGAGCAATGGGAATCGACGCGCCGCGCCAATCTGGACGCGGTGATTTACGTGTGCCGCGCCGCGATTCCCGCCATCGCCGGCGGCGGCACGATCGTGCTCGTTGCATCCACCGCGGGGCAGCGGGGCGAGGCGTTTCATGCCGACTACGCCGCTACCAAGGGGGCGGTCATCGCGTTCACCAAGTCGCTCGCCGTGGAGCTGGCGCCCGCAATCACGGTGAATTGCGTTGCGCCAGGGTGGGTCGAGACCGAGATGTCGGCAAAGCCCTATGCGGGCGAAGGGCGGGCGCGAATCGAGAAAACGATTCCGTTGCGGCGCGTGGCGAGCGCAGACGACGTCGCGGGACCGATCGTGTTTCTCTGCTCGCCGCTCGCGCGCCATATCACCGGTGAGATCCTGAACGTGAACGGGGGCTCGGTCCTCTGTGGTTGAGCTCCACGTCCCCACCGAAGTCCTCAAAATCGCGCAAAAACTGGAAGAGGCCGGCTTCGAAACATGGTGTGTGGGGGGCGCGGTGCGGGACAACCTGCTCGGCCTCCCGAATCACGACTTCGATCTCACCACCGCAGCGCTTCCCGGTGACGTGCAGAAGATCTTCCGGCGCACGGTCGCGGTGGGAGTCGATCATGGCACGGTGGCGGTGCTCGACGCCAACAACCAGCCGCATGAAGTCACGACCTTTCGAAAAGACATCAAGACCGATGGCCGCCACGCGGTCGTGGAATTCGGGGTCTCGTTGATGGATGATCTGGCCCGCCGGGACTTCACGATCAACGCCATCGCCTATCATCCGATCAAGCACGAATGGCGCGACCCGTTTCAGGGGGAGCAGGATCTCGGCAAGAAGCTGATCCGCTCCGTCGGCGACGCCAACTGGCGCTTTCAAGAGGATTATCTCCGCATTCTGCGCGCGCTGCGCTTCAGCGCCAGATTCGAGTTTCGCATTCACCCCAAGACGCTGGAAGCCGCCAAAGCGAACGCGCAGGGGCTGTCACAGCTGTCGGCCGAGCGTGTGCGGGATGAGTGGTTCAAGGGGATCCAAACCGCCAAGAAGGTCTCGAAGCTGGTACATCTGTGGCGCGAGGTGGGAGCGACGCGGATCTGGCTGCCGGAACTAGGAACGGGAACCGAGCAACGGGAAACGGGAAACGTCGACCGACTGCCGCGAGACGCGGTTCTCATCAGCGCGTATCTCGCGAAAGACCCCGCATCACTGTTGACTCGCCTCAAATGCTCCAACAAGGACATCGATCGCGGCAGAGCGATCGGGCTGTGGCGTGACCAGTATCCCGAGCCCAAGAACGCCGGTGCAGTGCGTCGCTGGTTATCCGCGGTCGGCGAATACGCCGATGACCTATTGACGCTGCGAGCGGACAAGGCGCTGCAGGCCGCCGTGACCGCCATCCGGACTCGCAACGATCCACTCTCGCTCAAAGACCTGGTCATTAACGGCCAGGATTTGATCGCTGCGGGTGTGCGGGCGGGACCCGATGTCGGTGAGCGCCTGCGGCAGCTGCTCGAAGAGGTGCTCGAGGACCCGGAGCGAAACACGAAAGCGTATCTCCTCTCTCGTGTCTAAAGCGCTCCTGTACGCCCTCGTGGCGGCGGCGGGCAACGTGCTCGGCGCGCTCGCCGTCACGCGCCGGGCGGTGCGCGAGCTACGCGTCATCGAGCTGCTGGTGGCATTCGGCGCCGGGTTCATGCTGTCGGTCGCCATCGTGGAGCTCCTGCCGGCAGCCCTCGCGCGCAGCGGCAATCTTGCCCCCGGGTTGGTGCTGCTGGGCTATCTCGCGGTGCACCTCACGCAGCATACCCTCACGCCGCATTTCCATTTCGGGGAGGAGACTCACACCGTCAGCTCGGTCGCGGGCACGTCGGCGCTGGTCGGCTTGCTGTTGCACACCTTCTTCGACGGTGTTGCGATCGCGAGCGCCTTTCACGTGCGGCCCGAGCTCGGGCTCATGGTGTTCGTGGCGATCTTTCTGCACAAGCTCCCGGAGGGCGTCACGATCTCGAGCCTGATGCTGGCCGGAGGCCGCAGCGGGGGCAGGGCGATCGGGGCGGCCGCGCTCCTCGGGCTCGCCACTCTGCTCGGCGTCGTGCTCACCGAACAGCTGTCGTTTCTCGTGCAGCACGGCCTGGCGATCTCGGCCGGCGTCACGATCTACGTGGCGGCGTCGAACCTGGTGCCCGAGTTTCAGGGTAAGAAGGGGTGGGCGCTGCCGGCGGCGTTCTTTGCGGGAGCCGCGGTATTCTTTGCGACGAAAGTGATCATAGATGCCGCTGCTTAGAGGAATGGGGACTGGGAATGGCCTGCTGCGGCTTGATCGGGAAACGTGAAACGGGAAACGGAAAGCGCGTACGGTGGTTGCGATCCAGCTTCTTCAGGAGCCCTACCAGAATCGCTATCTCACGCATGGTGAGGTCGATAACGACATCGAGTTCCCCGGCTTCCGCCAGTTCAGCACGCTTGGTAAGATCGAGGTGCGACCGTAACTCGGCAGTCGACCCCAAGGCAATCCGTAGGCACCGCATGAATTGCAGCGTGGTTCCCAGCGCGTATCCCTCGGCGATGTTGGCCGGGATGGAAATGCTCGCGCGTCGAATCTGATCGATGAGCGCAAAATGTTTTGTCAGTGGTCCACTTTGGGTGAGACGGTACGCCCTTACGGCCAAATCCTGTGCCGTCCGGTACGCGTCCAATGATTCAAGTTGCTTCATTCCGGAGTATGATTCAGAGGCCTCAAGGAAGACGCGCCCTTTCCACGCCCCGGAGAGCTAATTGATGCATCACGTGTCCCGCTTCCCGTTTCTCGTTTCCGGTGTCTGATCCCACCCTCTTCCAGGGTTCAACCGAGCCGTTGGCGGCTCGGATGCGGCCCAAAACGCTCGACCAATTTCTCGGGCAGGAGCATCTGCTCGGTCCGGGGAAGGCGCTCGGCGATTTGATCCGTCGTGGCGACGTCGGCTCATGCATCTTCTGGGGACCGCCCGGCTCCGGCAAAACCACCCTCGCGAAGATCATCGCCAATTACACCGAGCGCCACTTCGAGCCCTTTTCGGCCGTGACGGAAGGCGTCGCGCGCGTCCGCGAGATCATCAAGGAGGCGGAAGAGCGGCTCAAGTATCAGGGGCAGGGCACGATCCTGTTCTGCGACGAGATTCACCGCTTCAACAAAGCGCAGCAGGACGCGTTCCTGCCGTGGGTCGAGAACGGCATCATCACCCTGATCGGCGCGACGACGGAAAACCCGAGCTTCGAGCTCACCGGCGCGCTGCTGTCGCGGTGCAGGGTGTTTGTCCTGGAGCCTTTGAAGGATGAGGACATACGGACGGTGATCGAGCGAGCCGTAGCGCAGTCGGGACCCGAGAAGCGGGAGACGGGAGAGGTGCTGACGGGGGACGCTATCGATGCGCTCGTTCGACACGCCCAGGGGGACGCACGCCGTGCGCTCAATACCCTGGAGGCCCTCCAGCAACACATCCACCTTTCCCGTGTGCCATTTCCCGTTTCCCGAGACACCGTCATGCAGGTGCTCGAGCGGCCCCTTCCGGTCTACGACAAGGCGGGCGAACAGCATTTCAACCTCATCTCCGCGCTGCACAAGGCGATTCGGGGGTCCGACGCGGATGGGGCGCTGTACTGGTTGGCGCGCATGGTGGCCGGCGGAGAAGACCCGCTCTACCTCGCGCGCCGCCTGGTCCGCATGGCGATCGAGGACATCGGCCTCGCGGACCCGCGCGCCCTGAGCGTCGCGCTCGCCGCCAAGGACGCCTATCACTTCCTCGGCAGCCCGGAGGGGGAGCTGGCGCTGGCGGAGGCCGCGGTGTATCTCGCCACAGCACCAAAGTCAAACCGCGTGTATACGGCCTTCGCGGACGCGCAGGCGGCCGCCGAGGAGCACCCCGCCGAGCCGGTGCCGCTGCACATCCGCCAGGCGCCGACCCCGCTGCTCAAGGAGCTGGGCTATGGCGAGGGCTATAAGTACGCGTTCGATTCGGCCAACGCCTATACGCCACAGGAGTACCTTCCTGAGTCGCTGCGGGGGCAACGCTGGTATCAGCCCAGCGAATTCGGGTATGAAAAGACGGTCAGGGAACGGATGGATTGGTGGGACAAGCTAAAAAAGGAAGCAAAACCGCAGCAGTTGTGAAGCGCGCGGCTCATGGGGTCGTATGGCGCAGCGGAATGTTGGTCGCCTTGCGCTGGCTGCATCGCGCGCGCTTGCCGATCCTCTGTTACCACAGCGTGCTCGAGGATGCGATGGCAGTAGTTGGGCCAGACCCTCTCCTCCATTTGCCCGCACGGGACTTTGGTCGCCAACTCGAGTTTCTGGCGCGCCACTATCGCGTGATATCCCTCGTCGACGCGGTGGAGCAACTCCGGGCCGGCGGCTCTCCGCCACCGCGGTCCGTGGTACTGACATTCGACGACGGCTACGCCAATAACGTCCACGTCGCGGCCCCGCTACTCGCCCAGCATGGATTTCCCGCCACGATTTTTCTCGCGACCGATTATGTCGGCCGTGACCGGTTCTGGTGGGATGATCCGCGGGCGCAAGGGGGGCGCGCCGAACAGCTTCGCGCCGCATCGCTCGACGAGCGCCGGCAGTTGCTGGCGGCACTCGGACCAGAGCCGGGCCGGTCCGAGGCGTTGCGTCCCGCGACGTGGGAGGAATGCCGCGCCGCCCCGGCGAATATCCAGTTCGGCGGGCACAGTGCCGCGCACCGGTTGTTGGGGGAAATCCCCTCGAATGAAGCGCGCGCGGAGCTGGATGGGTGCCGGCAGGCGCTGAGCATCCAGCTCGGCGAGCGCGCCGTGCCAATTTTTTCTTATCCCGCGGGGCAGTGGACCGGAGCAGTGCGTGCCGCGCTGCCGGCCGCGGGGTTCCGCTCGGCGGTGTTCGTGGGACCGGAGCGGCGCGACCAGCGACTGGCCGGCCGCGACGACGATCTCATGCTCCTGCCGCGCGTCGGCGTGAATGGCCGGATGCCGCTCGCCACCTTCGCCGCGACCGTGGCCGGCCTGAATCCGGTGCTGACTTAACTTCCCGGTCGCGCCAACACTTCCCGATTCAATCCGTGGCGATCCAGAAGCCGGTACAGCGTCGTCCGATCGACGCAGGCGGCACGCGCCGCGCGCGACATGTTGCCGCCCGACTGCGCCAGCAGCGTGGTGAGGTAATGCCGCTCGAACTCGGCGACCAGGCGGTGGCGGGCCGTGTAGTACGGCTCGATCATCGGCGGATTTCGCGGAGGGATTTGCATCGCTCGTCAGACACTTGAGTGTTGCGGAAGTGCCACAATCGTATTATCTGACGTGTATGCCCGTGCGCTTGGTGCTTGCCGACGATCACCTGGTGTTGCGGCAGGCCCTCAAGGCCCTGCTCGAGCGGCGGGGGCTGGATGTCGTCGCCGATGCAGCCGACGGCCGCGCCGCGGTGGAGGCCGTGCAGCGGCACGCGCCTGACGTCGCGGTGCTGGACGTCGCGATGCCGGTCCTCAATGGCGTCGATGCGGCGCGCGAAATCGCCCGCCTCACTCCCAGCTGTCCCGTCATTTTGCTCTCTGGCATCGAAGACGCACGCTTCGTCAAAGAGGCGTTGAAAGTCGGCGTGCGCGGCTTCGTCCAGAAGAGTCAGGGCTGCGACGACCTGGTCCACGCTATCGAAGAAGTGCGCGGCGGGCGGCTGTACGTCAGCCCCGGCGCGTCGCAAGCGATCGTCAACGCGTGCGCCACTGCGCAACCGGAAGAGGGATCGCATCTCACGCCACGCGAGCGTCAGGTACTCCAGCTCGTCGGCGAAGGCAAATCCACCAAGCAGATCGCGGACGTATTGCACATCAGCGTCAAAACGGCGGAGTTTCATCGCGGGCGACTGATGAAGAAGCTCAACGTGCACGATACCGCCAACCTCGTGCGCTACGCGATTCGCGAAGGATTCATGGCGCCGTAGGCGGCGTGGCTAGTGCATCGCCTCGCGCGCGCGATCGAGCATTGCCGACGGTGCCGGGGGTGGGGTCCCGCCACTCACCGTGCTGAACCCCGCCCGCAGTCGCACCGCGGCACTCCGCGACACCGCATCGGTAATCCGCTGCACCAATCCTTCGGCGCCCGTGTCGTCGGTCGCCGGCGCGAATACCGTGAACTCGGCGGGCCCGGTGCGGCCCACCGCGTCCGAGATCCGGCCGACGCGCCGCATCGCGATCGCGAGGCGATCGGCCGCGCCCGCGGTGAGGACGCCGTCCGCCGGTTGAAACACGGCGCAGACGAGCGGCAGCTCCTGACGCGCGGCGAACGCCGCCATCTCGGCCGAGCGCCGCGTGATTCCTTCGTCGTTATAGAGGCCGCTCACGCGATCGACCAATCCCTCGGCGCCGAGGCGGTCGACCGCCAATTTCCCCTGCACGTACGCGCCGAGGCGCAGCACCAGCTCTTCGGTGTCGAGCGGGTCTCCGCGCAGCTCCCACGCGCCGGCGCGCAGTGCCTCGATCTGCCGCACGCGCGTCGCCGGGCCGGCCATGGTGAGGATAATCGGCGTGGCGCGCGAGATGCTTGGGTCGGCGCGCAACGCGCGGCACAAGGAAAAACTGTCGGTGGCGCGCTGGTCGAGCTCCACGTCGAGCACGATCGCGTCGGGCCCGTAGCGTCGCGCAAGCTCCAGCACCTGGGGCCTTTTGCTTGTGGCCGTGACGCGGTAGCCGCCCTGCGTGAGCACGCTCGCGAGCGAATCGGTCAGCCACTTGTCGGCATTGCCGAGCAGGACTAGCGGCTCATTGGGCATGGGCGGGTTATGTTAGGGGCTATGGTCCGAATTGCAAGCACACTTGTGCTGCTCGCCGGGCTCTCAGGCTGTGCCACGCTGAAGAACGCGCTGCAGTTTCAAAAGCCCGACGTCCTGCTGCAGGAGATCAATGTCACGGGCATGGGCCTTTCGGGTGGCACGCTGGATCTCGTGTTCGACGTGTACAATCCGAATGAGTACCGGCTGCGCAGCACACGACTCGAAGTTGCGTTGGAGCTGGCGGGAACGGACTTCGGGGAAGCCCTTATAGACAAACCCCTGGATTTGTCCCCGGCAAACCACAGCAGGGTGATCATGCCGGTGCGGTTCACCTGGGCGGGAGTGGGCGCGGCGGCGAGATCCTTACTCCAGTCGCAGGAATTGCCCTACGGATTGAATGGAGCGGTGATGGTCGACACGCCCATTGGTGAGCGAAGACTCCAGTTGAGCAGCAAAGGCAACGTTCCCCTCAGGAAGCTTGTCCAGTGACAAGGTCCAGACATAAGGAAGGCGTGAGATTCGTAGCCTAATCGAGATTCAGTCGCCGATCGAGAAAGCATTTCTGGTCGGGGCGCCGCGTAAGGGCTCGGACGATGCGCTCCAGGTGGACGAGCATCTCGACGAGCTCGAGCGCCTTGCCGACACGGCGGGCGCGCAGGTGATCGGCCGCACGATTCAACGCGTCGAAGCGCCGACGGCCAACTTCTACATCGGCCAGGGCAAGGTCGAAACGTTGAAGGACGAGCTGGCCGCGGCCGGCGCGACGCTGCTGTTGTTCGACGAAAGCCTCAGCCCGGTGCAGGGCTCCAAGCTCGAGAAAGCGCTCGGCGTGCGCGTGATGGACCGCACCGAGGTCATTCTCGACATCTTCGCGACGCGGGCGCGCAGCCACGAATCGCGGCTGCAGGTCGAGCTGGCCCAGCTTGAGTATCTCCTGCCACGCCTCACGCGCATGTGGACGCACTTGTCGCGCATCCGCGGCGGTATCGGGCTGCGCGGGCCGGGCGAAACCCAGCTCGAAACCGACCGCCGCGCCATCCGCCGCAAAATCGGCCAGCTGAAGAAACGGCTCAAGGACGTCGCCGAGCATCGCGCCAATCAGCGCCAGGGCCGCCGCGCGCTGCCGACCGCGGCGCTCGTCGGCTACACCAACGCCGGCAAGTCGAGCCTGCTCAGGGCGCTCTCAGGGCAGGACGTCTTTATCGAGGACCGGCTGTTTGCGACGGTCGATACGCTGGCGCGTGAAATCGACGTCGGCGAAGGCTACCGCTATCGCCTCACCGACACCGTCGGCTTTATTCGCAAACTCCCGCACCATCTTGTCGCGTCATTCAGGGCGACGCTCGAAGAGGCCGAAGACGCCGATGTCTTGGTACATGTGATCGACGCGAGCTCGGCGGGTTGGGAAGACCAGCTCGATGTCGTCGAAACAGAGACGACGGGCGTCTCTCCCAAGCGCGTCATTCATGTGTTCAACAAGGCCGATCTGCTGCCGGATCCTGGGGCATTTCTCACGTTGGTACAGGAAAGCTATCCCCACGCGATCCTCACGACTGCCACGCCGCAGGGTGTCGCAGGCCTCCGCCTCGCCCTCCGCACTTCCGCCCAGGCGCTCCGCCCCATCGCCGAGATCCGCGTGCCGGTCGCGAATGGCAAGCTGCTGGCGACGTTGCACCGCGACGCGGAGATTCTGCATCAGGAGCAAACAAACGGCGTGGTGACGCTGCGCGCGCGCATCGAGGCTCGGCTGCTCGGCAAGCTGCGACAGGAAGGCGTGGAGGTCGTGCTGGGATGACCAAATTCCTGCCACTCCTGCTCGCGGTATTGCTGGCGGGGTGTGCTGATTCGTTCGATTCGTCGCCCCCGCCGTCACCCCCGCCCCCAGTGAGTTCCCCCGCGCTCCATTCCGTGGGGACGTTCTTGAATCCGACATTCCTGACCGCTCCGTCCGGTGACACCAGCCGGCTGTTCGTGACCGAGCGCGCGGGCGTGGTGCGCATCGTGAAGCACAACGTGATCCAGACGCGCCCCTTCCTCAATATCTCGAGCAAGATCAGCTCGGCGGATGAAGACGGGCTGTACAGCATGGCGTTCCATCCGCAGTACCAGACGAATGGCCGGTTCTATCTCTTCTATACCAACGTGAACGGCGACATCCGCGTGGTGCGTTACGTCGTCTCGGCCACCAATCCCGACAGCGCGGACGAGACCGCGGTCGACACGATTCTCGCGGTGCCGCACCCGCTGGCGGGCACCTCACTGCCGTACGGCAATCACCACGGCGGTCAGCTGCAGTTCGGCCCCGACGGCAAGCTGTACGTCTCGCTGGGCGACGGCGGCTGCTGCGGCGATCCGCTGCAGAACGGCCAGCGCAAGCACACCCTCAACGGAAAAATTCTTCGCATCGATGTGGACGGCGCGAGCGGCTACGTCGTCCCCGCAGACAATCCGTTTTATGGC
>JBHEMG010000141.1:0-11928 GCA_046262715.1 Gemmatimonadales bacterium
CATCACCAACACGCGTCGCAGCGACGAGCGGTGCGGCGGGCGCGCGCGCGAGGATTTGGCTGCGATCGCCGACCTGCAGGGGATGATTGCGTCCCGCCGGAAAGGGTGCGAACCCCGCATTGTCGAGCGCGGAATGCGGCAAGGGCTGCGCCGCTGCGTCGGTCGTCTGCGGGCCGATGGTGATCGCGGCGCCCTGCGACCCGAGCCACTCGTTCATGATCCAGCGATCGAGTCCGCCCTCGGCATATCCGAGCACGATGACGCCGTCGCGGTTGAGCCATTCGGTGAGGAGCGCGACGTCACCAATCGTGAGCGCGTCGGAGAGCCCTTCCGGCTCGCGGCCCCCAAGAATGATCAGCGTGCGGTAGCGCGCCAGATCCTGGCGCGTGAGATGGGGATAGAACTGGCGATATTCGACGCGGTATCCCGCGCGGTGCCAGGGCGCCGCCGTGTTCTCCAGCACGATCGGGTCGGTCGCGGCGAGGTCGAGCAGCAACAGACGCCGCGACTCCGTCTGACAGCCGACCATCAGCAGCAGCAACGCGAGGGACGACCACTTCATTGGTGCCGTTCCACCAGGCGATTGTATTTGCGCAGCGCCGAGCGCAAGCGCTCGTGCGGCAGCGCGTAGACACGCAGGCCGTCGACGCCAGTCATCGTCTGCGCGGCGACCATCGCGTTGACGATGGCTTCCTCGGTCGCCTGAATCGTGGCTTCGAACAGCGGCGTGATGCGTTCGTTGGGCACCATCGTTACGCTCACGTTGGCGTCTGGCTTTGCGGCGCCGGGGTTGGCGGTGGAGAATGCCACGAAGATGTCGCCCGACGTATTGCCGCCGGTACCGCCCAACCGCCCGACGCCGAGCGCGGCGCGCTTGGCGATGCGCTTGAGCTGGTGCGGAAGCAGTGGCGCGTCGGTCGCGACGACGATGATGATCGAGCCGCTTTCCCCGCTGACGCAGCGACGCTCGCCCTCAGGCGGCGCATCGTAGCAGGGCAGCAAGTCGGGGATCTCCTGCCCCACCGGCACGCCGGCGATCGAGAGCCGGCCGCGCCCGCCGTAATTGCATTGCACCAGCACGCCGACCGTGTACCCGCCGCGCTCAACGGAGAGCCGCCGTGACGCGGTCCCGATGCCGCCCTTGAATTGATTGCAGATCTTCCCGGTGCCGCCGCCGACATTCCCTTCGGTGACGGGGCCGCCGCGCGCGCTGTCGAGCGCGGCGAAGGCATGTTGCTTGGTCACGTGGAAACCGTTGATGTCATTGAGCGACCCATCCCACGTTTCCGCGACGACTGGCAGCGACCAGTCGAACTCGAACCCCTTGTGCACGAGCCATTCGATCACCGCGTCCCGCACGACGCCGACGCTGTGCGTGTTGGTGATCATCACCGGTCCGGCGAGGAACCCCGACTCCTCGAGCCACGTGGTACCAGTCATTTCTCCATTCCCGTTCAGCGTAAACCAGCCGCCGAAAACAGGGTCGCCGTCGCTCGCGCCACGGGGGAAAATTGCGGTCACCCCGGTGCGCACCGGCCCCTGCCCGACGATCAGCTTCCCCTGCCCCGCGATGATCGTGGAATGGCCGACGGTGACGCCCGCCACGTCGGTGATCGCGTTGAGGGGTCCCGGTGTGCCGTCGAAGGGGACGCCGAGGTCGCGCGCGCGGGGGCGTGTCGGCGTCTGCGCCTGCAGGGAAGAGCTGAGCACCAGCAACGCGGCGAGTAATCGCATGTCAGGAGACCAGGGCATAAGGTAGAAGGGCTGTCCGCATTTCCGACGCGGTTTGCCAGCGTGCTTCGCGCGTTTTGGATAAAGCCTTCATCACGGCACCGCTGAGGTCGCGGGGCGCATCCCTGCGCAACTTGCGGAGATCGGGCGGCGGCGCGTGTTGGTGCATATCGAGCACGGCGGCAGCGCTGGCGGCCGAGAACGGTGGCCGCCCCGCGAGCGCCTCGAACAGCACGACGCCCAACGAATACAGATCCGTCCGGCCATCGATGTCGGGTGAGCCGCCCGCTTGCTCGGGGCTCATGTATTCCTCTGTTCCCACGACAAAGCCGCTGCGGGTGACGCGGTCTTCGCCCGAGCTCGCGATCGCCCGGGCGATCCCGAAATCCACCAGAATCGCGCGGCCGCTGGTCGCCGAGCAGACGATGTTGTCAGGCTTGATGTCACGGTGCGCGAGCCCACGGGCATGGGCGTGGCTCAGTGCGTCCAGCACCTCGGTCGCGACACGCACCGCGCGGTCGATGGGCAGAGTGCGTTCTCGCCGCAATACCTGACGCAGTGTGTCCCCAGCGACGAAGGGCATCACGAACCATAGGAGATAATCGGTCTCCCCGGAGTCGAGCAGCGGCGCGATGTGTGGATGGTCGAGCTCGGAAGCGTAGCGGATTTCGCGGAGGAACCGGTCGGCGGCGACGGAGACGGCCAGCTCCGGGTGCAGCACCTTGATGGCCACCTTTTGCTCGCGCTTGTCCAAGGCGCCGAACAGCGTGGCGTTGCCCCCGCGCGCCACCTCCGTGATCACGGTGTAGCGGTCCCCGAGTGCCTTGCGCACCCGGCCGATCAAATCACGAGCCACCGCCGCAATAGGCGGCTCCGGGCTGGAAAAAGGAAGGGCGGCTTCCGAAGAAGCCGCCCCTAATGAGACAACTACGAGGAGGTTAGGGCCCCCGACTCGCATCCACGCACACAGTGAAGGCTCTCCCAGTATGCGCGCTCCCGTCTTCGTTCTTCATCGAGACCAGCCAGCCATCCTGTGCCGGAAGGCCAACCGTCCCGGGAGCGGATTCCTGCAACCGCGTGCCGAAGTCCGCGACCCCCTCCCCTGCCACCTGTGCCCCGCCACCGGTGACGGCTTTCGCCCCCGTGCAGAGCACGGACTGGCGGTCGAATCCGCCATCTGCGGCCAGCGAGAAGTCGCTGCTCGTCTTCACCTCGTATCCGGACAGCGGCGAGGCGCACACCGCGGAGATACGTGCAGTGTGCTGAACTTCATCCTGGTTCTTCATCGAGACGAGCCAGACATCGCGCGTGCTACCCGGCGCGCCGACGCTCCCGGGCGCGTCTTCTTGCAATTTGACGTAGAAGTTGCCGGTTCCCTCACCGACGACCTGGGCGCCACCCGAGAGAATGGACTTGCCCGCCGAGCACTGCACGGCTTCGCGATGGAAGCCGCCTCCCGTCGTGAGCGTGAAGTCGGCGCTGGTCATCACCTCATAGCCGGCCGGAGGGTTCGCGCACGCGACGAACATCCTGACTGTGTGATCGCTCGCGTCGTCGTTCTGGATTGACACCAGCCAGACATCTCGCGCGCTCGCGCCGGCTCCCACGGTGCTCGGCCCGGACTCCCGCAATCTGGTGTTGAAGTCGGCTGACCCTTCGCCGGCCACTTGGGCGCCACCCCCCACGACCACTTTACCCGCGGGACACTGCACAGCGTCGCGGTTGAATTGTCCCGCTTGTACGAGGGCGTCGCTGGTGATGATCTGGTAGCCGGTCAACCCGGTTGTTCCGGTGGCAAAGAACGTGATTCTGCCGGTCCCCAAGGCCACCGGGATTTGCAGGTTTGTCGGCTGCGCGATATCCGGCATGAACGGCTTCACCGTCGCGTCCGGGTAATTGTTCTGCGCCGCGATGCCGCGTCCCGTGGCAATCGCAGTGTTCTGACCGGCTCGAATCGTCCAGCTGATCTGCGCGACGCCATCGCTGTTGCTCGTCGCAGTGCCGAGTACCGTCGCCGGTCCCTCGATCGCCGGCTCATAGAAGGTGACGCGCGCTCCCTGGACGGCGGTGCCATCCCAGTCCGTGACTTTCACCGCGGTGGGCAGCGACGCTCCCGGCGCCCCCGTGCGTTGCGCGTCATCTGGATTCAGATATTCCATCTTGGCCGGCAGCGCGAACTGGAAATCAGTGACGGTATGCGGCGGTGTGATCGTCGCCGTCGCCGATCCCTGCGGCCCGCTGAGCGCCGGGCTCGCGGGCGGGCAGAGCACGGTCATCATGATGCCCTGCGGGACGAAGGCCGAACCCGACGAGCAAGATCCACCGAGCAGGCCGGTTTCTCCGCCACCTCCGACGTGGAGCAGCGCACTGTGTGTCGCGGCATATGCCGACTGCGGCGCCAGCAGTCTCGCGGCGAGGCTCTTCAGCATGTCCCAGCCGCTGGCACCAACCACATTGCAGTTCGGCGCGGCATGCGGCAACGCGCGAATGAGGGTGCCGTCCTGCTGATGCAGCGTGATCAAGCCCTCCTGGCGCGTTTCATCGGGTGTGTGAATCTCGGAGCTCAGCACGCACATCGAAATCAGCAGGGGCTTGGAGAACTCGAGCTCGCCTGAACCGGTGCCGTCGAAGTACGTCGCGACTCGCAGGCAGGGACCATAGGTCGGCAGGTCGACATCGATCCCGCTGCACGTTTCGAGATTGAAGGTGACGTTCGTAACGGGCTGGCCCCCGAACGTCGCGGCGGTAGCGGGAGGAATATCCAGCTTGAAGTCCTCGCCGGCACCGAACAGCTCGATTTCACCGCCCTGCGAGAGATTGATCGTCTGCCCTGCGCACGGCGTACCGTCGGTGGCGCACAGCGCGCCGCTCTCGATACGGAACTTGATCGGAAGCGTCCGTCCGTCCAGCAAGGGAATGTATTCGTTGGTCTGGACGTTCTTCAGCTCTTTGCTCGAAGACACGGGATCGATGTCGGCGAAGCCGAGCACCGCGCTCCCGACGAGCACGCGGATCCGATAGAACTTCGCGGGGTCGAGAGGTTTTTCGTCCGTCTTCCAGTTCACTTGATATTGCTGATCGGTGAGACTCACCGTCACGGCGCTGGGATCGAAGCGCTTGAGCGCCGCGCCCCCTATGCACTCGCGTGAGTTGTCCGTCGTGGACGCCGGTGCCCCCAGCTCGCAGATCTCCACCGCCGGACGCAAACGGGCATTGAAGGCGGTGGGCTCGAAGTGCGCGTCGGTGTTGGGATTCTTGAACAGCGGGGGAAGGAAGAAGAAGTCGGGGTTGCCCTGATGTGCGCCGTCGGAGACGGCAAACATCGGGCCGTCCGTCTTTGGGCTCACCGTATCGCCGCGACAACCGAAAACAAGCAACGCAGCGGCGCCGGCGAGCGGCAGTCGGATGAAACGATTCATAGGGCTCAAGCTCCTGGCAGACGACGGAAGTTGCGGGCGCGGGGTCGATTCTACCCGCAACCTTCGATGTCGCAAGTAGCCTGACGTGCAATCCAGGTGACGACGGTCACATGGACGAATTGGCGAAGCTTGGGGTTTTGCTGATTCTGTAGGGGAATCAGCGCGACGCGCGGAGGACTTCGCGGAACTGTGGCAGCGGTTCGAGGCTCCGCCACCACCAATGCAACACTCCGCCGCGCTCGAACGAATGTCCCGGATGCGTGGCGACGTAGCGGCGTAACAGCGCGATCGCGCCGTCGTTGTCGCCCATCTGCGCGCGCGCGACCGCCTCGTAGCCCGGCAAGTCCTGCTCGGGGTCGATCTGCGCGTCCGACGTGCGCGCCCGCGCGAACACGTGCTCGGCGCTATCGCGCAATCCGGCACGCCCGATCACCGCGCCCGTGAGGATGGCGCGCAGCCGCGAGCGGAACGGCCGTTGTGTGGCCGGCGTGGTGCTATCGGCGCGCGCGGCGAGTGCCCAGGCCTGCCGCACGTCCGATTGTGCGCCGGGGATCAGCATCAGCCACAGCTGGCACTCGTCGGACCGCCAATGCCGGGGAAAGCGCCGCCCCGACTCGTCGCACCAGCGGCGCGCTTCGGGAAATTGCGCGAGATCGTTCGACGCCCAGAACAACCGCTCGAGAATGCGCTCCGCGTCGATGAGATACGCGTCCGCTTCGTACGCGGCGCGGGCCTCGAGTAATGCCGCGACCAGATCTTCGTGTGGCGGCGAGTAATACAGCTGGCTGAGCGTCGCGTGCGCACTCGCCAGCCCGGCATCGAACCGCACTGCCGCCTCGAGGTCGGCGCGCGCGCTGTCCAACAACAAACTGTGGCGTGTCGGGTCCGGCTCCAGGTTGAGTCGCCACAGCTGGAAACGCAGCGCTCCGCGCAGCGCCAACACCGCCGCGTCAGATGGGTTGAGGGTGAGCGCGCGCGCCACGTGATCCATTCCCTCTCGCAGCCGCCGGGCGCGCTCACTCTTATCCGTGAGCGCGCGCGATGCGAGCAGTGCCGTCGCTCCGCGCTGCGAGAATGCTTCGACCCACTGCGGGTCGGCGCTGGCGGCGAGCGCGAGCAAAGAGTCCGCCTGCTGCGCGTCGCGCAGTGCCGCAGCGGCATCACCGCCGGCCAGCGCCGCTTCCCCGTCGCGGCGCACGTCGCTGGCGCGTTGCACCAACGCCCACGCGTTTGCATCACGGGTTCCCGCCTGCAGCTCTCGGAGCGTGACTTCATCGCCGAGCCTGACCCGCAGCAGGCGCCCCGCCTCCTGTATCACCGAGTCGCGCACGTGCAACAGTTCCTTGCTCGGCAAAGTAAAGCTCACGCGCTCACCCACGTCCGCGCCGCTCGTTCCATCGACCAGCCGCACGGTGGCACGCACCCGTTCACCTGCACCCACGGGCTCGACGCTGCCCGCCACGAGCGTGCTGGCCCGCAGGGCGCGCGCAATGCTGTCGCGCGAAATCGCATCCTCCTGGCCGCGGAACGGCGCGACGCCATTCGCCGATACCACCGTCAACGCCCGCACCTTCTGCAGCTCGCTGATCAGTCCTTCGGTGAGTCCCGCCGCGATGTGACCGAGCGAGGAGTCGCGGCTCAAGTCGGTGAAGTAGAGCACGGCGACGCGCTTGGCATCGAGCGATCCGCTGGACAAGGGACGTGCCCTGCCGCTCCCGCCGAGCACCAACCAGCCGACCGCGGCGACGACGACCACGGTCGCCGCCGCGACGAGCGATGGTTGCCAGCGGCGACGACGTGGGTGTTGCGCGGTAATGCGGGAAACGCGGCCGGTGCTTGCCGATGTGAGCGCCTGCGCGAATGCCTCGGCGGTCTGGTAGCGGTCGGCCGGCACCTTCTCGAGTGCGCGCTCGATCACCGTTTCGAGATCGTCGGGAATCGCGTCGCGCACGATCTTGAGCCGCGGCACGGCGTCGAGGGAGTGCCGCGCCATGATCGCCTGCGCCGTAGGTCCGGTGAACGGCGGCTGTCCGGCGAGCGTCTCGTACAGCACGCACGCGAGGGCGTAGATGTCGCTGCGCCTGTCCACCTGCCCCGTCCCTGCCGCCTGCTCCGGCGGCATGTACGCGGGTGTGCCGATCGCCAGACCGGTCTCGGTCAGCTTGTCGCCCCCCGCCGCGCTCACCGCACGCGCGATGCCGAAATCAGTGACGATCGCGTGGCCGCCGGAGAGCATGATGTTCTCCGGCTTGATGTCGCGATGCACGACGTCGTGGCCGTGCGCGTACGCCAGCGCGTCGGCGACTTCGTGCGCCAAGCGGAGCGCGTCTTCCAGCGGCAGCTGCGGCTCGCGGTCGAGGCGGTCCCGCAGTGAGTCGCCCTCGACGAACGGCATGACATAGAAGAGCGTGCCGTTGGCATCACCCGAGTCGTAGACCGGCAGGATGTTGGGATGCTGCAGTCGAGCGGCCAGCTTGATCTCGCGGAGAAACCGCTCGCGGCCCAGCGCCATCGCGATTTCCGGGCGCAGCGTCTTCAGGGCGACGAACCGCTCGTGCTTGACGTCGCGCGCGAGATAGACCAACGCCATCCCGCCGCGGCCCAACTCCCGGTCGACGACGTACTGACCGGCGAGGGCGGCATTCAATTCTGCAAATGATTCAGTCACTAGGATAAGGATAGTTGCGTCGAACTTGTGCAGCGAGCGCGCGGCCAAGCGCGGCGAGCTTCGCGCTGGGCCACGAGCGGTCGATGATCAGCACCAACCGTCCGGTACCTGCATTCATCACGATCATCTGGATGCGCAGCGAATCGCTTTTGCCCGCGATTGGGTCCAGGCGCCCGTAGACCGCGAGCCCCGCGCTGGTGCGGCGCGCCAGATCCAGCGCCGCCATTTCCGGGCGCGACTGCCCATGCCAGCGCTCGCGAACCACGGTCTGGGACACCGCCGCGAGTGGTGGCGTCGCACCCAGCTCCGCAGTGAGCTGCTCGGCCAGGCGCACGCGCCACGGCTCGAGGCCCGCGACAAAAATGTCGAAGGGTGCAACGGCGAGCACGCGCGGATCGGGCTGATGGCGCCGAGCATAGCGAGCGAAGCTCACGGCACCCGCCACCGCCAGCATCACGACGAGCGCGGAAAATCCCATCAGCCAACGTTTCGACGTCATAAGTGAACTCGCCTAGCTTCGCACGCGAGCGCGCCGTTCACAAGGAGTCTGGGCATGTAGACGCGTCACATCTCGCCGCAACACGGTCTGCCGAAAAACTCGCTGCAACGGCGCAGGCCGTGGGAATGCAGATGGGGTGATCGGGAGTTGAAAGAGCCTGATTACCATGATGGCGCATGGTCACGGTATGCACAGTTCTTCCGCCTCCGGAACGCTCCCGCATCGATGCTGCGGGAGACGGCTGCTTCGATACCCTGCACGCCGAATCGCTGCGGGAAGCGTTATACGTCGCGCGCCGTCGCCGCGTGGACGCGATGGTCATTTCCGTGCATCGCTGCGGCGGCGAGGCGCTGCCGGGTGTGGCGCGCTTCGTACGGGAGTTTCCAGCGATCCCGGCGGTGGCGCTCGTGTCCCGTCACGATCGCGAATCCACGGAGACGCTGCTGCGACTCGGCGCCACGGGGGTGCGCAACGCCGTCGATTGCACGGAGCCGGACGGCTGGCGGCGCTTGCGCGACATCGTCGGGCATCCCGCCTCGCCCGTGGCGGCGCAGGTGCTCGCGCGTCTCGTACCGGCGCTCGGCCACGCCTCGGAGGAGACGCGTCTGTTCTTCGAAGCCGTCGCGCGGCTCGCCCCAGCCCTCAGCACGGTACGCGGACTGGCGCGGCATCTGCGCGTACGGCCCAGCACACTGATGTCGCGATTCCATCGTGCGGGAATCCCGTCGCCCAAGAGTTATCTCGCCGGGATGCGACTGCTGCACGCCGCGTTCTTGTTCCAGAACCCTGGACTGGCGGTGTCGGACGTGGCGTACCGGATGGACTACTCATCGCCGCAAAGTTTTGGCCGGCACTTGCGGGCGGTGCTCGGCGTGACCGCGGGTGAATTCCGTCGTCGCTTTCCGTTTGACGTGGCGTTGGCACGCTACATCGATCTTCTCATCACCCCGTACCGGGAGGCCCTGCGAGCGTTTCACCCCTTCAATGCGGGGTCGTGGGACCAAGGCCCAAGCGCCGCAGCGGCCTTTCCGGCGGGTGAATATCAGTCGGCGGCGGGACGCACCTGATGATCGAGCGTCGCCTGATCCCGGCGAAGCATGGAGAATCGCGCGATGCCGCCGCGCAGGCGCTCGGCCAGCTGTGCGAGCTGCTGCGACGTGGCAGTCAGCTCTCCCATCGAGGTGATCTGCGCCTCGGTGGCCGCTGCCGTGCTGTTGGCGCTGTTCGAGGACGCTGTCGAGATACTGGCGACTTGCTGTAGCGACGCTGCAAGCTCGGCCAGGCGGTGCGCCTGACTGCGAGACACCTCGGCTGTCGCGTTTACCAGATCACCCATGAGCTGCACGCCCTGATGAAGCTCCTGTAATGCGCTATCGGCTTCCGCGGCCACGGCGCCGATATCGCGGACCTTCGTTTCGCCCGACTGCATTGCGCGCGCCGCGGCGTCGATCCCCGTCCGCAAATCGCTCACCAGCTCGGCGACCTCCCGGGCGGACTTCCCTGCCTCGGCGGCAAGTGAGCGCACCTCGTCGGCCACGACCGCAAATCCTTCGCCGTGCTCCTCGGCACGCGCCGCCTCGATTGCCGCGTTGAGCGCGAGCAGGTGTGTTTGACGCGCGATGCGCGCGATGGTCTGGGCGAATACACCGATGCGCTCCGACATCCCCGACAGGCCGGCGACCGTCGCGGCCGTCGCGCGCACTTCCTCACCCACCGCGCGCAGCGTACCGCTCGCGCGCGCGACGCGCTCACGGCCACGCTCGGCGGTGCTGACGAGTCGGGAAGCGTCGACTTGCATCAACTCGGCGCGCCCGCGCAGCGATTCGGCCTGGTCGGCGGCCCTGGCGCTTTCACCGCGCGCGCCATCGGCGAGCCCACGCTGATGATCGAGATCGCCGGCCAGTTGCTGTGAGGTCTGCGTGAGCGATTCGGTCGTCGCGTGCAGCTGCTGCGCAGCGGCGGCGAGCTCCTCAGCGAACGCCGCGACTTCATCAGCTTCACGCTGCACCGATGCGATCGTCGCGCCGATTTCCTCCAGCATGCGGTTGAAGCTCTTCTCCAGAAACCCGAGCTCATCGGCTTCTGCGGCGGCCGCGCGCACCGCGAGAAACCCCTGCTCGGCTTCGCCCATGACGCTGCGCGCGCGCCGGATGCGCTGGATCAGTGTCGCGGGAATGCGCTTGAGGGCCATCGCGACGATGATGAACACGCCCGTCTCGAGAAACGCGGTCGCGTCGAGTCCGGTGGCCCCCGCATAAAGCTGCCCGTGTGCCCATGCCGCGAGCAGGTACCCTATCGAGCCGACGAGTACGAGGAAGTCGCCTACGGCCTGTCCCTGGTCGAACGCGTACGGCAGAATGGCGATGAAGAGTGCCGCGACCACGCCGCCGTGGCCGAACCAGACCACGAGGACATTGACGAGAACGACGTCGAGCAGCGGCAGCATATAGATGAACCACCAGCGATACCAGCCGCGCTCGTTGATTATGCCGACGACGGCATTAACGACCGCCGCACCGCCTGCAACCAGCACGACGGAGCCGAGGCGGGTATCGATCATCCCGCCCAGTTTGCCCAGCACGCCCAGGCCGAGCAGCGCGATGGCGATTGCCCAGCGACGCCGATGGCTGCGGTCGAACGTCTCCAGATCCTTGAAGCGCTGCTCGAGCGCCGTGGCGTCGTCGTGCCAGCCACGCGCGCGCGCCGCAAAGGAAAGACGGCTCACAGGCCGAGATCCCGCGCAGTCACGAATGCCTCGACGAGATAGCCGGTGCGCTCGATTGCCTCACGCCCGCCTTCCTCCCGATCCACGACGGCCATTACGCCGAGGATGTGGCCTCCTTCTTTTTCGACGGCGCTGATCGCCTCACGCGCGGAGCTACCAGTCGTGAGGACGTCTTCCACGATCATCACCGGGTAGCCGGGCTGAAAGCACCCTTCGATGCGCTTGCCTGTCCCGTGGTCTTTCGGCTGCTTGCGGACGGTAAAGGCGTCCAGAAGCTGTCCCCGGCGCCGGGCGGTCAACGCAAGGGCATAGGCCACGGGGTCGGCCCCGAGGGTGAGACCGCCGACGGCGCGAGGCAGCCAGCCGCGCGCCCCCATTCGGTCCAATCCGAGTCCTCCGATGACGGCCAGCCCGTCGCCGGACATGGTGGTAAGGCGCGCATCGATATAGAAGGACGATCGCTTACCGGAGGCGAGCAAGAAATCGCCACGGCGCACCGATCGGGCCAGCAACAGGTCCTTGAGCGTATCTCTTAGGTAGTAGTAGTCGCTACTACTATTCACTGTTCCGCTTGCCGACGATGTTCTTTAATGCGCCAAACCAGCCGCGCGATTTCGGCTCGTCTTTCATTTCCCCCAGGCCGGCCTCGAGCTCCTCGGCGAACGCGGTGACGGTGGGCTGACGGTCCGCCGGATGGCGCGCCAATCCTTTCATCACCGCCGACTCGAGGCCGCGTGGGAACTTGCGATCACTTACCTCCGAGAGCGATGCGGACTTGCCGCTCAGGAGCTGCTGGAACAGCTCCCGTGGAGTTCGGCCCTCGTGCGGGTGCCTCCCCGTGAGCATGTAGTACGCGATCTTCGCCAGGCTATAGATGTCCGCCCGG
>JBHEMG010000142.1:0-4619 GCA_046262715.1 Gemmatimonadales bacterium
CCGCCATCGGCTGCAGTGTCATCGGCACCGGAGTGCCGGGCAACGGAACGGCGACTTGCGCCGCGAGCGCGACAAGAACCGCTCCTAAAACAACCGCGCCAAGTCGAACGCCCAATGTAGAACGTCCAATGACCAATGAGGATTCCACTAGAGCATCTCCACGGAGAGAGCGACTGCGTTGCCGCCACCGAGACAGAGTGTGGCGAGGCCGGTGTGCTTGCCATACTGCTTGAGTGCGTACAGCAACGTCGTCAGCACGCGCGCGCCCGACGCGCCGATCGGATGGCCGAGCGCCACCGCGCCGCCGTGCACGTTCACGCGCGCCCAGTCCCAGCCGAGCGCTTTGCCGTCGGCCAGCGCCTGGACGGCGAATGCTTCGTTTGCTTCGATGAGATCGTAGTCGGCGATCGTCGCGCCCGTCTTCTTCATCAGGTTCTGCACCGCGACGATAGGCGCGAAGAACAGATCCCTCGGCTCACCGCCGCCGCCCGCATAGCCCGTGATTGTTGCCATCGCCTGCAGTCCGTGCGCCTTCGCGAACGCGAGCGAGGTCACGACCAGTGCGCTCGCGCCGTCATTCAGACTCGGCGCGTTGCCCGCGGTCACCGAACCGCCTTCCTGAAACGACGGCTTCAGCGCCGCGAGCGCTTCCAGTGTCGTGTCCTTGCGGGGCCCCTTGTCCTTCTCGATGACCGTGATGCCCTTCTTGCCCGGAATCTCGACCGGCACCGTCTCGGCCTTGAAGAAGCACGCCTCCATCGCCTTCACCGCCTTCTGGTGGCTCTTGAGCGCGAATTCGTCCTGCTCGGCGCGCGTCACGCCCGCCTTCTTCGCCGTGTACTCGGCGAGGTTGCCCATGTGCGTGTTGGAGAAGGAGTCCCACAAGCCGTCGCGGATCATGCCGTCGACGAGCACCGCGTTGCCGACCTTGATGCCGCCGCGCATGCCGTAGACGTAGTGCGGCGCGTTCGACATCGACTCGAAGCCGCCCGCCACGACGCACTGCGCGTCGCCCGCCTTGATCGCCTGCGCCGCGAGCATCACCGCCTTGAGCCCCGAGCCGCAGACTTTGTTGATCGTCATCGCCGGGATCGTCCCGGGCAGCCCCGCATGGATCGCCGCCTGTCGCGCGGGCGCTTGTCCTTCACCGCCCTGAAGCACGTTGCCCATGATCACTTCGTCGACTTCGTTGTCGGGCACCGCGGCGCGGCGCATCGCTTCCCGAATCACCAGCGCGCCGAGCCTCGGCCCGGGCACTGACGATAAGCCACCGAGGTACCGGCCGATGGGGGTGCGGCAGGCCGAGAGAATTACGGGCGTCGTGGTGTCGGTCATAGAGTTCCGGTTCTATTGCGGATTGCCGATTGCGGATTGCGGATTGAAACTGCAGGCGTCAAATCCGCAATCCGAAATCCGAAATCCGCAATGATTCATATTAACGGCTTCAGGCTTCTGGACGAAACCTCTTCCCGAATCTTCGCCACAAACTCATCGAGCGGGAGCACCGTCTGCTTCGTCCCTGCCCCGCGCGCACGCACGGCGACCGAGCCAGCCTCCGCCTCCCGCTGCCCCACGACCGCCATGTACGGCACTTTGTGCGTCTCGGCGTCGCGGATCTTGTAGTTCAGCGTATCCGAGCGCTCGTCCAGGTGGGAGCGGATCCCCGACTGGCGTAGTGTTTCATGCACCGTGCGCGCGGCCGCGAGCTGTCCTTCGGCAATGGGCAGCACGCGCACCTGCTCGGGCGACAGCCACAGCGGAAACGCGCCGGCAAAATGCTCGATCAGGATCCCCATGAACCGCTCGAACGAGCCGCACACGGCGCGGTGAATCACCACGGGGCGGTGCTCGGCGTTGTCTTCGCCGACGTAGATCAGGTTGAAGCGGTCGGGCGCGGCGTAATCGAGCTGGATCGTGCCGAGCTGCCACGTCCGGCCGATCGAGTCGGCGACGTGGAAGTCGATCTTCGGCCCGTAGAACGCACCGTCCCCCGGGAAGGTGTCGTACGGCAATCCCGTCGCTTCGAGCGCCGCTTTGAGCGCGGCCTCGGCGCGGTCCCACATCGCGTCATCACCGACACGAACGGCGGGACGCGTGCAGAAGCGCAGCTCCGCCGTAAGGTCGAATGTTTTGTAGAAGCCGATGATGAAGTCGGCGAGCCGCTTCACCTCCTGCGGAATCTGCTGCTCCATCAGAAAGATGTGACAGTCGTCCTGCTGGAACTGCCGCACGCGGGTGAGCCCCGCCAGCGCGCCCGACACCTCATTGCGGTGCAGCATGTCGAATGTCGCGAGGCGCAGCGGCAGCTCGCGATAGGAGTGCTTCGCGGACGAATACAGCAGGTAGTGCGAAGGGCAGTTCATCGGCTTCAAGGAAAAGTCGTGCTCGCCTGTTTCGTTGTTGAGCACCAGGAACATGTTCTCCTGGTATTTCCCCCAATGCCCCGACTGCTCCCACAGCCCCTTGTTGTACATCAAGGGCGTCTTGACCTCCTGGTAGCCGTCGCGCATCAGCTCGCGCAAGTACTCGTTCAGCTCCCTGATCATCACGGTGCCGCGCGCGGTCCAGAACGGCACGCCGGGCGCCCAATGATGGAACATGAATAGATCGAGCTCGCGCCCCACCTTCCGATGGTCGCGCTTGCGCGCCTCCTCGAGGCGCGTGACGTACTGCTCGAGATCCTGCTTGGAGAACCACGCCGTGCCGTAAATGCGCTGCAGCATCTGACGGCGCTCGTCGCCGCGCCAATACGCGCCGGCGGCGTGCAGCAGTTTGAAATACTGGATCTTCCCCGTGCTCGGCACATGCGGCCCACGGCACAAATCGACGAAGGGGCCATCGGTGTACACGGAGATGACTTCGCCTTCTTTCAAATCGTCGATGCGCTCGAGCTTGAGCGGGTCATCCTTAAATCTCCGTTTTGCCTCTTCTCTGCTCACCTCTTCGCGCGTGAAGACGTAATCGGCCTTCGCCACCTCGGCCATCTTCTGCTCGATCGTCGCGATGTCTTCCGGCGTAAACGGCCGCCCGATATCGAAGTCGTAGTAAAAGCCGTCCTCGATCGGCGGGCCGAAGCCGATCTGCGCTTTGGGAAAGAGCTGCCGCACCGCCGTCGCCAAGGCGTGCGCCGAGGAATGGCGCAGCACATCGAGCGCCTGCGGGTCCTTGTTGGTGAGGATCGAGACGGTGGCACCGTCCTCGAGCGGGCGCTGCAGATCGCGCACTTCGCCGTTGACGCGGATAGCGAGCGCCGCCTTGGCGAGGCCGGGACCAATCGCCTTGGCAAGCTCGGCGCCCGTCGCGCCGGCCGGCAGGGTCTTCGTGCTCCCATCCGGCAGAACGACCTGCATCTCGGAAGGAGGCATGACTACGGCGTGGGCGTGGTGGCGGATGGCGGAACAACGGTTCCCATCGGCGGCACGCCGAGCCCGAATCGGAAGTACAGTCCCACCGAAAACAGAATGACGCCGGCGAGCAGTACCCAACGCACGACTCGGCTGGCCGGCAGCGAGTCCTCGGATGGCGATGATTGCGGGAGCGTCATTGGACGATATTCTAGTGGCGCCTTCTATATTAAGGAATGGCATACGATCCGCGGCCCGTAGAACCCGCCATCTACAAGCGTTGGCTCGAGGCGGGGGTGTTTCAGCCGCGGTCTGCCGGGAACCCCTACGTCATCGTCATCCCCCCGCCGAACGTCACCGACGTGCTACACGTGGGCCACGCACTCAACAACGTCATCCAGGACGTGCTGATCCGCTTCGAGCGGATGCGGGGCCGCGCCGCCGAGTGGCTGCCAGGGACCGACCACGCCGGCATCGCCACTCAAAACGTGGTCGAAAAGCGACTCGCCGCGGAGGGGAAGACGCGGTTTGACCTGGGGCGCGAGGCGTTCGTGGCGCGGGTGTGGGAGTTCGTGCGCAAGACCGGGACCACGATCATCGAACAGCTCAAGCAGATCGGCTGCTCCGCCGACTGGAGCCGCCAGCGCTTCACGCTCGACGCCGAATACAGCGCGGCGGTGCGCGAAGTGTTCGTGCGCCTGTGGGAAGAAAAGCTGATCTACCGCGGTCATCGCGTAATCCATTGGTGCCCGCATTGCCTCACCGCCCTTTCAGACGAAGAAGCGGAGCACCACGAGACGCAGGGCAACCTCTACCACATCCGGTATCCGCTCGAGGACGGCTCCGGGTCGGTAACGGTTGCCACGACCAGGCCCGAGACGATGTTCGGCGACATCGGCCTCGTGTTCAATCCCAAAGACAGTCGCTACACGAACCTCAAGGGCAAGCGGGTGAAGATCCCGCTGTCAGGTCTCGCCATCCCGATTGCGACGGACGAGGCGGTGGAGCAGACGTTCGGCACGGGTATGCTGAAGGTCACTCCTGCCCATGACGCGAACGATTTCGAAATCGCGAATCGTACGTGGCCCAATGAAGAGAAGCCGCTGATCCTCACCGAAGACGCGCACATGGCCGATTCCCCGCGCGTACCGGCGGAGCTGCGCGGTCTCGATCGCTTTGACGCCAGAAAGAAGCTGGTGAAGCAGCTCGAGAAAGACGGACTGCTGGTCAAGGTCGAGCAGCACCAGCACGCGGTGCGGCGCTGCTATCGCTGCG
>JBHEMG010000143.1:0-4545 GCA_046262715.1 Gemmatimonadales bacterium
AGCTCGCACAGCGTAGACTCACCGCGTTCAGCTTGGTGTTGCTGCCCCGGATCACACGCGCCCAGGGGATGGACGTCCTGTCCTCGCAAGCCACCGTCGCCGGCTACAAGGCCGTGCTGCTCGCCGCGTCCGCGACGGGGCGGCTGTTGCCGATGCTCGTCACCGCCGCCGGGACGCTGCCTGCGGCACGCGTCCTGGTGCTGGGCGCGGGGGTCGCCGGCCTGCAGGCGATCGCGACGGCCCGGAGACTGGGCGCCATCGTATCCGCCTTCGACGTGCGCCCGGCCGTGAAGGAGCAAGTGCAAAGTCTGGGCGCCGTATTCCTCGAAATGGCGATCGAGGAGCACGCCGAGACGGCGGGCGGATACGCGAAGGAGCTGTCCGAAGCGACGCACCGCAAAGAGCTCGCCTTTCTCGCGGCCGCCGTGAAGGACGCCGACATCGTCATTTCGACGGCGGCCATCCCCGGGAAGAAAGCCCCGACGCTGATCACCGCGGCTGCCGTCGCTGGGATGAAGCCCGGTTCAGTCATCGTCGATCTCGCGGCCGAAACGGGTGGGAACTGCGAGCTGACTGAAGCCGGCGCGGACATCGCGCGCAATGGGGTGGCCATCCTCGGCCCCCTGAATCTCCCCAGCACGCTGCCGCTGCACGCGAGTCAGATGTATGCCAAGAACATCTCGGCATTTCTCGGACACGTGGTGCAGGAGGGGGCGCTGCGCCTCGATTTCGAGGATCAGATCATCCGTGACACCTGCGTCACACACGCGGGCGAGGTACGCAAATGACCGATTTCGGATCAATGCTGTTCGTCTTCGTGCTGGCGACGTTCATCGGGATGGGAGTGATCCGGCGCGTGTCGCGATTGCTCTACACGCCGCTGATGTCGCTCACCAATGCCATCTCGGCGATCGCCGTCGTGGGCTCGATCGTCGTTGCCGGCGCCGACAATCCGCTCGTGATCCGCATCCTTGGGGCCGTCGCGCTGTTCGCCTCGATGACGAACATCGTGAGCGGATTCATGATCACTGATCGCATGCTCAAGATGTTCAAGAAACAGTGATCCACATCATCAGCGAGCTGTCGGCTGTTCTCGCGACGGCGTTGTTCATTTTCGCGCTGTACTGGATGAATGATCCCAAGACGGCGCGTCGCGGTGTCACCGCGGGCGTGATCGGGATGACGGTCGCCGTGCTCGCCACGTGGATCCAGCCCCAGATCCTGCATCACGGCTGGATCGTCGGCGCCATCGTGCTCGGCTTCGCGGTTGGCATTCCACTGTCGCGCGTGCCGCTCACCGCCGTCCCCCAGCGGACGGCGTTGTCGCACGCGTTCGGCGGGCTGGCCGCCGGCCTGGTCGGCACGGCCGAATACTTCCTGTGGTTGGGCGAGAGCAGTGCACAACTCACTCCGTTTCGGATGAGCGCGCTCGTCGTCGAGGTGATCCTCGGCTATCTGACGTTTACCGGAAGTCTCATGGCCGCCGGGAAGCTGCAGGAAGTCAAATGGATTCCGCAGCGGCCGGTCACGTACCCGGGCCAGAATGTCGTCAATCTTGGTGTGTTCGCGCTGGCGGTCGGCCTCGGGGTCGCGCTGGTGCTGCATCCCGACGCCGCGTGGGGTGGGAAGGCGTTCATCGCCATCGGGGCGCTGGCACTCGTGTTCGGCGTGCTGCTCATCATTCCCATCGGCGGTGCCGACATGCCGACGGTCATCTCGATCCTAAACGCGTATGCGGGCCTCGCCGCCGTGGCGATGGGATTCGTCCTGAACAGCAAACTCCTTGTGACCGCCGGCGCGCTGGACGGCTCGAGCGGCCTCATTCTGTCGGTCATCATGTGCCGCGCCATGAACCGCTCGTTCACGAACGTCTTGTTCGGCGCGTTTGGTAAGGCCCAGCCGCCCGCGGTAAAGGGGGAAGCGAAGGCCTGGAAGCAGGAAACGGTCGAAGGGGCGGCTCAGCTGCTGGAGCAGGCGCGCAACGTCGTGATCATCCCGGGCTACGGCATGGCAGTCGCGCAGGCCCAGCACAAGGTGCGGGAGCTGTTCGACGCGCTCACCAAGCGCGGCGTGACGGTGAAGTTCGCGATTCATCCGGTGGCGGGCCGCATGCCGGGACACATGAACGTGCTGCTCGCCGAAGCAAACATTCCTTACTCGGCGCTCGTCGAGATGGATGAGATCAATCCGGAGATGCCGCAGACGGACGTGGCGCTCGTCCTCGGCGCCAACGACGTGGTGAATCCCGCCGCGCGTTACGCGAAGAGCACGCCGATCTACGGCATGCCGATCATCGATGCCGACAAGGCGAAGACGGTGCTGGCGGTGAAGCGCAGCAAAAATCCGGGGTTCGCCGGCATCGACAACGAGCTGTACGTCCTGGACAACACGTGGATGTTATTCGGTGACGCGAAAGCGGTGCTCGGCGATCTCGTCAAGCAGTTCGCCGGCACCGGGATGCACTAGCGCTTCCAGTCGTTGTTGTCACGCGCAATGTCCGGATACATCCGCTGCGGGTCGATTACCACGCTCGCGAGCCGTTTGGGTGTGGCCAACCGATAGGTGTAACGACTCCCCAAATTCCACATCTCGACCGGCAAGTTGCGCGTTTCGGTGGTCCCATCGGCGTAGCGCAGCTCCAGCGTCACCGGCAGCACCATCTGCCCGCGGCTCGATAAATAGAGGAACGTGCTGTCATCCACGGCGCGGACCGAATCGACCGCTTGATCCAGTCGCGCCGTGGTATAGATCCAGCTGCGCCAGAACCAATCGAGATCCCGTCCCGTGACGTTGCTCATGGTGCGGAAAAAGTCGGCGGGCTGCGGATGTTTGCCCTTCCAGCGTCGCGCGTATTCGCGGAAGGCCGCGTCAAATTCCGCACGGCCGAGCACGCTCTCGCGCAGGATCGTGAGCATGAGCGCGGGCTTCTGGTAGGCGGTCCAGTACAGCTGCCGCACCTCGTCGGGTTTGGTGATCATCGGCTGCTCGCTGCCGGGAACCGCCGTCGCCGCGTACGCGGTCAACAGCTCGCGACGGACCGTATCGCCGTACGCCGTACCCTTGAAGAATGCCTCCGCGGCGTCGTAGTCGGCGAAGGTATTGAATCCCTCATCCATCCATGGATAGCGGCGTTCGTCGGAGCCGACCTGCATCGGGAACCATTCGTGGCCGAGCTCGTGCATGAGGACCCAATACTGATCCTCGCGTTTGTCCAGCGAGGGACAGTAGATCACCATCGGGTACTCCATCCCTTCGATCAGTCCCTCGACGGCGGACAGTTGCGGCCAGGGATACTGCCCCAGCTTGCCCGAAAAATGCTTCAGCGCAAAGCGCACCATCGCGTTCGCGTCTTCCCAAGGCGTTGCATCGGGATGATAAAAGGTCTGAATCAGAATGCCGTCCCAGGTGCTCGCGTCCCAACGCAGCCCCGTGCCCGCGGCCCAGGCGAAGTCACGCACGCCGCTTGCGGTAAACCGCCAGGTCCGAGTGCCGGGCACGCGCTGTGTCGCGTTGATGATCGCCTCCTGGCGCGTGATGATCGGGACGATCTCCGTCGACGTAAAGGCGCGCGCCAGGCGGGCGCGCTCCTGTGGCGTGCGAATGACGGTGGGATTGGCGAGCGCGCCGGTGGCCGTTACCACGAAACCCGCCGGGACGGTCAGGCTCACGTCGAAATCGCCGAACTCCAGATAGAACTCGCCCGCGCCGAGGTAGGGCAGGGTGTTCCAGCCCCGCACGTCGTCATAGACGGCCATGCGCGGATACCACTGGCCCAGCTCGTAAAACCGCGACCCCACGCGCCCCATGCGGCCGCCCCCATAGGGCGGAATCGGAAAGTGCCAGGCGATATCAAAGGTGATGCTGAGATCGGGCGCGAGTGGCCGCGGGAGCTCGACACGCATCATGGTGCCGAGGACTTTGGTCTCGAGCTGGCGGCCCGCCGACGCGAACCGATCGACGGTGATGCCGCCGACGAATCCCTTCGCACTGAAGTCGAATACCACACCGCCCGCGAACAGCAGGGGTGGCTGGTTCAGCGCGCCGGCGGTCGAGCCGGGCGCAAACAGGTTTTGATCGAGCTGCACCCATACAAAGGAAAGGGGCTCGGCGGAGCGGTTGACGTAATAAATCTTTCCCGTCCCGCGCAGCACGTTCGTCGCGGTGTCGAGCGTCGCCTGCAACGTGTAGTCAGCCCGCTGCTGCCAGTAGCGCGGTCCTGGGGCACCCGAGGCGCTGCGCGATGGCTTTGCCGGTGGCAGCGCGAGCGCGCGGAACGGGGAGGAATCGGCGACCGCCTGCTGGGTGGCAAGCGCGATGATGGCAATCAATGCGACCATGCGGTATTCCTCATGACAGGTGTGCGGCGATGACGCCGGCCGCTCGATGCGCGATGGCCATCACCGTCAGCATCGGATTGACGCCGGACGACGTGGGGAAGACGCTCGCGTCCGCGACGTACAAGCTCCGTATACCCCACACCCGATGTTCGGCATCCACGACGGACGTTCATCGTAACGCGAGAGGTGATGATCGACGACGGCAGCG
>JBHEMG010000144.1:0-6011 GCA_046262715.1 Gemmatimonadales bacterium
ACGGTGGCGAGCACGCTTTCCATCACGATATCCCCGGGCTGCAGTCGGTTGGCCAGCTCTGCATCCTCCTGCGCTCCGTGCACGTCGCCTGCCGAGAGACGGGCCAACGCCCGCCAGCGGCGTGAGAATGCCGAGGCAGGGTCGAGCGCGACGGCGCTGTCCATCAGCGCAACGGCCAGCGCGGTGTCACGCACGTGCGACCACGCGGCCAGGTCGCTGAACGAGATGGCGCGCCCCGGATCGAGCGCGAGCGCCAGGTGCAGCTCGCGGTCGGCCTCGCCGTTGCGGCCGAGCCAGCCGAGGACCGCGCCGTATTGATGGTGCGCCTCGGCGTTCTTGGGGTCGAGCGCGATCGAGCGCTGGAACGCCTGCAGCGCCCCGTCCATGGTGCGGGGCCGCGCGAAGGCGAGGAGGTAACCGCGCGCCATCCAGGCCTCGGAGGACGTCGAGTCGCGGCGCAGCGCCCGGTTGGCGATCGCGAGCCCGCGCACTGCCAGACTCTCGATCGGCACGCCAGGCAGCGGGTAGTAGTTGCCGCGCGCGATCGCATGCGCATACGCCGCTCGCCCGATCGCCGCCGCAAACCCCGAATCGAGGCGCTCGGCTTCGCGGTACTCCGCGATGGCCAGCGCGGTTTGATCCGGTGAGCGTCGCGCCAGAAAGAAGTTGCCGCGCAGATAATGGTCGTAGGCCGCAGGACTCTGCGTCCGCGCCGCGGCGACCGCGAGTGCCTCCGGCGAGGGCGCCGGCCCACCGACGTGCTGCGCCACCGCTCGCGCGATCTCCGACGGCAACACGAGCAGCTCTTCCGGTTGCCGATCGAACACGTCGCCCCATGCCGCGTTCGCCGTCGCCCCCGTCACCAAACGGATCGACACGCGCACGCGTGCGCCGACGCGCCGCACATTGCCGTCGAGCAGGTACTGCACATCGAGCGCACGGGCGATTGCCGGCGCGTCATCGGGCGACCCGCGCTGCGCGCGCCGCACCACGCCCGGCGCCTTCACCTGCAGGCTCGCCACGCTGCCGAGCAGGCTCGTGACGTCCTCGGTCAGACCGTCGGCGAGATAGGCGTCCGCGCTGTCGCGCGCCATAAACAACACGGCGACGCTGTTCGCGGCGTGACGACTCCAGGGATGCCACAGGAAGACGGCCGCCACGACAGCGAGCGCAGCCGCGATGATCGCGGCGCTGCGGCGAGGGGTTTTCGGCGGCGCCGCGCGATCGACGGGCACGATGAGGCGATAACCCCGTCGCGGCAGCGTCTCGATCACGCGCGGATTCTCGGCGGAGTCGCCGAGGGCGGTGCGGAGCTTGTGAATCGCCGCGTCGAGCCCGACGTCGAATTCCACGAACGTGCCGGCGGGCCAGATCGCCTGGCGCAGCTCCTCGCGCGTCACGACCTGGCCGGGGTTCTCGAGCAGCAGCGCCAGGATGCGAAACGGCTGCTGCTGAATCCTGATCTTGTGTCCCTGCTTGAACAGCTCACCCGCGCGCAGGTCGACTGCGAACACGCCAAATCGGATGAGGTCAGGCTCCGCTGTAATCAGCTGTCCTCCAAGCATTGACTGGGTAAGCCGGCGCCTTGCTACAGGTCAGGCGCGCGCCATCGACTCACGTGCAGCCCCGTGCAACCGTGGAGCTACGGTGAAACGAATCCCCACGCAAGGAGGCAGCACATGTCGGTCTCACGCAACAAAGCCACGCTCGCGGCGCTAGCGGGCGGGCTCACATTCATTCTCTATGCCGGGTGTGAGCGGGCGACCACCGATGCTTCTGCTCCGGTCGGCGTTCCCAATTTCACGCTGTCGTCGGGCAGTCAGTCGACCTTACTCAGCCGCGCGACGTTCGCTGATCCGTCCGACCAAACGTTCAAGGTCAAGCGTATTTCCGGCGACTGGCACGCGGAGGTGAAGGCTACGCCCAGTCTGGATATTGCGGTGCAGCGCATCGTCTTTCAGCCCGGTGGCCAGAGCGGCTGGCATCGGCACCCCGGCCCCGTATTCATCGAAGTCGTCTCGGGGACGATGACGTTCTACATGTCCGACGATCCGACCTGCGCACCGATGGTTCGCACCGCGGGGCAGGGGTATCTCGACGTCGGCGCGCATCCCCACATCGCGCGCAACGAGAGCTCAGCGCCCGCCGAGAACATCGTCGTGTACATGGCGCCGCAGGGCGCCACGCTGCGGATTGACGCAGCCGATCCGGGGACCTGTCCGTTCTAAGGTCCGAACCGCCCTACTCCCGGTTTGCGAGGCCACCCCTTGCATGTCGCGAACGCGTGCGTTATATACTGAACCATATGGTTCAGTATATAACGCCCCGATTAGATACTTCGTTCGCCGCGCTCTCGGACGCCACCCGGCGTGGCGTGCTGGGGCAGCTCGGACGAGCCGACGCGTCGATCACGGACCTTGCCGAGAAGTTTCACATGACGCTCACGGGCATGAAGAAGCACGTCCGCGTGCTGGAGCAGGCGGGGCTCGTCACCACGAAGAAGATCGGGCGCGTGCGGACGTGCCAGCTGGGCCCGCGCCGATTGGAGGAAGAGACGGCGTGGCTCGAGCGGTACCGCCGGCGCTGGGACGCACGCTTCGACGAGTTGGACAAGGTTGTCGAGGAACTCACACGAACGGAGAAGAGCGATGAACGCAAGAAGCGAAAGTAAGCCCGGCCCCGTGAAGAACCGCACCACGGTGGAACGGACGTCGGACCGCGAGGTGGTTGTCACGCGGACCGTCAACGGCCCGGCGCGCATCGTATTCGAGGCATTTACCAAGGCCGAGCTGTTCCAGCGTTGGTGGGTGCCCAAGTCGATGGGAATGACCCTGCTGTCCTGCGAGCTGGAGCCCCGCGTCGGAGGCAAGTACCGATTGATATTCGACCATGGTGGCCCCGAGCCTGCCGCGTTTTTCGGCACGTATGTCGAGGTGAAGCCGTATTCGCGCCTCGCGTGGACCAATGAAGAAGGGGGCGAGGGCGGGTCTGTCACGACGGTGACCTTCGAGGAAAAGGGCGGCAAGACGCTGGTGGTCCTGCGCGAGCGCTATCCTTCGAAGGAAGCGCTCGACGCTGCCGGCACCGGAGCAGCCGAGGCAATGGGCGAGACGTTCGATCAGCTGGACGCGCTGCTCGTCGCCCTGGGGGAGAGCTCGGGACAGTAACAGACGTGGATCTGGCGGTCGGTCGTCCGATAGTCCCGGCTCACCCTGGCCGGGCTATCGGGCGGAGTCGCCCCGCAAGTCAGTGCCCGCCGCAGCGCACCTCGGATAGGCACCCCGCTGGCAGCTCGAAGTGCTTGTTCGGCGCGGTAATTATTGGCATTCCGGCGGTTGACGCGGCTACTGCTTCAACGTCTTCGGATCCTGATAGATCATCAGGTGCGCGTACGGCGTCCCCGCAAACATGATGTACGTTGCCGCGGTGGCCTTCGTCGGGAGGCCGCTGGTCACGGGATCGATCGGCCACATCAGCATCCAGTGGGGGGGCTCCTGCACCGTCTTGGTGTTGGCGGTCGGGACCATGACGGATTCGCCATCGGGCGTCTCGTAGTGCATCCCACCGGCCGCCATAAATCCAATCCCCGGAGCAGTGTTCGTGGGCTTCGGTTGGCCGGTGAACGCGTCCACGAGAAACTGCCAACCCGGCGCGTCGAGGCAGACAGGTGCAGCAGACTCGTCCGGGGCAAGCGTGCAGGTGAAGCCGTTGGTGCCTTGGCGCACGATATGCACGGCCTTCCCCGCAACGTCGATATGGGCGATGGTGGCATTGGCGCTGATTGCCGCTGGTGCACCCATCTGGGCCTTGTGGACGAAGTCCGCCGGAATCTGCGCGGCGCCGAGGGCCGGTAGTCCGGCAAGCATGATGCCGCTGCCGAGGAGCGAGAGCACTCTCATGGGATTTCCCCGAAGAAGTGAGCGGGATAAGATACGGTCCGCTGTGGCGCTCGCGAGGGGCACGCTTCAATCAGACGGTAGCCCGCACCTGTCCCACGAGCTGAGGGCTTGGTCATCTACGTGCCGCCTAACGGATGGCGCTTCAAGCGCGTGTTAGGCGGCCGCGTAACACTCTTAGTGATGCGTAGAATCGGCCGGAACAGTGAAGAAACTCACTGCATCATAGTAATCCGTGAATCGCTTAATGCGGCCGCGCTCAATCACCGCGAGCGATACGCCGCGACCACTGATCGGGCGTGCGGTTACCGGTCCACTTGGGCCGGGGCCGGTGTAGGTGGCCCGCCATGTCCATTCACCAGCGACGTTCGGCCCTCTCTCAAAAACCGATGTAAGCTGCCAACGGAAATCGGGTTCCACCTTGAGGAGCTCGCGGAGAAAACCTTTTACGTCACTACTCCCCCGACCAGTGAACCCTTGTGCGAGGTCTTCATGAACGCCATCAGGCGCGAAGAGCGTATCAAATGCGGCGGAATCGTGCTGATTCCACGCGTGTACGTAGGCCTCGAGAACGGCGCTCGGGGATGCCGGTTTGGCCCGATTTCTCGCTGCGGAACTGATCAAGGCGGTGAGAACAATTGCAGCGGCAATCAGACCCAGTCGTCGCATTGTTGCTTCTCCGGAGGAAAGGACCGATCGGGACACGATGGGGCCACTAACGAATCGCGCCTACGCTGGGGCGCCCTACTAAGAGATTTCACACATAGAAGACTACCATATAAGGAACGCGCCGCCAGCTTCAGGCGCGTGACCCGCATGGGATGACACCGTTTACCGCACTCGTAACCAGACGCGCCGCCACGTTCGACTGTTGCCAATGATTAGAGAATCGCTCGAGATGCGGAACGGCAGCCGCGCGTCCGATCCACTGAGCCCCGGCTCGGTCGAACCCTCCACGTGATAGACACTCTCGCCCTTCGCCGTATCTATCGTGAACGTGCCAAACGCCGCGTAATAGCCCTCAAAGAACTCCCGAACGGCCTCGCTGTCCGTGGGCACCGGAACCGTTCGAGCGGCTGGTGTTCGCATGATCTGCACGGAGAAATGCCCCGTCACATCGTGAATGAAGAGCCCGATTGGCTGCGGCCCGTATTCGTGTGAGATCGCGCCGGCAGAATCCTTATCCCAGTGCTCTACCAGGCGCCATGTCCCAACGAGCGTTGGACCCGGTGCGCGCTGCCCGCTGCTGACGGCAGGAGACAGACACGCGCCAACAGAAATGAGCGCGATGAGTCGGGCGCCATTTGTCATGCGGTTTTCATCCTTCTCGGAGTTAAGGCAGGTCCGCCTAACGAAATGCGCGTAAGCTGCGGCGCAACGCTGGAATGTTCACAAACCGGATGGCCTCCGCAGAAGAACGGCGCCGCCAGCTTCACGCGCGTGTTAGGCGCTTCGCCGCAGAATCACGAGACGCGCTTACGGCGACGAAGCACGGGCGCAAGCGCGCGAAGGGCCTCGTTCACCGCGTCGGAATCCGGAAACACGTCCATGAGCTCAGGATCGAGGACGATGATGTTCGTGCCTTCTCGATAGCGCGCGGCGGTGGCCCCACGCACGCCCTTCGAGAAGTCATACTCCGGGCGCATCGTATCCTCATTCCGCTCTCGTACCGGCGGCTTACCTTTGGCCTTCTTCATAGTTTTGGCGCTCGCGTCTGGTAGCGAGTCTTGCGCTGATGATTCGGGTTCGTGGCGGGCGCTCGACGAAGGACACAACCAAGAGGCGACCGCGCGTTGACTGTCCCATCACAAGATAACGTTCTTCTCCAGTCGAGTGGTCGGGATCGAGAAGGAGGATTGAGAGGCGATCGCTAAACGCTGTAACCGCTTCATCGAAGGACACGCCATGCTTACGGAGATTCGCTGCTGCCTTCTTGGCGTCCCACTCGAATTGATAGGGCACGGAGCGAATCTAAGAGCATAGTGGCGAATGTGCCTAACGAATCGCGCGTAAGCTGCGGCGCAGATTAAAAATGTTCACAAACGAAAGTCTACCACAACGTCTCTCACCTCGTAAACCGAAGGTCAAGAGCAAGGGCGCCGACAGCTTCAAGCG
>JBHEMG010000145.1:0-3493 GCA_046262715.1 Gemmatimonadales bacterium
GGCCAGGTGCACGGCGGCGTGGTGCAGGGCATCGGCCAGTGCCTGATGGAGAACGCGCGCTACGACGAGACCGGACAGCTCGTCACCGGCTCGTTCATGGACTACGCGCTGCCGCGCGCGGAAGACATCAAGACGTCGATCGAGTGGGCGAGCCATCCGGTGCCGGCGACGACGAATCCGCTCGGCGCGAAAGGCTGCGGCGAGGCGGGGTGCGCCGGCGCGATGACATCCGTGATGAATGCGATCGTCGATGCGCTGCGGCCACTCGGCATCAATCACTTCGACATGCCGGCGAGCCCGCCGCGCGTGTGGGCGGCAATCCGGAAGCTGGAAAAATGGTGACAGTCACCATTTTTCTCGCCTGAAGGCTGGGCCCCCGCTTTCGCGGGGGCCACTTCTCAAAGTTGCTTAGTCGTTGTCGCGGTCGCCGTGGCCGCGGTTCTTGTGCTTGTTCTTGTTTTTGTTCTTGTCCCAGCCCTTGTGCTTGCCGTTGTCGTGGCGCTCCTCAGAGCTTCCCCCGGAGGCGGCGCTGCGGTTGTACTGGTTCTCGCCGTACTGGCGGTTGTGCTGGTTGGTCGTGCGCGAGCCGTACTGCGTGTTCGAGTTGCCCGAGCCGTATTGCTGGTTCTGCTGGTTACCGGCGCCCACGGCGCTTTGGTTCTGGCCGCCGCGCTGGTAGACGCTCGAGGCAGTATTGCTGCTCCCCGATTGCTGCGTCGCCTGGTTGGTGCTGCCCGATTGCTGCGTCGTCTGGTTGCCGCTGCCCTGGGTCGCAGAAGTTTGATTATCGGAACCCTGCACCTGCGTCGACTGGTTGCCCGAGCCGATCTGGTTGGAGTTCTGCCCGCCCTGCTGGTCGATGTTGTAGGTGTTCGAGTGCGGGGCAATCACGCTGGGCTGTGCGCCGGCGAGATTCGCGAGCGCCAGTGCGACGGCGCCGGCGAGCGTTGCGGGTACGAGCTTCATATGCTTCCTCCTGTGTTGTAGGAGCCCGCGGATGCGGGCGATGCGCACATGGGTGCAAGCGCCGTACCGCCGGCGTACCCAGATTCGCTATCTCAATGGGCCGTCAACCGCGCCTCGCGTAGTGCGTTAGCGCGCGGTCGCGTCGGGAGAAGTCACGACATTGCGGTCAGAATTACGACCCTGGATCGGAATTGAGGAGTGGTCATGCCCACGGCAAATATCGGCGACGCGGAGATCTATTACGAATCGCACGGGAGCGGAGAACCGCTGCTGCTCGTCTCGGGCCTCGGCGGCGTCGCGGCGTACTGGAAGCCGAACCTGCCGGTGCTCGCGGCGAAGTATCGCGTGATCGTGCACGACCATCGCGGCATCGGGCAGAGCTCGCGCTCGCTGATCAAGTATTCCGTCGACCAGATGACGGACGACGTGGTGCGGCTGATGGATCACTTGAAGATCGAGCGCGCGCATCTCGTCGGTCATTCCACGGGTGGTGCGATCGGGCAGACGCTCGCGATCAAAGAGCCGCAGCGGCTGAAGAGCATGGTGCTGTTTGCGACATGGCCCAAGGCGGACCGTTTCTTCCGCCAGTTATTCGCAGTGCGGCGGGCTCTTCTCACCGAAGTCGGCAAGGAGGCTTATGTGCGCGGCGGGACGCTCTTCCTTTATCCGCCGTGGTGGATCCGAGCGAATGAGCAGCTCCTGGATGAGCGAGAGCGGCTCACCATCGAGCACTTCCCGCCGGTCGAGATCGTCGCAAGCCGCATCGACGCGATCGTGGCGTTCGACCGCGCAGCGGAGATCGGCCGCATCAAGACGCCGACGCTGGTCCTATGCGCGAAGGATGACGCGATCACGCCGGCGTACTTCTCCGAGGAGCTCGCGAAGAAGGTTTCCGGCGCGAAGCTCGAAATCCTTGCCGCGGGGGGCCATTGCGCGTCCGAGACAGTGCGCGAGCAGTTCGAAAAAGCGCTGCTCGACTTCCTCGCGCAGCAGAAAATGTGAGCTCACCCCATTTCTCTGGACATCTTTCTGGAGGAGCGCATGCCCTACACGCCCATCATCCCAAAAGGATCCGCACCACCGCTCGCGCCCTATTCGCCGGGCGCGAAGGCGGGCAATGTCGTCTACGTCTCCGGCACGCTCGCGATCGACAAGGAGGGCAAGACGGTCGGCGCGGGCGACGTGAAGGCGCAGACGCGCTTCGTCATCGAGTCGATCAAGTCGGTGCTGGAAGCGGCCGGCGGGTCGCTCAAGGACATCGCCTTCAACCACATTTTTCTCAAGGACCTGAAGGACTACGCGGCGATGAACGAGGTCTACCGCGAGTACTTCGCAAGCGCGCAGCCGGCGCGCTATTGCATCCGCGCGGATCTGGTGAAGCCTGAGTTCCTGGTGGAGATCGCCTCCATCGCGCACCTCTAGAAATCGGGGTCAGAGCCCTATTTAAATTGGGCTCTGACCCCGATTTATTGCGCGGTCCAGCCGCCGTCGATCACGAGGCTCGTGCCGGTGACGAGCGACGCGGCGGGCGAGGCGGCGAAGACCACCGCCGCCGCGACGTCCTCCGGCTGGCCGACGCGTCCCGCGGGAATGCGATCGCGCACCCACTGGCCGAATTCGGGCTTGGCGAACATCGGCCTCGTCATGGGGGTTTCGATAAAGGTGGGCGCGACGCTTACCACGCGGATGCCGTGCGGCGCGAGCTCGAGCGCCATCGCCTTCGTCAGTCCCTCGAGCGCGTGCTTGGTCATGCAGTAGACGGTGCGGTTCACGGCGCCGACGTGGCCCATTTGCGATGACATGTTGATGATCGCGCTTCCGCGTTCCCCCCGATTGGAGGAGGCGAGCATCTTCCTAGCCGCCGCCTGCGCGGCGATGAACGCGGCGCGCACGTTGAGGTTGAGGAGCCGGTCGAGGTGCTCGTCCGTCACGTCGACGAAGGGCTCCGGGATGTTGGCGCCGGCGTTATTCACGAAGATGTCGAGCGAGGGCAACGCGGCGACCGCCTTTCGCAGCTGATCGGGCACGGTGACGTCGACCACCACGGTGTGCGCACGGCCGCCATCGGCGCGGACCTCCGCCGCGGCGGATTCGAGATCGTCGCGCGTGCGCGCGGCGAGCCACACTTCCGCGCCCGCCTCCGCGAGCGCTCGCGCGCAGGCGCGGCCGATGCCGCGGCCCGCGCCGGTGATGAAAGCGACGCGGCCGTCGAGCCGGAAGCGGTCGCGGGACACCACTAAATGGTGACAGTCACCATTTATTTCGCCGGGGTCGTCTCTTTCTTCGCGCCCAAGCCCACGTTCTGGCCGCCGTAGCGGCGCAGGCGCAGGTCGGCCTGCTCCTTATGGCCCCAGAAGCGCTCGACGGCGCACAGGCGCGAGCAGTACTCGCCGATCTTCACGCTCGCCTCCGGCGTGACCTCCTGGTAGGTGCAGGTCTTCATGAACTTGCCGACCCACAGGCCGCCCGTGTAGCGCGCGGCGCCGAGCGTCGGCAGCGTGTGGTTGGTGCCGATCACCTTGTCGCC
>JBHEMG010000146.1:0-5362 GCA_046262715.1 Gemmatimonadales bacterium
GATGACCACGGGCGTCGTCCTGCTAACGCTTCTCGTGCAGGGGCTGACGATGGCTCCCCTGTTGCGCTGGCTCGGCATTGCTGGAGGGGCGGCCCGCGTTCCACCTGAGGGCTCGATGGAGTCGGCACGGGGTTGACGTTGGGCGCGCACGATCTAACCTGCCGTGGTGCGCCTGTCGCTTCGCTTCATTCTCCCGCTGGTCGCGGTGCTGGCCCTGATCGCATACGGGGTGCGGCCGCTCGTCGACCGGCTGACCGAACGCTGGTTCGTGCGCGATCTGGATATGCGCGCCAACCTCATCACCAATACGCTGCAGGAGCCGGCGCGCGAACTGATCGCCGCGGGCAATCGTGCGAAGGTCCTCCAGTACTTCGCCAAGATCACCGAGGACGAGCGACTCTTCGCCATCGGCTACTGCGCGTCGCCGACGGCCAAGTCGCTGGTCACGGCGTCCATGCCGTCCGACCTCCGCTGCGACGCGCTCGATCGGTTCGGCGGGCCGTCCGGTCACGTGATAGAACGCCCGAACGGACCGCTCCACGTCGCCGTCAAGCCGCTCACCACCGACGCGGCGCCGGCGGGCGACCTGGTGCTCGTCCACGACATGAGCTTCATCCGCCGCCGCAGCGCCGAGACGCGACAGTACCTCTTCTACTTCTTCGTCGGCCTCGGCGCGGTGATCTCGCTGGTGACCGTCGCCACGGCGCAGCTCAGCTGGCGCGGCTGGCAGCAAGGCGTGCGCGCCCTGCCCCGCGGCGAAGGCCTGATCCGCCCGACCAACCGCACCGACTGGCGCGAGTTTCGGCCGATCGCCAGCGATCTACGCGATCTGATCCGGGACATCGAGTCCGAGCACCGCGCCCGGCTCGATGATCAGCTGGCGTGGACGCCCGACACCTTGCGCGGGATTCTCCACGGCGAGCTGCGGGGCCAGGAAGTGATCGTCGTGTCCAACCGCGAACCCTACATCCACGTCCATCAGGGCGACGGCATCGCGGTGCAGCGGCCGGCGAGCGGAGTGGTGACGGCGCTCGAGCCGATCATGCGCGCCTGCTCGGGAACGTGGATCGCCCACGGCAGCGGATCGGCCGACCGCGAGGTGGTGGACGCGCACGATCACGTCCAGGTGCCGTTCGACAATCCGGCGTACCAGATTCGCCGCGTCTGGCTCACTCGCGAGCAGGAAGAGGGCTACTACTATGGATTGGCCAACGAGGGGTTGTGGCCGCTCTGCCATATCGCCCACGTGCGCCCGACATTTCGCGCGTCCGACTGGACGATGTATCGCGAGGTGAACGCAAAGTTCGCCCGCACGGTGGCCGACGAAGCGGTGACACCGGACCCGATCGTGCTCGTCCAGGATTATCACTTCGCGCTGCTGCCCCGGATGATCCGTGAGCGGTTGCCGGCGGCGACGATCGTCACCTTCTGACACATCCCGTGGCCGAACCCCGAGGCATTCGCGATCTGCCCCTGGCGGCAGGAGCTGATCGACGGCCTGCTCGGCAGCAGCATCCTCGGTTTTCACACGCAGTTCCACTGCAACAACTTTGTCGACACCGTTGACCGCACCGTCGAGGCACGCGTCGATCGCGAAACCTTCAGCGTGACCTACCGCGGTGAAGCGACCGCCGTGAAGCGCTACCCGATCTCGATCGAATGGCCCGCGGCGCCGAACCTGGTCGCCAAGCCCCCGGACCAATGCCGAGCGGATGTCCGCGCCCGGCACGGCCTGCCCGAGTCGCACGCGATCGGCATCGGCGTGGACCGGCTCGACTACACCAAGGGCGTCGAGGAGCGATTCCGCGCCGTCGAGCGGCTGATGGAAACCCACCCGGAATGGCTGGGCCGCTTCACCTTCATTCAGATCGCGGCGCCCACCCGCGCCAGCATCGAGGAGTACCAGCACTACGATGGGCGTGTCCACGCGCTGGCGGACCGCCAACGGACGGTTCACCCACGCGGCATACCCGCCGATCATCCTGAAGGTGAGTCACCACGAGCCCGAACAGGTCTTACGAGTACTACCGTGCCGCCGATGTCTGCGTGGTGAGCAGCCTCCACGATGAATCTGGTTGCCAAGGAGTTCGTGGCGTCGCGCGACGACGACCGCGGCGTGCTGATCCTGAGTCAGTTCACCGGGGCGGCGCGGGAGTTACCCGAGGCGATCGTCGTCAATCCGTATGACACCGATCAGTGCGCGAATGCCATCCACATGGCGCTGACGATGCCGCCCGGCGAGCAGCGGGCGCGCATGCGGCTCATGCGCGGCTTGATCCAGGAGTTCAACGTCTTTCGCTGGGCGGGGCGCATGCTCATCGACTCGGCCGGTATGCGGAGCCGGCGCCGTCTCTTGCAGCGCAGCTCGCTGCCGGAGCGGCGCGAGACCACCGGCGAAATCCCGGTCGGACTGGCGCCCCAAAAGACATGACCGGCCGCAGCTCGGCGGCGGCAGCCGTCGACCGGCTCGTAGAGGTTGGATTCGCCACCGCCACACGATCGGCGTAGCGGCACTACGACGTCAGCCAGCTCGCGTCGGCGCTTCGCGCCAGCTACCACGGCGACGAGGCGACGATGAATGCCGTGCTCGCGAACCTCGACCTCCGCCTCCGCAACCGCATCCACGTGACCGACGTCGAGCAGCGCCAGATCGTGGCCTTTCTCAAGTCGCTCACTGATCCTTCGGCGAGGAACTTGAGCGGCATCGTCCCGGCGTCAGTGCCAAGCGGCTTGCCGGTCAGATAGGGGCCTGGCTCCCGAGGAACACGGAACACACGGGATGGCAGTTTTCGCGGTAGTATTGTAGACGAGCAGCTGTTCGCACGCTCCACCTAAACCGATTCCACTCGTGAGATTCACTCGCGTGGCACGTCGTGCTTCGCCCGACCAATCGACTGTCTCCCTGACCGTGCCGGGACAGCGACCGCGGGACGATGAGCTGGACATGTTCGGGATCACCCACCGCGGGAAGGTCCGCAAGGACAACCAGGATCACTTCCTCCTGGCGACGGTGCATCCGCAGATCCACGTGCTGGGCACGAGTCTGCCGGCGGACCGGGAGCTGCCGTTAAAGGGGAGCCGCCTCGGGACGGTGCTCCTCGGCGGACGGCGTCGGTGGATCGGCCGGCGGCGAGGAAGCGTCGCGCGTGGCCACTGAGACCGTCGCGCAGTACGTGTCGTCGAGCTTCCGTTGTTACCACGCCGCCGGCGCCACCCGCGACGCGGAATTCCTCGACGCACTGCGGGCCGCGGCGCTTCAGGCGCACGACACCGTGCGCGCCGAGTCCGTGGCAAACGACCGGGGGCGGATGGCGACGACGCTGACGTTGGGTATCGCCGTCTGGCCGTGGCTCTACGTCGTGCAGGTGGGAGATAGCCGCGCGTACATCTACACGCACGGGGCGCTGCGACAGATCACACGCGACCAGACGCTGGCCCAGTCGCTGGTGGATCAAGGTGTGATAAAAGAGGGCGAGCGGGAGAAGTCGCCGCTGAGTCACGTCCTCGTCAGCGCGATCGGCGGGGACGACGCCAGCCCCGTGGTGTCACGTGTCGACGTGAGCGAGCGCGGATGCATAGTCCTGTTCTGCAGCGACGGGCTCACCAAGCACGTCAGGGACTCCGAGATCGCGGCGCAGTGCAAGTCGGTTCAGAGTGCAGAGCAGCTGAGCCGAGACCTGTTGCAGCTGGCGCTCGATCGAGGCGGGTCCGACAACATCACCGTCCTCGCCGCCCGGGCACCGATCAAGCCGAAAGATCGGGCGTAGCGATCGTCAGTCGGTCGTCGCCGCCAGCGCGACGAGGATGGTTTCGATCGCAACGGAGAGCTCGCGACCGGCGATCTCGGGCGCCGACATCCCTAGTTCTTGAATCGATGATGGTTCTGTCACCGGCCGCCAAGTGAATCGGCGAATTGCCGCAAGGTTTTCAAGTATCGAGCGCCGGCGACGTCAGGGAGATCGTCATGCCCTGCTCCGGCGACCCACCATGAGCGCTTGGGAGTGTTCGCGTCGCGGAACAATCGCTGTCCGTGCCGCAACGAAATCACGGCATCCTCGGTGCCGTGGATGATCAGGACCGGGCAACGGACCTGTCCGATCTTGTCGTCACTTCGGAATTCATCTAACGGCACGATCGGAACACCGGTCATCGCGCGAAATGCGGTGATGAACGAGCTTTGTACGATCAGCGCGGCCACGGGCCGTCGCCGAGCAAGATCGACCGCCATCGCCCCTCCCAACGAGCGTCCGAGCGCGATGACGCGATGTGCCGGAATCCGGCGACTGGTCACGAGGTAGTCGTACGCCGCGTCTTCGTCCTCGTACGCGCTTCGCTCCGACGACGCCCCGCCGCTGGTGCCGTACCCCTTGTAGTCGTAGGCGAGGACGGCGAAGCCGCTGCGCCGCATCGTTTCGAGCATCGGCAGCAGATCGCCGATATCCTCGGCGTTACCGTGGCTGTAGAGAATCGTGTAGCGCGCCGCCTCGTTGGGGAGATAGACCGCGGAGATTCTTGTAGCGCCTGAGCTCAGCTTGATGATGTTGCCCGTGTCCTGATACGACGATGGGTGCGGCCGGAAGATGAGCCGGTCGGCGAAGAAGAACCCAAAGACCGCAATCACGGCGTACACGCCAACAAGAACCCTCGCCAGCGATTTCAGAACTCGCCCCGCCGTCATGGCGCGACCTGGACTGCGCTGGCTCACTCAGATCTCTCGAAGCGCGCGCAGGACGGTCGTGATGTCCTCGGGTCGATTCATCATCCCCGCCGACACTCGGGCCAACGGGATCTTGTACGGCGTCGCGTTCGTCCGAATCTTCTTCTGGGCGAACCGCGCCGTCACCTGGTCGCCGGTGAGGCCCTTCACCTCGAAGCATGACAGTCCGCCCGACAGCGCCGGATCGCGCGGCGTGTGCAGCGTGAGCTTCGGGATCTTCGCGGCCCCGTCACGAAACGCCCCGTTCAGCTCGGCGATCCGCTTCGCGATTTGATCGCGTCCGATCGCCCGGTGGAGCTCGACGGCGGCCGGCAGCGCCATGATGTGCTCATAGGCCTGGAATCCACCGGGCGACACGAAGGCCGCCGTCGTCGGCGGGAGCTCCTTTCGCTCCATCCATGCGCCCCAGGTCTCCATACCGTCCGGGTCGAACGCGGGCACCGTCGGACGGAGCTCCGGCCAGGCCTCGGTCTTTCCCCAGAGGAATCCGGTGCCCCGCGGACCACACAACCATTTGTGCGTGCCCGACGCGAAGAAGTCGGCGCCGAGCCTCGCGATGTCCACGTCCTGGTTCGCGAATCCGTGCACGCCGTCCACGATCAACAGGCACCGGTCAGCCGCCGCCCGGCCGCGATTCGCGCGCGC
>JBHEMG010000147.1:0-46395 GCA_046262715.1 Gemmatimonadales bacterium
GCGGGGGCACGGGGGGTGAAGCGGCAGGGGTGGGGGTGGGGGTCGGTGGTTTCCCCGTCGCATTTGCGCCCGCATCGTTGCCCGTGGCCGCGTCGCTCACTTTCTGGAAGCCCCTGCCCATGGATCGCATCTTTTCGCGCGCTTTGGCGATACTCGCCGGTGCGCGGTTGATGAAATTCCCCACAGGTCCCGACAGCGCCCACATCGCGCCGATGATCACGGCGAACGTGCCGAGGACGACGATCGTCGCGCCGAGCCACGCGGGAAGGTGCCACCCTTCGAGCGCGCGCACGACCGGACGCAGCAGCGCGTGAAAGCACGTCGCAAGCGCGAGCGGGATGAAAAACTCGCGGCCGAGCGTAAGCGCCGCCGCCACCAAGACGGCCGCGGTGAGTTTCAGCGCGAGGGGTGCGTGATTGCCGTTTGTCATGGCGCTATATTACCCCATGCCCTCCAGATCGACGGTGCTCGCCGGTGACATCGCAGCCCCGGTAGACAGAGTTTTCGCGCTGCTCGCGGACCCCCGGAGAATCCCCGATTGGCTGCCCGGCTGTTACGGCGTGGGCGGCGCTCCGCTCATCTGTAAGGGAGCCCGTTTGCTGGTGAGGTTTGGGCCCCGGACGACGTCCTTCGAAATCACCGACTTCCTACCGCCGAATACGCTGGGCTGGGCGGAAGAGGGCGCTCGAACGGGATCGCGCACATTCTTTCATCTGGCGTTCGCCGGAGCGACAACCGCGCTGCGCATGAAACACGTCTGGACACCGCAGACCTTGGGTGCCTGGTTCAAGAGCAAACTCAAAGACCGGCGCAATACGCACCGCGTGCTGGACATGACGCTGCAGAACATCCGAAAACTCACGACCACATAACGATCTAATCCGGCCAGTCTATAAGTCGTTTGCATTACTGGGTATTAGCCAGTATGCGACCGGTGTATCTGTTTCTGGCTTTTGCGGCACTCCTGACGCGCGCGCCGCGCGCGGCGGCTCAAGAGATCGAGGGCGTGAAGGTCGTTCGCAAGGTCAAATTCCAAGGCGCCCACTCGATCGACGAGAAGACGCTGCGCGCGTCGATCTCGACGCAGCAGGCCTCGCTGCTCTACCGGCTCGCGCTCACGCGCTGGATCGGCCTTGCCAAGCCCCCCGTCTTCGACGCGATGGAATTTCGCCGCGACGTGCTGCGCATTCAGGCGCTCTACGGCGTGCACGGTTTTCCCAGCGCGCAGGTCGATACGGCGCTGCACCGCCGCCACGACGATCTCGATATCACCTTCCGCATCACCGAGGGTGCGCCGATCGTAGTGGACTCCGTCCAGATCGTTGGGCTCGATACGCTCGAGAACCTGCCCAATATCCGCAAGCTACTGCCGCTGCAGGCCGGTAACCCGTTCGACCGAATCGCATTCCAGACGTCCGTCGCCGTGCTCGAAGCGCTGCTGCGCGACCGCGGCCATCCGTTCGCGCGGGTCACGGGCGGGTTCGCGGCTTCAATAGAAGATCCTCCCAAGTCGGTCATCATCACGCTGACCGCCGACCCCGGCCCGCGGGCGCGAATCGGCTCAGTGGATGTCGAAGGCACGGAAGCGATCGACAAGCGAGTCGTGCTCAAGACACTGATGATCATGCCGGGACAGGTGTACTCCGACAGCGCGCTGCACAAAGGGATGATGAACCTGCAGCGCACCGAGCTGTTCCGGCAGGTGCGCGTGGGGCTGGCGGACACGGCGCCGAGCAATCCCAACGACACGCTGCTGTCGGTGCACGTACGCGCGCAGCTCGCCGAGTATCCGTTGCGCCGGGCGCGCGTCAGCGCCGGGTACGGCACGCTCGACTGCATGCGCGCGATGGGCTCGGTGGATCTGTTCAACTTCTCTGGCGAGGGGCGACGACTCGAATTCCGCGCCCGCACATCCGAGCTGGGCGTCAATCAGCTCGACGGCAGCATCTGCCGGCAGCTGCACGACGAGGACACGACGCGCCTCAAGGTCAACTACAACTTCGCCGTGACACTGCACGATCCGTTGATCGGGTGGAATCGCACGACCGGCATGGCGACGGTGTTTTTCGAGCGGCATACGGAGTTCGGCGCGTACCTGCGCGAAGCGGTGGGCGGTGAGCTGGCGTTGACGCGCGAGATCGCGACCGATCTGCCACTCGAAGGCTCCTATTCCTTCTCGTACGGTAGGACCTTGGCGACGCCGGCGACGTTTTGCGCCCTGCTCAACGTTTGCTCGCTCGACGATCAAGCTATTTTCGGGGCGCGACGTCGTCGCTCCGTCGTCGCCTTTCAGCTGGTGAGCGATCATAGCAATTCGATCAACGACCCGACCGAAGGCTCGACGCTCATCACCGAGCTGCGGGTCTCCCCCGCGTTCCTCGGCTCCGCTCAGTTCATGCGGTTCGTGCGGTTCACGGCCGGCTATACCGCGCATATCCCCATGGGCAGCACGGGAAGGGTGTTCAGCTGGCGCATTCGCGCGGGTACGGTGTTCGCACCCAGCGTGACACTGCCGAGCGGCCCCCGCCAGTACGTGCCGCCGGAGGAACGGCTGTTCGCCGGTGGCTCCACCACGATCCGCGGATTTCCAGAAAATCAGCTGGGGCCGATCGTTCGCGTCATCGCCCCCGACAGCTCGATCCGCACCTCGGCCACCGGCGGCACGTTCATGGCGCTGAGCAACGTGGAGGCGCGATTCCCGATCCGCGTCTTCGGGATGCTGCTGTTCGGTGCCGTCTTCGTGGACGCCGGCATGGTGACGGAGCGCAGCGCGATTTCTTTCGGCGAGCTGCGAGCAACGCCGGGCGTCGGCATGCGGATGCCATCGATGATCGGCCCGATCCGGTTGGACATCGGGTTCAACCCCTACGCGTCGCGCGCGGGCCCCTTGTATCGCCAGGAGGGGACGGCGTTGACGCTCGTGGACCCGGCATTCCGGCCGCCGCTCCGGTTCATCGACCGGCTCCAGCTGCATCTCTCCATTGGACAGGCGTTTTAATGACTGATCCAACGGCGCCACAAGGCGGGAAAAGGCGCGGCAGGTGGCTGATATGGACGCTGGCCATCATCGTCGGATTGCCGCTGCTGCTGCTCGTGCTCGTCAGCACGCCACCCGTCACGCGGCTTGTGGTGCGCAAGATGCTGCCCAAGATCAATGCGCAGCTCAACGGCCAGCTGACCGCGGAAGGAATCGGCGGCTCGCTGCTCAATCGCCTGGAGCTGCGCCGCGTGACGCTGCGCGACCCCGAAGGGGAAATCGTGCTGCAGGCCGAGCGGATGGATGTCGGTTATAGCGTCTGGGACATTCTGCACGGGAAGATCACCTTGGGACCGCTGTTGCTCGAGCGGCCGATCATCCGGCTGCTCAAGGACAACCCGGGCGAGCAGTACTCGATTCTCCGAGTTTTTGAAAAAGGGAGCGCGGAGCACAAAGCCGCGGGCAGTGTCGATCTGACGATCCGCGACGTGACGCTGCGCAACGGTGCGGTGGTTGCGACGATCTGGCGCCAACCTGCCGCGCCCCAGCAAGAACAGGCGCAGGCGCTCGATACCGTGCAGCTCCAGGACGTGAATCTCACCCTGCCGCTGATTCAGTACTCGGCCGGGCCGTCGCTCCCCCGTGCCGCGCTCCTCGAGATCGCTTCCGCACGCGCGTTCCTGACCAATCCGGAGCTGCAGCTCGATCAGCTCGCCGGTGAAGCGCATCTCAAGGGCGACTCCGTCGTGATCGCGCTGCGCACAATTCAGCTCCCGGCATCGAAGCTCTCCGTCGATGCCTGGATCGTCACGTCGCCCGGGCACCGTCGTTTCGACGCCACCGCGCACGTCCAGGAGCTTACCGCGGGAGACATCAAATCGTTTGTGTCCGGCGCGGAGATTCCGGCCGATTGGCATTTCCGCGGCGACATCCGCACGACGGCGCTCATTTCGGGGACCGTGCTGGTGCAGGGCCGCAACCTTGACCTCACACTCGCCGGCGGAACGGTGAAGGGTCACGTAACCGTGCAGGGGCAGGATAACGAGTGGACCGCCGAGAACAGCCGACTGGACGTCGCGGGAATCGATGTCGAGCAGTTGCTGCGCGCATTCCATGTGCCGTCCAACCTGCGGGCGCAAATCGACGGCGTGATCACCGCCGATCATCAGGCCGGCACGGCCGATCTGCGCCTGGCGGGCGCCGCGGGTTATGGCGTGCGGGGACCCGTCAATGGCCACATCCGCGCGGCCGGCAACATGAACGCGATGTCGCTCGAGACACAGCTGGGTGGATCGATCGGCGACGTGCTGTTGACCGGACAGGTCGGGATGGGCAAGCACCTCGCCCTGCGCCGGCTGCGCGGCGACGTGCGGCGGCTCAATCTCGCCGCGGTGGATACTCGGCTGCCGCAGTCGAACATCAACGGCCATCTCGAAGGCGACGTGCTGTTCGGTAGCATGCCGCGTGAAGGCAATCTGCGGCTGTTTCTCGATTCTTCCGTCATCCGTGGCGTGCCGATCGATACGGCAACAGTTGTCGTGCGGCTCGAAGATGGGCTGCTCACGGCCGACACGCTTCTCGTCCGGACACCCGGCCTGCAAATGACAGGCACCGGGTCGTTCGGCCTCTCTGAGGACCAAACCGGTGATCTCACTCTTACTCTCGACGCTCCGTCTCTCCGCGCGCTGGAGCCTGTTCTGGATGCGTTCACGCACGATTCTGTGGCTGATCTCGATGGCGCGTTACAACTTGCAGTCACTGCTTCGGGCTCGCTGAAGAACTACACGCTCGAAAGCCAACTCCACGGTCACGATGTGACGTTCAAGGGATATCACGTCGATTCGATCACCGCCGCTGTCGCCGGCACCACCGACTCCTTGAGTTTCGCCGCAAGAACGGCGGTCGATTCGATTACGGCGTTGAACGTCGGCGGCCGGACGGCCCGACGGCCGGATGGCCAACTGGTAACGCTCGATTCACTCACCATCGAGCGCGCTGACGCGGTATGGAATTTGGACGACAGCTCGAGCATCGAGCTGCACGGAGGGACGGTGCGGTTCACCCGCGCCGCCCTCCGCCGCTCGTCTGAATCCGGGCTCGTCACGATCGCGGGGACCTACCCCGGCGAGATCACGGTCACGGCCCAGCGCGTGCCAGTCGCTGACTTAATAAGGAAGGGAACGACGCCGCTCGACAGCATGCCAGATCTCGACGCCAAGGTGACGTATGCCAACAGCGTCGCGTCGGGCACCGTCGGTTTGGTGACGGCCGACCGCAAGCCTCTCACCGCCGAGTTCACAAGCACACCGCTGCACGCCCGGGTGCAGGCCGACAGTCTCGACCTGTCACTGTTCGCACCGCTCGCGCCCAGTCTCAAGCAGGTGGGCGGCTGGCTCGATGGCAACGTTGCGGTTGATGGTCCGCGCGACGCACCGCATCTCGACGGCCGGCTGGAGCTGAACGGCGGCCGTGCGACGGTCCCGGCGACCGGCGTGGCATACAAAAACGCGCGCGCCGCGCTGGTCTTTTCGGGAAACATCCTCACGCTCAGTGACGGACAGGTGGAAGCGGGAAAGGGGCGCGCTCAGCTCTCCGGCACCGTGCGCTTCGCGCGCCTCGACCGGCCCGAGCTGCAGGTAGCGCTCAAGACCGATCACTTCCCGGTGATGAATCGCCGCGACTTCCTCGCAGCGACCGCCACCGGCAACCTGCAGCTGTCAGGCTCGCCCGCGGGGGCGGTATTGACCGGCAGTGCGCATGTGAACGAGGGGAATGCCTATCTCGACAAATTCATGCGCTCCTCGGGAATCGATTTGTCCGATCCATTGTACGCACAGTTCGTCGATACGAGCGTGCTGCGCCAGGCCGCGGGCGGCCGCAGCATCATCGAGTCGCTGATGGACAGCCTGCGGATCGACAGTATGTCGGTGAGCCTGGGCGACAACTTCTGGTTGAAGTCACCAGACGCGAGCATCCAGCTCGCCGGAGCGCTTACGCTGAGTACAGGCGAGCAGAAGGCGGAAACGGAAAAAGCCGACAAATACCGCCTGGTCGGGACGGTGCGTGCAGTCCGGGGCCTTTATCGCATGACGTTCGCACCCGGTCTCACGCGCGAGTTCACCGTGCGCGAAGGAACGATTCGCTACTTCGGCGCGCCCACCAAGGACGCCGAGCTCGACCTGAGTGCCGAGCACCTCGTGCAGACCGCGACGGGCGACGAGGTCAAGGTCACGGCACACATCGGCGGCACCATCGAAAAGCCGACGATCTCGCTCACCAGCGACGTGTCTCCGCCGTTGTCGGAAACGGAGCTGATCTCCTACCTGGTGTTCGGCGCGCCGACGGCGCAGGCATTCCTTGGCGACCAGGGGGAGAACAGCCAGCATTCATCCGTCTTTCAGAAGAGCGCGCAGCAGCTCGCGGGCGTGCTGTCGGGCAAGATCGAGAGCGCCGTCGTGAGCCAGCTTGGCCTGCCAATCGACTACTTCCGCATCAAACCGGGGGAGGTGCAATCGGGACTGGCGGGGACCGAGTTGGTGCTCGGCATGCAGATCCACGTGTTCGGCTATCCGTCGTTCCTGCGCGCCAGCCCGCGCTTCTGCCCGCGGGAGCAGCTGCTGTCGCTCGATCACATCGGCATCGATCTCGAGACCCGCCTGTCGCACCAATGGGGTGTGGCGACGAGCATCGACCCGATGCAGACCTGTGAAGCGGCGATGTCGGGAATATCGGCGAGACCATACCAATTCGGCTTCGACGTCTTCTGGGAAAAGCGCTAGCGAATCAGCGCCTTGCGCAAATTGTTGATCAGCCCGTCAAACATCCGGTGCGCGTTGCGGCGGCGATAGAACTGGCCGTTGAGCCAGGAGCGAAATCCGGTCGGCACCCAGATGTGCTTCAACGAGACCTTGGTCGAGCCGCCCGCAAAGCCCAACCCGAAAAACGTCTTCGATCCGGCGCGGTGGTAGATCTCCACCCATCCGAAGCTGTGCGGCTGCTGGAAGTCGATGATCTCGATGACGGCCTCATGCCGATTGGATTCGCGCTGAAAGGTAAGCTTGTAGCGCGCGCCCTTCCCCGGGACCCGATCGTGCGTCGTCGCTTTCACCTCCACGCAGCGCGGCAGCCACTCCGGCATGCGCATCGGGTCGGAAATCAGCGCGAAGACCTTATCGATCGGCGAGGGTACGCTGGCGGAGTACGTGAACGAAACCGGTCCCATGGGGCGAGGAATATAACCTTACTCGGCATACGGGACGTCCACCTCCAGGCCGTCCTTCGCAACACGAACATTGGGAAAGACTTCCTTCGCCTCCCGGTGCAGCTCGTCCGCGCTGATCGAATAGCGAGCGGAGACGTGCGACAGCACGAGCTGCCTGGCACGCGCAGCGAGCGCGACGTGCGCGGCCTCTTTCGCCGTCGCGTGGCCGGTGTCGCGCGCCCGGTCCCGCTCTTCTTCGCCGAAGGTGGCTTCGTGAATGAGCAGATCGGCACCCTGGGCGGCGTCCACAGTCGCGGCGCAGGGGCGCGTATCGCCGGTAAACGCGATGAGACGGCCAGCCCGGGCGGGACCGACCAGGCCAGCGGCGGTGAGCTGCCGGCCATCGGGGAGATCAACTGTTTCGCCATTCGCCAGTTTCCCCCACAGTGGCCCCTCCGGAACGCCGGCCGCTTTCACTTTTTCGACGTCGAAGCGTCCCCGTCGCACCTGTTCTTTCAAGACGTAGCCGAGCGATGGGCCGCCGCCATGCTCGGTTGGGAACGCACGGATTTCGTATCCGTCCCGCTGCCCGCCGCTGCCCTGCCCTTTGACCGTGTCTCCCGCGCTTACCTCTACGATTTCGACCGGAAACGGCACGCGTTCGACGCCGAGCTGCATGGCGGTGGTGAGAATCTTCTTCGCGCCCTTGGGTCCGTACAGGAAGAGCGGCTCCGGCCGGCCCTGCAGGCCCAGCGTGCGGATCAGCCCGATCACGCCGAGGAAGTGATCGGCGTGAAAGTGGGTGAAGAAGATTTCGGAGAGGGCGAAGCTCACGCCGTAGCGCATCATTTGGCGCTGCGTGCCTTCGCCGCACTCGAACAGGAGCGTTTCGCCCTCGCGGTGAATGGCGAGGCCGGAGACGTTGCGTTCGACGGTGGGGCGGGCGGCGGAGGTCCCGAGAAATGTGACCGTCAGCATGGGCCGATCTTAAAAGAGCTTTACTCTGACCAGCCCCGGCTTCATGTACTTGTCCGGATGCAGCTTGAGATCGGTCAGCAGCGTGGTGAGAGAGACTGAGAGCTCGTGCAGATCGTGATACATCGTCGTATCCGCGGCGAGTCGCCCCAGCGTCCCTTCGCCGCGGTTCATTCTGCTCAGCAGCGTATCGAGGGCTGCGGTGGTGTGGCCGAGATGATCGGTGAGCCGGGCCAGGTTGTGCGAAATCGAGTCGATGTTCGCACCGGTACCCGAGCCGAGCATCGAGTCCACGCGCTGCATGACGCGCTCGGTCGCCTGCAAGGTGCGCGTCGTCTGCTTGATGAATGGGCCCTCGGGAGCGTTGGCAAGCGTGCCCATGGCGCGCTGCGTCACGACCAGCGTGTTATGGATGTCCTCCCCGAGGCGGTCCGACACGATATTGGCGGCGTTTTCCATCAGCTCGTTGGCGCGATTGGCGACACCCTGCGCCACGTCGGTGATATCGGGCTGATTCGATCCGCTGATCACGCGACCGCGCGCCAGCATCTCCTCGCGCGAACCGGGGTTGTAATCGATGAATTTGGCGCCGAACAGGTCCATCGCGGCGACGGCGGCGCTGGCATCGATGTGCGGCGCGACATCGCGCTGCAGCTCCACCGTCACCCGCACGCTCTTCACCCGCTCGAGCGCCACGCGCGCGACACGCCCCTTCTTGACGCCTGAGACGAGCACTGGGTCACCCTGCTTGAGTCCGGCGACGCTCTCGAACATCACATCGACCGAGATGCCGCTGGTACGCAGCGAGCGCCCCGTGAGCCAGAACATGCCGACGAGGAACACGGCGATACCGACGAGCACGATCGCGCCGACGCCGACTTCCTGTTTGTACGTCAGGTCCACTACGGCTTCTCCTCGTTGGCCTGGATGACGGCCATCTCCAGGTCGCGCTCCAGGAACTGCTGCACCACAGGATCTTTGGACGCGATGATCTCTTCGGCGGTGCCGACCGCGCGAATTTTGGCCTTGGACAAGAGCGCGATCCGGTCGGCCACGCGAAACGCCCCGCGTACGTCGTGCGTCACGACGACGCTCGTCACGCCAATCTCCTGCTGCAATCGCTCGATCAGCGAATCGATGACGTCGGCGTTCACGGGATCGAGTCCCGAGGTCGGCTCGTCGTACAGCAAATATGTCGGCTTTCCGGCGATCGCACGCGCGATGCCGACGCGCTTGCGCATCCCGCCCGACAGTTCCGAGGGATACTTCCGCCCCACGTCATCCGCCAGGTTCACCAGGCGCAGACATTCCTTTACCCGGCCGATACAGTACTCCTTGTCGGCGCATTTCTCATCGTCCGTGATCCCGAGGCGAATGTTCTCGAAGACGTCCATGGAATCGAACAGCGCGCCGTTTTGGAATACGTAGCCGATGCGGCTGCGCAGCGCGGCGAGCGGCTTGCGTTCCAGCATCGGGACGAGCTGATCATCCACCCAGACCTCGCCCGAATCGGGCTTGATCAAACCGATGATGTGTTTGAGCAGAACGCTTTTGCCGACGCCGGACGGGCCGAGCAGCGCGACCGTCTCACCCTCCGCCACGAAAAAATCCACGCCGTCCAGTACCACCAGGTCCACGAACCGCTTGGAGACGTTCTTCAGCTGGATGCTCACTTTCCGCTCCCCAGAATCAGCTTCGTGAGGATCGTGTCGAGCATCAGCACCGTGACGGAGGAGGCCACCACGGCCTGCGTCGTAGCCCGTCCCACCCCCTCGGCGCCCTGCTGGGTATTGAAGCCGATGTAGCAGGGAATGATCGTGACCGCGCCGGCGAACGCGTATGACTTGATCAGCGAATACCACAAGTCGAGCGGCCGGAAGAAATAGCGCGCGCCGAATTCGAAATCCGCGTATGTCAGGCCCAGCGACGACTGCGCGGTGATGTACCCTACCACGACGCCGAACGCGTTCGCCAGCATGACGAGCGCGGGGATCGCAATGAGGCCGGCGAGAATTCGCGGCAGCAAAAGATGGGTGACGGGCGAGCGGCCCAGACTCTCGAGCGCGTCGATCTGCTCGGTGACGCGCATACTGCCCAGCTCGGCGGCGTAGCGCGCGCCGATGCGGCCGGCCAGGATGAGGCCCGTGAGCACCGGTCCTAACTCCAAGATCATCGATTCGGAGATGATTCCACCGGCGACGTAGAGCGGCAGCTGGCCGGTGAACTGATAGCCCGCCTGCAGGCTGGTCACCGCTCCGGCGAAGCCGGCCACGAGCATCACGATGAAAAGACTGCCGTACCCCACGGCCGTGGTCTGCTGGATGGTCCGGGGGAGCCAGACGCGCCACTCGAGCACGCCGCGCACCAGGTCGAGCAGCATATAGCTGAAGCGCCCCGCATGGCTGGCGCCTCGCAAGGACCACCGCCCGACGTATCGCCGCAGGTCGAGGGCGGCGGTGAATGCTCTCATGGCTCTGTATCTTGTGTACGCATGGCCATCACGTCTACCCCCGAGCGCCGAAAACTCTTTATTCGCAAGCTTTTGGTCTGGTATCGCGGGGCCGCCCGCGATCTTCCGTGGCGCTCCACGCGCAATCCGTATGCCATCCTCGTCTCCGAATTCATGCTTCAGCAGACCCAGGTCAGCCGCGTGCTGGAGTACTTCCCGCGTTTCATGGCTCGCTTCCCTACGATCGAAAAGCTGGCCCGCGCGCAACCGAAGGCGGTAATGGAGCAGTGGGAAGGACTCGGCTACTATGCGCGCGCCCGCAACCTCCACCGGCTCGCCCGCGAGGTGACGCGCCTGCGCGACGGCATGTTACCCGACCGCCCGGAAGAGTTGCGCGCGCTGCCGGGCGTGGGACAGTACACCGCCGGCGCGGTGGCGTGTTTCGCCTATGAGAAGGCGGTACCCGCGGTCGACGTCAACGTCGGAAGAGTTCTGCAACGAGTCTTCGGGGGAGAGGGGAAAAGGGAGAAGGACGTTTGGGAACTCGCCAGGTCGCTCGTCCCCCGACATGGAAAGCGGGCGTGGCGATTCAATCAGGCGGTGATGGAGCTCGGAGCGCTGGTGTGCACCGCACGAAATCCGAAGTGCGCGGCCTGTTCCGTTGCCCCCTGCTGCACGTTCTATCGGAAGAGGGTTCCCGCGGCGAGAGCGAGAAGCGCGAAGACGCCCGCCACCGTCGCAAAGATGGCCTGACGGCGGCGCAGTCCTGCAAACGATTCGGGCAGCTCGCCGCGCGCGTCCATCTCCAGCCTGCCGAGGCGCGCGGCCGTCGGCGTTACGATGCCGATCGCCACGATGGCGCCCAGCAGCCCCAGTCCCTGCATCGCGAGCAGCCAGGTCGGAACGGTCGCACTCTTGAAGTACGGCACCGACAGCACGAACCCGCTCACCACCACCAGCACCGCGCCCGGCCCGATCAGATTGCGCGACACGACGCTCATCACCCGGTAGACCGCGAGGCGGTGATCGGGGGCAAAATATTTTGCGGTGATGCCGCTGAGCATGACGGCGAGTCCGCCGCCGAGCCACGCGACAAATCCGATGATGTGTACGAACAGCCAGAAACCTCTCATGTCTGATTCGATACCTCCGGCAGCGGCTGGCGGCCCGCGAAGCCGGCATCGAGATCGTGCCAGTGCGTGATGCGGTCCTCGCCGTACTTCCAGCACCAGAGAACGTCGCGCTCCTCGAGCCGGCCGTGGAAATCGACGAGCCCCTCGTCAAATCCCTTGAACTCGCAGCCGATCTGCTCGAGCTCGCCGAGGAAGCCGTTGATCTTTGCGGCCACCGTATCAATCTGCGTTTTCAGGTCCAGTTGCTCCTGCGACTCGCCCCATTCCGGCCGCGCGGCGGATGCGACGAGCTCATAGCGCGCGACAAGATCCTTCCAATCGGGATAGACGGCCATGATGTCCTGCACGACGCGTTTCACGAACGGCAGCGTGCGGTTGGCTTCGGCCAGGGTGAAGAATTTGTGGGACACAGGCTAGGCAATCACAATCCCTTGAATCTCTTCGGGATGTGGAATGAACCCGACGACCTTCCGGTCGCCGTTGAGCACGACAATCGTCGAACGCACGTGATGATCGGTGGGATCGAGCTGCTTAGCGACCGTGTATCCTTTCAAGTCCATGTCGGGCTGTACGACCGGTGTGTCGGTGCGCGCGTGATCGGCGGCGGAGCAATCGGTCGGATCGTGCCCCGCACCGACGCAGCGCGCGACGATGTCACGATCGGAAATCGTGCCAAGGTAGCGGCGGTCCTTGGGGTTATCGACGACGGGAACGACCGAGATGTTCTTGACGCGCATCAATGCCGCGACTTCGGACGACGTGGCGCCGGCGGCCGCGACCACGGGATCTGGGATCATGACGTCGGACGCGCGCATGCGCCTATCCTAAAGCCTTTTTCGTAGCCTGGTAACCCATCTCGACATATTCCTGTACCCGTTCCACGGCAAAGGTCGCTTCCCGTTCTGCGACCGGGCGCACGTACACGAGCCGCGGCGCGTCCTTCGGCCAATCGGCAAGCGCCCGTTCCGCCTGCTCCGCCATCATGATGCGCATCGCCTCGCCGTGCGTGCGCACGACGCGCGGAATCTTGGAGGGGACGGGCACATCGGGTGGCTGCGGTTGATCGCCGTTGACGACCGGGCCGTGTCCGCGCTCGTCGAAACCAGGGCCGACGTGCACGGCCACGAACAGGTCGGCGTCCTTCTCCAGCTCCAGTGCGGCGCCGAGTGGCAGTACCGCGCGCAGCCCGCCGTCACCGAGGCGTCGGCCATCGGCCTCGAGCGGCGGGAAATAGAGCGGCAGCGCGCACGACGCGTACAGCGCGTCGGCCAGCTCGATGTCGCGGCCGCGGCGGTCCATGTGACTGCCGCGACGCTCGGGGCCGCCGAGCAGCAGCAATTCCCCGCTGTCCAGGTCGGTTGCGGTGACGGTGAGGGGAATGCGCAGATACTCGAAGCGCGTCTTGGGGACGAGTCCCGCGATGGCGCGGCGCAACGCCGACGCCGGAAATAGACTGCGCGCGAACAAGCCCATCACCAAGACGAGGGGATCGAACGGCGCCACGTCTTTGCGGCGGATGCTCATCGCGCGCTTGCGCACCTGGTCAAACGGGACGCCGGCGCCCAGCGCGGCCCCGACGACCGCGCCCATGGATGTCGCAATAATGTGGCTGGGAACGAGATCGGCTTGCTCGAGGGCCCGGAAGGCCCCCGCGTGCGCGAGCGCCTTCGCCCCCCCTCCCGACAAAACTAAAACGACTTTACTCACCGCGTCCCTGATCGTAGCGCCGCTCCATCACCCGATTGGCCCGTCGTTTCGCGGCCCGATCGTAGCGCCGCTTTTCGTCGGCCGTCCCCGGCACGATCGGCGGGACTTCGGTGGGACGGCCGTTGTCGTCCAGCGCGACATAGGTGACGTAGCACGAATTCGTATGGCGGCGCTCGCCCGAGAGCACGTTCTCCGCCAGGACTTTGACGCCCACTTCCATCGACGTCCGTCCGGCGAAGTTCACGCGCGCCAGCGCGGTCACCAGCTCGCCGACGTGGATCGGCTCGCGGAAATCGACCTTATCCACCGAAACCGTGACGCAGGCGCGGCGTGCATGACGAATCGCAGCGACCGCGGCGACCCGGTCCACCAGCGAGAGGATGTGCCCACCGAACACGTTGCCCATGATGTTGGCGTGATGCGGCATCATGAGCTCGGTCAGCACCGTTTCCGAATCGTGCGGCTGCCGGCCTTTGTCGGCCATTAGTAGTCCACCGGTCGCAGGTAGAATTCGCCGATCGCCGTTTGCGACAGCACTGCCACGGTCGGTAGTCGGCGCTTCCAATGCGTCGAGTCCAACCGCTTCCGCACGATCTCGACCTCTTTCTTGCTGAAGCCCTTGGGCTCTTCGCCTCTTATAAGATGAAAGAGAATCTTGTCCGCGTTCAGATACGACACACCCAGATCCCCTTCATCGGTTTGCCCTTTGATCAGGTCGGCGGTAGCCGGTTTGCCGACGATCGCCTCGGGGACGCCGACGTACCGGGCCAGCGCCCACACCTGCGTCTTGAATAGATCGCCGAGCGGATTCACCGGCGGCGCATCGTCGCCGTGCCAGGTGAAGTAGCCGAGCAGGCGCTCGGATTTGTTGCTCGTGCCGAGCGGGAGTGCTTTGTATTTTGCCGAAAGATCGAACACGCCGATCATGCGCTCACGCGCCATCACGTTTCCGAGGCGGTGCGGGTCCGTCTCACCCGCCTGCTTGAAATACCCGTCCACGGCGTCGGAGATATCGATCGTCACGGACGGGATGCCGAGCGTGTCGATGACGATCTGCGCATGCTCTAGGCTATCGGGACTCGAGGTGCGATAGGGCATCCGGACGCCCACTACGTTCTCCTTGCCGAGCGCCTCCACGGCCAGGAACGCCGTCAGCGCGGAGTCCACGCCACCCGACAGGCCGACGATCCCTTTCTTGAAGCCGCGGCGGCGAACGACTTCGTCCTTGAGGAAGCTGACGAGCCATTTCTTGGTCAGCTCCGAATCGATGGCGAGCGGATCGGTCTCGTCGAGTCTCCGCTGCACGACATCGACGTGCGGCGTGGGGCGTGCGGCGTGCGGAGGGCTGCCGTTGGTCGCGGGATCAAATCTCACTTTTTCATTCTGATTCTTGCCGCTGAGGCTCTTAGTGAGGACGGGCAGCGCGCTCTGCAGGTCGGCCAGCAACGGCGAATCGGACCGCGCCGTCGTCAGGGCGTCGAGATCGATATCGGTGGTGACCAGCGCCTCTTCGAACAATGGTCCGCGCGCGAGCAGGCGGCCGGTGGGATCGATCATCACCGACGCGCCGGGAAATCCCTTGCCCCCCTCGAATCCCACCAGGTTCGCGAGCGCCACAAACACGCCGTGCTCCTCGGCGATGCCGCGCACGATCCGTTCCCAGCGCACCACGGAGGCCGGCAGCGCTTCGCCGTTGCAGTCGTCGTCTTCGCCCGTGCCTCGCGCCGGCGACGCGCTCGGCACGATGATCAGCTGCGCGCCTTCCAGCGCTGCGACGGTCGCCGCGAGCGAGTGCCACGCATCCTCGCAAATCAGCATCGCGACTTTGCCGCCCCACCCGGCCTGGAACGAGCGCACGCCATCCTGCCCGCGATCGACGAATCGCTCTTCATCGAACACGCCGTAGGTGGGCAGAAACACTTTGCGGTGCACGTGCCGCACTTCGGGCTTCTTCCCGAGCGTCGCGTACAGCGCGGAGTTGTGGATGTGATTCTCGAAGCGCTCGTAGAATCCCACGACGGCGTCGATCTTCGGCCCGTCATATGCTGCGGCAAGGTCGCGCAGCAGCGTGCCGGCGGTGACCGCAAGCTCTTTCACACCGCCTTCGACGAAGTAGCCCGACGTCGCCGTCTCGGGAAAGACGATGAGGTCGGGCCGTTGGTCGAGCTCCGCCGCTTGCGTAATGACGGCGCCGATCCGCGCGACGTTCTGCGCGTATTCGCCCTTGGTGGGACGAAACTGGGACAAGGCGATGCGGAGGTGCGCCATGCGGGAAAGATATTAGCTTAGGGCAGGCGATGGAGTTCGCCTTTAACCGCCCCTTTTGGGCTGATGACTCCTACCGAAACCACAACCGGCGGGAGTCTTTTCATTGACCATCATCTACATCGCGCTTGGTGGCATCGTCGGAACGCTGTCACGCTACGGGCTCGAAGGCTGGATCCAGAGCCGTAGCGGGGCCGGGTTCCCGCTGGGCACGTTGACCGTCAATCTCACCGGCTCGCTGCTACTCGGCTTCATTTTGCGCGTCGCGACCGGTGCGGCGGTCATCTCACCCGACCTGCGGGCCGGCCTGACGATCGGCTTTTGCGGTGCGTTCACGACCATGAGCACATTCAGCTACGAAAGCGTCGCCCTGCTTCATGACGGCGATTACGTGCGGGCGGCACTCTACATGAGCGCGACGATCGCGGGGTGTGTGACGGCGGTAGTGGTCGGATCGGCAGTGGGCAACAAACTCTTGTGAGGCGCAGATGACCGAACAATTCCGCGGCCAACGCACGCTGATGCGCGTGTTCATCGGCGAGAGCGATCGGTATCACGGCAAGGCGTTGTATGAAGCGCTGCTGGAGCGATTTCGCAGCAGGGGCCTGGCCGGCGCAACGGTGTTGCGCGGGGTCGCGGGGTTCGGCGCCGCCAGCAAAATGCATACGGACAAGGTTCTGCGGCTCTCGGTCGATCTGCCGTTGATCATCGAGGTCGTCGAAACGGACGAAGTGATTCAAGGCATTCTGCCGGACCTGAGCGAGATGATCGGCGGCGGGCTGATTACACTCGAGAAGGCGAATGTGATTCTGTATCGGCCGGCGAAATGACCAGCCAGCTGAGTCCCCACGCCGCCATCAGCGCCGCCACCGCGATCACCACGAGCCGTGGCTGTGTGATCGCCGTTCCCGCGAGCAGCGCCAGGTACACGAGCATGAAAACGGCCGGCACCATCGGGTAGAATGGCACCCGGAAGGGCGCCTGCGGCTGGCGCGCGCGCAGGGGAAACAGCGCCGCAACCGTAATCGAGTCGAGCAGCAAGACGAGCGCGATCGCGACCGAAAGCAGGAGGTTGAAGCTCCCCGTCGCCGCCAGCACGACCGCGACCGCGCCCACCGCCAGCATCGCCACCCACGGCGTCCCGCCCGCGTTCACTCCCGCCAACCAGCGCGGTCCCAGCCCTTCGCGCGATAACCCGAAAATCACCCGCGGCGTGACGAACACGTTGCCGTTGAGCGACGCGAGCACGACCAACAGCGCCAGAATGGTGATGACGAGCCCGCCGTGCGGTCCGAAGATCGCCGTGGCGACGTCGCCGGCGACGAGCACCGATGTGGCGATGCGATTAAAGGGCAGCATGTGCAGGAACGCGGCGTTGAGCAGAAGATACAACGCCGTAGCCACCGCGATTCCGAACAGAAAAATGCGCGGCAACGTGCGCCCCGGATCGACGACTTCTTCGGCGATCTTCGCGGCGTCACCGTAGCCGTAGTAGGACCAGATCACGGACTGGAACGCGATGGCCAGAGCGCCGAACAGCGCGGCCCCGCGCGGAGCGCCGAGCAGCGCACCGTGCCACCCCTCGCCATGGCCGGCCGCGAACGCAATCACCACGATACCGGCGAGCGCCAGCACTTTGGCGCTCGTCGAAATGTTCTGTACCCATCGGCCCGACGTGACGCCGGTCATGTTGATAGCGACGAACAGCACGACTGCCGCCACACCCGCCCATCTGCTGACGCTCTCGGGCCATCCGGCGAGCCGGCCCGCGAACTCCCCGGTGACGACGCCGAGCGCGGCGATAGCGGCCGGGTACATCGCCAGACCCTCCACCCACCCCACGATGAAGCCGATCCGGGGACCGAATGCTTCTCGCGCATACACGTATTTGCCGCCGGCTTTCGGGTGACGGGTCGCCAGCTCGGCGAAGCACAGCGCGCCGAAGAAGGCGAGCACGCCGCCGAGTAGCCACGCGACGAACGTGAGCCAGGGGCGACCGAGCTGCCGCGCGACGAGGCCGGGCGTGCGGAAAATGCCCGAGCCGATCATGATCCCGACGACCATGGCGAGTCCGTCGAACGTGCGCAGCGATTTCCGGAGGGTCCGCGTCAACCCGTCCATTGGATCGATTCAATCCTTTTCTGGGTGGCGGCGAATCTATAGCGCGGGGCTACTATCGGCTCCCGTGCGGGTATCTAGGAACAGATGCGTCTCTCATTGCGATTCGTCATTCCCCTGATCGTCGCGCTCGGGCTTTTCGCCTATGCGGCCATCCCGCTGGTGGACAAGCTCACGCTCCGCTGGTTCAGCCGCGATCTCGAGGTGCGTTCCAGTCTCATCGCCAACACGATCGAGGAGCCACTGCAGGATCTGATCCGGGCGGGGAATCGGCGCCGGATCGAGCAGTTCCTCACGCGCCTGACGCAAAACGAGCGTCTGCTCGCGGTCGGCTTTTGCCCGGCCGACAAGGATGAGCTGATCGCGACCGCGGCCTTGCCGGCCGAGATCCACTGCGTCGAGCTCGGCCGCTTTGACGAGCCGTCGGGCGCCCTGGTCCAGACCGCGAAAGGTCCCGTGCTCGTTTCCGTGCGGCCCCTCAGCCCAACGGATGGCGTCACTCCCGCGATCACGGCGCCGATCGGCCGGCTGGTCGTGGTGCACGACATGTCATTCATCGCGCGCCGTAGCCGCGAGACGCGGGAGTATCTCTTTTTCTTCTTTGTGGGGCTGAGCATCGTTGTCGCGCTGATCACCGTTTTCATCGCGCAACTCTCCTGGCGCGGCTGGATGCAGGGCGTGCGATCGCTGCTGCGTGGCGAGCGTCTGGTGCCGCTGCCGGGGCGCGGCGTGCGGGGTTTTACCGGTCCACCACCGGAGCTGCGTCCCATTGCGCGCGATCTGCGCGCGCTGATCGAAGATCTCGAGGCGGATCACCGCTCGCGGGACGAAGAGCAGCTCGCCTGGTCTCCCAACACGCTGCGCCAGCTGCTGCATCGCGAGCTGCGCGGCCAGGAGATCATGGTGGTCTCCAACCGCGAGCCGTACATCCACATGCGCCGCGGCGCGGCGATCGAGGTGTGGCGACCCGCGAGCGGTCTCGTGACGGCCCTCGAGCCGATCATGCGCGCCTGTTCGGGTACCTGGATCGCCCACGGCAGCGGCAGCGCGGACCGCGATACCGTGGATAAGCGCGACCGCGTCGGCGTCCCCCCTCCGCCCGAAGCGGCAGCGTATCAACTGCGGCGAATCTGGCTCACCGCCGCAGAGGAGACGGGCTACTATTACGGGTTCGCGAACGAGGGACTCTGGCCGCTGTGCCACGTCGCTCACGTTCGCCCGATATTCCGCCGCGACGACTGGGAGCAGTACGAGTCGGTCAACCGCAAGTTCGCGAAAACCGTAGTGGACGAAGCGAAATCGAGCGACCCCATCGTGCTGGTGCAGGATTATCACCTGGCGCTCGTGCCGCGCATGATCAAGGAAGCGCTGCCGGCCGCAACCATCATCTCGTTCTGGCACATCCCCTGGCCCAATCCCGAAGCCTTCGCGATCTGTCCCTGGCGCGAGGAGCTGCTCGACGGACTGCTCGGCAGCACCATCCTCGGCTTTCACACACAGTTCCACGTCAACAACTTCGTGGACACTGTCGATCGCCTCCTCGAAGCGCGCGTGGACCGCGAAGAATTCTCCGTCACCTATCGTGGCAAACAAACCGCCGTGCGGCGCTATCCCATTTCGGTGGAGTGGCCGCCGGCGCCGGATCTAATCGCCAAACCAATCGAGCAGTGCCGCACGGAGATCCGGCAGCGGCACAATCTGCCACCCGAGCAAGCACTGGGCATCGGCGTCGAGCGGATGGACTATACAAAAGGCATCGAGGAGCGTTTCCGCGCCGTCGAGCGGCTGTTCGAGCTCGAGCCGCAGTGGATCGGCAAGTTCTCCTTCATTCAGATCGCGGCGCCTACGCGCATCCACATCGAGGAATACCGCGCCTACGAAGCGCGCGTGCGCGATCTCGCGACACGCATCAACCAGCGGTTTCCCGAGGCCGCCCACCCGCCGATCATCCTCAAAGTCGAGCATCACCAACCCGAGCAGATTTTCGAGTATTACCGCGCCGCCGATCTCTGCATGGTGACCTCGCTGCACGACGGCATGAATCTCGTCGCGAAGGAATTCGTGTCAGCCCGCGAGGACGAGCGGGGCGTGCTCATCCTCAGCCTGTTTACGGGCGCGGCGCGCGAGCTCCCCGAAGCGTTGATCGTGAATCCGTACGACACCGATCAATGCGCCGCGGCGCTACAGCTCGCTCTCACGATGAGCAGCTCGGAGCAACGCACCCGCATGCGCCTGATGCACGGCTTGATTCAGGATTTCAATGTATTCCGCTGGGCGGGCCGGATGCTGATGGATGCCGCAGCCATGCGCCGTCGCGGACGCTTGCCCGACGCTGCCGCCGCGCGCGCGGGCGAGCGCCGCCAGATGACCACGAAAGCAAGCAGCCGGTCGTGACGCGCCGCACGCCGCCCCCGCCGCGCAATCGGGCCTGGGCGTATTTCTTCGATCTCGACGGCACGCTCATCGATTTCGCCGCCACACCGTCCCAGGTGCGGGTGGGAAAGGAGCTGCGGAAGCTGCTGCAGCGCCTGTATCGCGATACGCGCGGCGCAGTCGCGCTCATGAGCGGCCGCTCGATCGCCGAGATCGACGCGTTGTTTCCGCGAACGCGGCTGCCCGTGGCCGGCCAGCATGGCCTCGAACGACGCGGCGCGGGGGGGAAGCTCACCCGCCACGCCGTCGCGACATCGCGCTTGGAGCGGGTACGCCGGCGCATGGCCACGGCCGTGCTGGGGAAGTCGGGGTTGTTACTCGAAAACAAGGGATTGTCGCTGGCGCTGCATTACCGGCGCGCGCCGCGCCTCGGCGGCTATGCGCATCGGCTGATGCGGTCGCTGCTGCCCGTGGCCGGCCGGCGCAAGTACTGCATTCAGCGGGGTAAATACGTCGTCGAGATGCGGCCTGCCGGCAAGGATAAAGGAATCGGCGTCCTCGAATTCATGCAGGAGGCGCCGTTTCGCGGCCGAACCGCCGTGTTCATGGGTGATGATGTGACCGACGAGTACGGGTTCGCTACCGTAAACCGGCTGGGCGGGCACTCGATAAAAGTCGGCCCCGGCAGGACCGTCGCGCGCTGGCGCCTCCCGCACGTGCGCGCGGTCCGGGAGTGGCTGCAGGGGGCGTGGCAGGAGGAGCCGGCGTGACGTCGCTCAACCTCGCGTTGATCGGCAACGGCACCGTCGGCGCATTCATCGATGACGCCGGCGAAATCAATTGGGCTTGCTTCCCGCGCTTCGACGGCGACCCAATGTTCTGCTCGCTCCTCAAGGAGCGCACCGGCAAACCGGACGACATCGGCTTCTTCGCGATCGAGCTGGTCGACCGCACGAAGACCGAGCAGCACTACCTGCACAACACCCCGGTGCTCGTCACACGGATGTGGGACTCCTCCGGCGGCGGCATCGAACTCGTCGACTTCGCGCCGCGCTTCGAATACCGCGGGCGGACATTTTGTCCCACCATGATGGTCCGGCGGGTCAAGCGGATTTCCGGGCATCCGCGCATTCGCGTGCGGGTACGGCCGGCGCAGGATTACGGGAAATCGCCGGCGTCCGTCACCTACGGCAGCCATCACATACGCTACGTCGGCAGCGCCATGGTGCTGCGACTCACGACCGACGCCCCCGTCACGGCGGTTCTGGAAGAAAACGCGTTCTTCGTCGACGACTCGGTGACGCTCGTGCTCGGCCCCGATGAGACGCTGCAGGAGACGGTGGGCGAGGTGGGCAACCATTTCCTGTCGGAAACGACGTCGTACTGGCGGGAATGGGTGCGCTCGCTCGCGATTCCGTTCGAGTGGCAGGACAGCGTGATCCGCGCCGCGATCACGCTGAAGCTGAACGTGTTCGAGGACACGGGAGCGATCATCGCCGCGCTTTCCACGTCTATTCCCGAGGCCGCGGGCGGCGACCGCAACTGGGACTACCGCTTCTGCTGGCTGCGCGACGCCTATTTCGTCGTCAACGCCCTGAACCGGTTGGGCGCGACGCACACGATGGAGCGTTTCCTCAGCTACATCCTGAACATCGTCGCGGACGGCGCGGACAAGCCACTCGCTCCCGTATACGCGATCACCGGGCATGGTCTGCCCCCCGAGCGCATCGTCGAGTCACTCCCGGGCTATCGCGGCTACGGTCCCGTGCGCGTCAGCAATCAGGCCGCCGAACAGGCGCAACACGACGTGTACGGCTCGGCGATCCTCGCCGCCACCCACGTCTTTTTTGACCGCCGCCTCGCGCACCAGGGAGACGAGTCGTTGTTTCGCCGCCTGGAGCCGCTGGGCGAGCGCTGCCTCAAGCTCTACAATCAGCCCGACGCGGGACTGTGGGAGCTGCGTGGCTCGCGGCACATTCACACCTTCTCGGCGGTGATGTGCTGGGCCGGATGCGAGCGATTGGGGCGTATCGCGGCGCAGCTGGGACTGTTCGATCGTGCCAAGTTCTGGCAAGAGCGGGCGACGGTACTGCACGCGGAGATTTTGCAGCGCGCGTGGAACGAGAAGCTCGGGACCTTCGTCGCGACGTTCGACGGCGATACGCTCGACGCCAGTCTCCTGAGGCTCAATGAAATGTTCTTCGTGGCCGACGACGATCCGCGCTTCGTCGCGACCGTGCGCGCCATCGGCAAACAGCTGAAGCGCGGCGACTTCGTCTTCCGCTACATCACCCCCGACGATTTCGGCATGCCCGAAAACGCGTTTCTCGTCTGCACCTTCTGGTACGTGAACGCGCTGCACGCCATCGGCGACCTCGAAGAGGCGCGTAAGACGTTCGAGGATTTGCTGGCCTGCCGTAACCGGCATGGCCTGCTCGCCGAGCACATCAACCCAAAGACCCGCGAGCAGTGGGGGAATTTCGTGCAGACCTACAGCATGGTCGGACTGATTCTCTCGGCGATCCGGCTGTCGCGGCGGTGGGACCAGGCGTTCTAGTTCCGGCAGGCCGCCGGGCGCGCCTGCGCCGGCATCCCACAGAGTGCCAGCACCACGCCATTCGTCCAACCAAAGCCATCCTGCGTCGGGTACTCGCCGCCACCCGCTTTTTTCTCGAGGTGCAGGACGTCGTACTTCTCCATCATACGGCCGGTGGACCGGTACGTGCGCTGAATGACGCCGAGCCAGCGGGCGGCCGCTTTGTCGGCCAGGTCCGCGCGGCCGTATCGGCGCACGCCTTCGATGGTCAGCCACTCGAGCGGTGGCCAGCCGTTGGGCCCGTCCCATTGCTGCCCCGACTGGATGTTCGTCGTCACGAAGCCACCCGGTTTCAAGAATTCCGCGCCGAGTCGGTTCGCGGTGAACCTGCCCTGCTCCGGCGTCGCGATCCCGAAGTAGAGGGGAGCGGCCGCGGCGAGTGATGGGCGATCGGAAACCCGCACGCCCGAGCGCCAGCGCACATCGAAGAAGAATCCGTGCTCGTACATCAGGTTGCGGATCGCCCCCTGGCGTTGCTCGGCCAGGTTCTTGAAGCGACGCGCGACGGCGTCGTCACCGTCCGCATGGCGGAACGCGCGCAATGCCGCGATCACGCGCTCCTCTTCATACAGCAGCGAGTTCAAGTCGACCGGAAGGAGATCGGTGGTTTCGAGCGTACGCAGGTCGTTCGGATCCCGCATCCAACGGCTCGAGAAGTCCCACCCGCTTTCCGCCGTGGCGCGGGCGTTGCGATAGAAGCCGGCACGCAGCGACTCGGGCAGCGTCTGTCCGATTGCAACGTCCGGCCGGTACGACTCCGGGCGCGGCTCGGCCGAGTCGTCCCAGTAACGATTGAGGACAACGCCGTCCGGCATCCGCACCGCACGCCGGTAGGACTGTCCCGGCTGGAGTTGCTCCGCCCCGTCCATCCAGAACGCGTACTCCTTCTCGAGCGCATCGAGATACGGGAGCGCGTGTGAAGTGTCACTCGCGTGCGCGTACAGCGCGACCATCGCCGCGAAATACGGCGGCTGGCTGCGCGTCAGGTAATACGTGCGGTTGCCGTTGGGGATGTGGCCCACGGTGCGGATCAAGTACGCGAAGTTGTCCAGCATGTCTTTCACGAGGTCGGTGCGCCCGCTTTGCGCGAGTCCCTGCATCGTGAAGTAGCTGTCCCAGTAATAGATCTCGCGGAAACGGCCGCCGGGAACGACGTAGGGCTGCGGAAGCGCGATCAGGGACGAGCGCGCGTCGACGCTGTCGGGCGCCCGCGTGAGCACCGCCCACAGCCCGTTGATGTGGTCCACCAAACCCTGCGATGCAAGACTGTGATATCCTGTCCCCGCCGGCTGCGGCATGACGAAGTTCTGCTCCACGAATGCCCGCAGCTCGAAACCGGGTGTGCGTCGCGCCGAGTCGAAGTGCGCCTGGATGACGGCAGGCGCGAAACGGGGGCGCGCATCGACGAATTCCTTGGAATCCGGGAAGATTCCCGACAGCTGGACGTCAGAGAAGAGCGGTCCAATATCATGAGCTGGATCGTACGCCGATGGGCGGCTGGGCTGCTGGGCTGATGGGCGGCAAACGAGCAGAACGAGCACCACGCCGCACGCCGCCCGCCTGGCCCCACATCTGATGCTCATCTGAACACGATCCACAGCACGCCGAGCAACGCGACGAGCACGACCGAGAGCCCCACCTCGAACTTCCGCTCTTCCCTCGTTTCGCCCGCTGCCAATGCCGCCCCCGGCTCTCCGACGTCCGGCTTGCCGTAGGTGAGGCCATCGGTTTTTTCACGCGGCGGTGGCGGCGTCATCATGCTCACGATGAACAGGACGAAGGTACAGATCACGAACAGCAGCACGGCGTAGTGGAGAAAATTGATGGTGGCGATCCAGTGCCACACGGTGCCCGGGGCGAGACCGCCGCCTGACGCTTTGTTTGTCAGCTCGAGGATCAGCCGCAGCAATCCGAGGGCAAGTCCCGTCACTAGTGACGCCATCGCGCCGGTGCCGTTGAGACGGCGGAAGAACAACCCCAACAAAAAGCAGGCGGCGATCGGCGGCGCGATGTAGGCCTGGACGCTCTGCAGATAGATGTAAATCTGCGACGAGATGAACTTCATGAATGGAATCCACGCCAACCCCAAGAACACCATCACACCGGCGGAGATGCGGCCGAACTTGACGAGCTGCTGCTCAGTGGCGAGGGGGCGCACTTTGCGATACACGTCCCACGTCAGCAGCGTGGAGCAGGCATTGAACGCCGAGGCCAGCGAGCTCATCAGCGCGGCCAGCATCCCTGCAAGCACGAGACCCTTGATGCCTGCGGGCAACAGTCGCGTCACCAGCGTGGGGTACGCGGAATCGGGCGCGCCGGTGAGCTCGGGGAACAGCGCAACGGCCACGATACCGGGCAACACGAAGATGAAGACGGGAAGAATCTTCAGGTACCCGGCGAAGATCGTACCTCGGCGCGCCTCTTTGATGTTCTTGGCCGCGAGCACGCGCTGCACGATGTGCTGATCGGTACACCAGTACCAGATTCCCAAAATCGGCGCCCCGAAGACCACTCCCGTCCATGGAAAGTCCGGATGATTGGAAGGCTTCCACATCGAGAAGAACCCGGCCGGGACCTTCGCCTCGAGTCCGGCGATGCCGCCCACCCTCGACAGTCCGATGGCCATCAGCGCGATCGAGCCAAGAATCAGCACAATGGCCTGCAGCACCTCGGTGTACACCACGGCGCGCAGCCCGCCGAAAATCGTATACAGCCCGGTGACGACGATGAGCACGATGGCGGCGGTGTAGAAACTCCACCCCGTCACCGCGCGAATTACGATCCCGCCCGCATACAGCGTCACGCTGATCTTCGTGAGCACGTACCCGATGACCGAGACCCACGTGAAATAGGTGCGCGCCGCGGGGTTGTACCGCTTCTCCAGGAACTCGGGCATCGTGTAGACGCCGCTTTTCAGGTAGTACGGCACGAACAGCCAGCCGAGTAGCAGCAGGATGAGGCACGCGAGCCACTCGAAGTGTCCGACGGCAAGGCCGCTTCCCGCGCCCGTTCCCGCGAGGCCGACCAGGTGTTCCGAGCCGATGTTCGACGCGAACAGGCTCGCCCCCACGGCAAACCAGGCGACGTCGCGGCTCGCGAGGAAATAATCGGAGCTCACGCTCTTCTCGCGCATCGCCGCCCACCACGCGATGCCGAACAGGATGAGGAAGTAGAGGGCGATGAACGTCAGGTCGAACGCGTGGAGGTTGCTCATTGGGCCGGCTTTCGGGAGTTGAGGAGATATTGAACCGCGAGATCCGTGAGCGTCCACAGCTGCACGTCTGAGCTCGAGCCGTAACGCACCGGCCGCAAGCCTCCCCCTTCAAACTTGTAACTCCACAGCTCGGCGTACTGCAGTCCCGAGCTTGCTACCGCCGCGCGTATCGAGTCCACCGCACTCCACCGGTCACGGTGTGCAAGCGCGACGAGCAGCACATTGACTTCGCGTCCCCACACGACGCGGGGAGAGTGATACAAGTCCCGCTCGAACATCTGCCACACCTCGGGCGCGGCGTACGCGTCGTTGGCCACGGCGAGTCCCACGCCGTCGATGAACAAGCCAACCGGGTATGGCAACAAGAATGGGCGTATGAGCGCGTTCTCGCGATCCGCGTCCAACCGCTCGAGCAACAGCCACATCCCCGGATCGGTGCTCATCACTGGGATCGGCTGGCCCGCGCTGTCGAGCGACACCGCGGGGAAGCGCAGCGTGTCGCCCGGGAAACCGTCGCGCGCCAGCACGGAATCCCAATGCGCGCGCTCCGGCTCGGGAAGCGATGCGAGCTTGGCCCGTACCCGCGTCTCGACCTCGGCGGGGGCAATCGCAACGATGAAATGACGCGCCGCGCCCCGCCAAGCATCCAGGCCGAACGGAATCAAGTTCGCGTGCTCGACGCCCGGCTCACCCAGCGCCCGCAGCGTGCTGTCGATCACGCCGATCGCGCGCAGCGCCGCCGGCACCCAGACGACATTCACATCGAAGGCAAAGCAGCCGCCGGCGTATCCGACGCGGCTGTCGCGCCAGCTCCCCGGATGGCAATACCCATCCGGATCGCGCTTGAAGCGCACGAGATTCGTCGCGACCGGATCGTGCGCGTACGGCGCCGCCCGCTGCATCACGTACGCGAGATTCTTGCGCAGCGCGGCGCCCCACCGCCGGACGAACGCGTGTTTGCGCGCGTTGGGAACCCGCGCGTCGGCGAAGTAGTGGCCGGCGACGACGGGAAGTTGAAAGTCGTCGTCCACCATCCAGTAGTTCTCACGCGTCGCCTGCAGATTGCGCAGCAGCGTGCTGTCGCCGGTCTTCACGAACGCAGCGCCGTTCTCGCGAATCGCCTGACCACCAAGCGCTTCTTCATGACTCACTTCTCCGGAAGGCGCGAGCTTCGCGAGCGCAGCGCCCATGACGAACTCGGGCATGGTGTCGGACCAGACCGGCTGCATCAGCAGCGCCGTCATCAGCATGTCGCGCCCAAAGTACGTCGCGTACGTAGGCAGCCCCGCCATCAACTTTTGTTTGGAGCTGAGCAGCTCGAAGCCGCGAATCTCGCGCTCGATGCGGGGTGAGCGCGCGGAATCGGCGAAGCGCCGGAAGGCGGCGCTGAAGATCTGGTCGCGGGAAAGCGGCACGAGCGCGGCGCCATCGGTCGCAATCTCGACCGTCAACGTCACCGGTCCCGATCCCGCGGGCTCGATCGTGAGCACGCGGTACGCAAGACGCGCGCGCGAACGGCGCGCGTCGCTGCTCACCGTCAGCCAGAGATGGTTCTTGCCATCGAGACTCGACTGACGCGCGAGCAAACGCCAGCGCGACGGGGTGCGTGCCAGCGTCAGCTCCGAGGTCAGTCGCGTTCGGTATGCGCCATCGAGTCGCTCGGCGAGCGCAGTGAATTCTTGGGGAATGAACGGAGGCGCGTCGAGCGAATCGTGGACGCGACCGGCGTAGCCGAAGTCGCGCTCGATCCGCATCGAGCCGAGCAGGATCTGGCCGATACGTAATGACTGCCCGCTTGGGACCGTGAGCGTGTAGCGCAACCAGCGCCGGCCGGCTGTCGTCCCGACTGTTGCTGCTCCTCCCCCGAATGCGACCGCGTCCTTGGCCGTAAACCCAATGCTTTCGTTCAGCGCATCGGCCCAGAGATGCACGACCCGGCCCGTCTTGCCGTCGATGAAAATCTCCACCGAGTTTCCGCGCGCGTCGCGATACAGGCGCGCGGCATAGCCGTCATAGGCCGCGGAGTCGTCGAGCCCGGTTGTAGGAAATTCCAGTACCGGCGCGGCTTTCTGGGCCGGTGCGTTCTGCAGTGTGAGCAGAAATATCAGAAGCATGGCCGTACATACTCCGCCCACCGGTCGCCCTTGACAAGGGCCTGAGGCGGCGGCATTTGGAAAGGGACAATGGTCAGTCCGTTGGACAGCCGATACGCCTGCGGAGGAATAATCGATGCGTTTGAATCAACACGTAGGTCTCGTTCTCGCGCTCCTCGTTGTTTGTGTCACTCCCCTCGCCGCGCAAAACGGCTCGATCCATGGACAAGTCCTCGATAGCGTAACCCAGCAAGCGCTGCCCGGAGCCACGGTGCAGCTCGTGTTCCGCGCTGCCGGTCTCAGCGTGCAGCCGGGCCGCCAGATCGTGACGGACATCGAGGGCCGGTTCACCTTGAGCGAAATTGCGCCGGGTACGGTCACCGTGAAGGTGACGCGGATCGGCTATGGCCCGCAGCAACAAGACATCAGCGTCACGGGCGGAGGAACAGCGGAGGCGCGTTTCACGCTCGCGCCACAGGCGTCGATTCTCGAACCCGTCGTCGTGACGGGGTATGGCTCGCAGCGCCGTGAGGCCATTACCGGCTCGGTGTCGACGGTCGACGCCGCCGCGGCAAACGTCGGCGTGAAGACGAACGCCGATCAGCTGCTGCAGGGACGAGCGGCGGGCGTCAATATCCTTCAGAACAACGGAGAGCCGGGCGCCGGCGCACAGGTGCTCATCCGCGGCGGCAGCTCGCTCAGCGCCACCAACGAACCGCTGTACGTCATCGATGGTGTGCCGATCAATAACGTTGCGACGGAGCCGCGGGACATCGGCGCGGTCGGTGATCCGGCCTTGCCGCGCAATCCGTTGAACCTCATCAATCCCGGCGACATCGCGTCCATCACCGTGCTGAAGGACGCGTCGGCGACCGCGATCTACGGCAGCCGCGCGTCGAACGGCGTCATCCTGATCGAGACCAAGAAGGGCAACGCCTCGAGTGGACCGACCTTCGAGTATGACGGTTACGTGTCGACGTCCAGTCCGGCCCGGCGCCTCGACGTCCTGAACGGCGCCGAATATCGCGCGTTCGTAACGAACCAGGTCGGCGCGTATCAAGCGGATTCGACGGGCTTCTGTGGCAGACATGCGACGACCGTCGGATGCGGCGGGACGGACACGACGCTGAAATTCTCGGATTCCGCAGCTGTCTTCTCCGGCCTCTCGTCATCGCATCTGACCTCCCTCGGCTCCGCAAACACAGACTGGGCAGCCGCAATCACCCGCACCGCCGTGACCAACAACCACAATCTGTCGTTTTCGGGCGGGACCGAAGCGACGCGTTATCGGGCGTCGGTGAACTACGCCAACCAGCAGGGGGTCACACTCGCCAGCGCCCTTGAGCGCATTCAAGGACGGCTGAGCGCGACCCACTCCGATCTGGGCAACCGCCTGCGGATGGACGTCGACGTCACGACCTCGCGCGTCAACAACACCTACCTGACGTACGAGAATAACGGCGGGTTCACGGGCGGCGTTTTCGAGAACGTCGCAACCTTCAATCCGACGCAACCCATAACGTTCACCGATTCGACGGGGACCCACTTCTACGAAGTGGGAGGCACGACGGTCCGTAATCCGGTGGCGATGGCCAAACAGATCCAGAACATCGGGCAAACGACCCGCACCCTGGCCAACGCAAGCGCGGCGTTCGATCTCATCCCGGGCCTGACGGCGAAAGTGACGCTGGGGCTGGACCACTCCGGTGGCCAGCGGCAGGAGTACTACCCGCTTTCGAATCCTGTCGGTCAGGCGGTGGGCGGCGGGCTCGCCCGGCAGGCCGACCTCCAAAACCAGACGCAGACACTGCAGACCGTTCTCAATTACCAGCGGCCGATTGGCAGCGTCAGCCTCGACTGGGTGGGCGGGTACGAATACAGCAAGTTCACGACGAATTTCGTTACTGCGCAGGGCGTCGGGTTCTTCACCGATGCCTTCGGCTTCAATAGTCTGAATGCCGCAAAGACGAGAACGGACTCCTCCGACGCGACCGACGCACGTCTGGTATCGTTCTTCTCGCGGGCCAACCTGGGATTCAACGACCGCTTCTACGTGACAGGCGTGCTGCGCTACGACGGTTCGTCGCGGTTCGCCACGGGACATCAATGGGCCGCGTTCCCGGGCCTCTCCGCCTCCTGGCACCTCTCGCGGGAGGGATTCATGCAGAGCTCGCCGTTTTCTGATCTCAAGGTCAGAGTCGGCTGGGGACTGCAAGGCAATCCCAGCGTGGACCCCTACACGTCGCTGATCACGCTGGCGGGTAATACCGGCGCCACGTATCCCTGGGGCGACCAAGCGCACATTGGTGTCGTGCCGAACAGCAACGGCAATCCGAACCTCAAGTGGGAGCAGACTTCACAGGTCGACGCAGCGGTTGACTTCGGTATTCTGAACAGCCGTCTCTCGGGGACCGTCGAGTACTACCACAAGAACACGAAGGACTTGCTGCTCACGATCGATGTGCCGCAGCCGGCTTTCAACTCGACGCAGCTGAAGAACGTCGGCCGGTTGAGCGGTCATGGCCTCGAGATCACACTCGATGCCCTCGCGATCTCTCGGCCCACCCTCACCTGGCGCGCCGGACTCGTGTTGGCGGCAGAGCGGTCCACCGTCGTCAACCTGGGCGATCAGAGTTTCATCTCCACGGGATTCGTGAGTGGGCAGGGACAGTCCAACCAGGTCTCCGAACGCCTCATCCCAGGTCAGCCGGTCGGGACATTCTACGGACCGGTATTCACCGGCGTGGACTCCGTCGGCAGACAGGTGTTCCAGTGCTCCGCAGCAACGCCGGGGTGCACCAATGGCAGGACGACGCTGGGGTTCGGACCCTCGCAGGACGATTATCGCATCATCGGCAACGCCAATCCCGACTTTACGCTGGGCTTGCACAGCGAGCTCAATTGGAATCGGTTCGACTTGAGCTTCCTGATTCGCGCCGCAGTGGGGCAGGATGTGTTCAACAACACGGCGCTCGTCTACTCCAGCAAGAGCAACGCCCTCGGGGGCGGCAACTTCCTGCGACCGGCGTTGAGCGACCCGACCGGTCTGCACGAGCCGTCGATCTACTCCTCGCGCTGGGTCGAGAATGCGTCGTTCGTACGCCTGCAGAACATCACAGTCGGCTACGACCTCAACCTGCCGATGCTGACACGGTCGGCGCGGAGTGCCCGCCTGTACGTGTCGGCTGATAACTTGATTCTGCTCACCGGTTACTCAGGCTTGGACCCCGAGGTCTTTACCTCGAACGGCCTGGCGACCCGTGGTCTCGATTACCTCACTTATCCGCGGCCCCGCACGATCACCGGCGGCTTGCGTCTTCTGTTCTAAGGAGACCAAATCTATGAAGAGACATTCTGTAACCATGGCGGCCGGCACGGTGGGACTGGCCTTGCTGCTGCTCCTGCCGGTGCAAGGCTGCACCGACCTCACGGAGACTCCTCCGAGCCTGATTTCGTCCACGAACTTCTTCCACAACGAGGCGGAAGTGCTGGCCGGCTTGGCGGGCGTGTACGCGCAGCTGCGAACCACGGCGCCCGAAGGAGGAATCTACGACGCCAACGAGGTATCGAGCGACGAGATCGTGGTGCCGATTCGCGGCCCGGACTGGAACGACAACGGCCAATGGATCGATCTGCATAACCAGACTTGGACGCCGACCAGCGCCGCCACGCTCAACTTTTTCAACGGTGCCTGGAATTCCGCGTATACGGGCGTCGCCCGCGCCAATCTGTTCCTCGCGTCCGTCGAGAACTCGACCGTCCCGATTCCGAACAAGGCGGCGATTATCGGCGAAGTGAGAACCCTGCGGGCGTTCTACTACTACGTCCTGATGGACATGTTCGGTGGCGTACCGATCGTGACCAGCACCGAGGTCGCGCTCCGGCCTCGCAACACACGCCGCGAGGTCTTCGACTTCATCGAGAGCGAGCTGATCGCGGCACGCGACTCGGGCCTGCCCGACACACGGCCGAATGCCGACAACGGGCGTATCACGCAAGGAGCCGCGGACGCGATCCTCGCGAGTCTGTACGTCAACGCCGGTGTGTTCACCAAGGACGGCGCGGGCGCAGGCGGTATCAACGCGAGCGGCTACAACTCCTGCTCGGGCGTGCTCGTGAGCGGGGGCGTGGACGCCTGCGCGGCCGCCATCGCCGCCGCAGATCGCATTCTGAATTCAGGCAATTATTCGCTGGCCGACTCGTTCCCCCAGAACTTCCGGTTCGACAACCAGAAGTCCCCGGAGAACATCTTCGTCGTCAAGTTCATCAACGCGGACGGTCTGGGAATAGGTATCGCCATGGCGGCGCTGCACTATTGCCAGTATAGCGCGGGCCCCTGGAACGGCTTCGCGACGCTCGCGCAGACCTTCAACGCCTTCGACCCTGCGGACAAGCGCCGTCAGGCAATTCTGTTCGGACCGCAGAGGGACGTCCTGACGGGCCAGCTTGTGACCGTACGGGTAAACAAGGCCTGTCCGGCGACGTATACGCCGGCGAACGCACTGGTCTTCACCGACAGTATCCGCGACATTCGCGACGCATCGGAGGGCGAGGGCCCCCGCATCTACAAGTGGCCGGCGGACCCGAACCACGTGGCGCAAAACAGTGGTAATGACTATGCCTGGTTCCGGCTCGGGGAGATCTACCTGATCAAAGCCGAAGCCGAGCATGCGAGCGGGCTGGACGGTCCGGCGCTGACAGACCTCAATGCGGTGCGCAACCGCACCGACCCTGTCGCCCCGGCGCTCGGGGCGGTGACTGATTCCGTGGTGCTCAGCGAGCGGCTGTTCGAGCTGTTCGGCGAAGGCAAGCGGCGGCAGGATCTGATCCGGTTCGGGCGCTACACCGGCCGGACGGACGCGCCCTCGGGCCTCACCGGCGGCAAGGTGGCCAGTGCGGACTACTACGTGCTGTTCCCGATTCCGCAAACCCAGATCGACGCCAACCCCAATTTGACGCAGAATCCAGGGTACTAGTCGTTGCAGCATCATCAGAGGGTAGGGGCGCAGCATGCTGCGCCCCTACTTTTTTTCCTCGGCCTGGCGCTTGGCTGCTCCAACGACGCAAAGCCATCATTGGCCTCGGCCCCTCCTCCGTCGGGCGGCAAACTCTTCACGCTGATGCCGTCGAGTTACACCGGCGTCCGCTTCGAGAACCGCCTCACCGACACCCGCGACCTCAACGTCTTCACCTACCGCAACTACTACAACGGCGGTGGGGTCGCCATCGGCGATCTCACGGGCGAGGGCTTGCCCGAAGTGGTCCTTACCTCGAATCAAGACGGACCGGCGCTATACCTGAACCTGGGTCACTTCCGGTTTCGCGAGGTCACGAAAGAAGCGGGTCTTGCCGAGCGCGATCGCTGGACAACGGGCGTGACCCTGGCCGACGTGAATGGCGACGGCAGGCTGGACATCTACGTCTGCCATGCAGGACCCAAGACCGGAGCGTTGCGCGCCAACGCGCTCTACATCAATCAAGGCCTACGCGACGGGCTCCCGCGCTTCAGGGAAATGGCCGCACAATACGGCCTGGCAGATACCGGCTACTCCACCCAGGCCGCGTTCTTCGACTACGACGGTGACGGGGACCTGGACATGTTCCTGATCCGCAACGCGCCGCGTCCGGTCTCGACGATCGCCGTCGAGAACCAGCGCACGCAGCGTGATCCGGTAGGCGGCCACAAGCTGTACCGCAACGACCACGGCCATTTCGTTGACGTCAGCGAGGCAGCGGGGATCTACGGCCCGACGATCGGATTCGGCTTGGGCCTCGCCGTGGCGGACGTGAATCGCGACGGCCGGCCCGACGTGTACGTTGCGAACGACTTCTTCGAGCGCGACTACCTCTACCTCAACACTGGCAACGGGACGTTCAACGAGGTCTTGGACAAGGCCCTGCCCCTGTCCAGCTACTTCTCGATGGGTGTGGACATCGCCGACGTCGACAACGATGGGTGGCCTGACATCTACACGAGCGACATGCTGCCCGAAGACGATTACCGCCTCAAGACGACGCAATCGTTCGAGCCATGGTCGCTGTTCGACGCCAAAGCACACGACGGGTTCGACCATCAGCTCATGCGCAACATGCTGCAGCGCAACAACGGCAACGGGACATTCAGCGATGTCGCCTGGCAAGCGGGCGTCGCGCGCACCGACTGGAGCTGGGCCGCGCTGATCGCGGATTTCGATCTCGACGGCGACAAAGACATCTTCGTGGCGAACGGGCTGGCCAAAGACGTCACGTCGCAGGATTACATCGCGTTCCTTTCGGCCGATCGGACCTTGCTCGCGGCGACCCGGGGCGGCAAGGAGCGAGTCGATGTCCCGAGCCTGATCAACGCGATGAGCTCGACCAAGCTTCCCGACTATGCCTTTCGCAACAACCACGATCTCACCTTCACGAACATGAGTGCGGCGTGGGGGCTCGATCGCCCGAGTTTCTCGAACGGCGCGGCGTACGGGGACTTGGACGGCGACGGCGCCCCCGATCTCGTGGTGAACAACGTCAACGACGAGGCCTTCGTCTATCGCAACAACGCGCGGACACAGCTGCCCGACAACCACTATCTACAGGTTCGCCTTGAAGGCGATAGCGCGAATCCGTTCGCCGTGGGCGCGCGGGTAACCCTGCGCTCCGGAAACCGCCAATACATGCAAGAGCTCGAGCCGACGCGCGGCTTCCAGTCGAGCGTGGACTACACGCTGACATTTGGCGTCGGGAAACTCGATACCCTCGAGTCAGTCACGGTCGAGTGGCCCAATGGCCGCACGAGTGACATGTCACACGTCAGAACGAATCAACGCCTCACGTTCCCTGAACAGAAAGCGCAGGACCGTCCAACCGCCCAACCGCCCATCCGCCCATCCGCCCATCCGATTTTCACTGACGCCACCACCCAGATCGGACTCGACTTCGTCCACCGCGAGAACGATTTCGTGGACTTTGATCGTGAGCCGCTGATTCCGAAGATGGTCTCGCGCGAGGGCCCGAGCGTCGCCGTGGGCGACGTCAACGGCGATGGGCTCGATGACTTTTTCATCGGCGGTGGGAAGGGCGCGCCGAGCGCGCTTTACGTACAGCGCCGCAACGGGACGTTTGTCGCCACCAACTCCGCGCTCTTCGCCGCCGACGCGATCGCCGAGGACCTGGGCGCCGCGTTCTTTGACGCCAACGGCGACGGGAGTCTCGATCTCTACGTCGTCACGGGAGGGAGCGAGTTCTCAGATGGCGCGCCCGCCCTCGAGGACCGGCTCTATCTGGGCAATGGCCGCGGCAGTTTCACAAAAACCGCGGGCCGGCTGCCGGCGCTGTTTACCAGTGGGGCGCGGGTCGCCGTCGGACACGAGTATCTGTTCATCGGGGGCCGCGTGGTGCCGGGACGCTACGGCATCAATCCGCCCAGCGTGTTGCTCAAGAACGACGGGCGCGGCCACTTCACCGACGTGACAGCGCAGGCCGCACCTGAGCTCGGGCGCGTCGGCATGGTCACCGATGCGCTCTGGGCGGACGTCGATCGTGACGGTCGCCTGGATCTCGTGGTGGTCGGCGAGTGGATGCCGATCACGATCTTTCGGAACACGGGATCCACCTTCGAGCGCATGCCCGTGCGCGGATTCGCCCATAGCTCCGGCTGGTGGAATCGCATCATCAGCGGCGATTTCAACGGCGACGGTCGCCCCGATTTTGTCGTGGGCAACTTGGGATTGAACACCCGCCTGCACGCGTCACCCGCCGAGCCCGCGCGAATGTACGTCAGGGACTTCGACGGCAACGGGTTCCCCGAGCAGATCGTCACGCTGTACGAGCAGCGTGCCGTCGGCAGCCAGCCGGCCGCTTCCCTGCCGCTCCCCTTGCGCGACGAGCTGACCAACGATCTGCCTTCGTTCAAACCGCGGTACCCGAAATATTCGGACTACGCGGGACAAACAGCCGAGCAAATCTTCGGGGCGGCATTGCGCGAGGCGGTGGTGAAACAGGCTGAAACGTTCGCGACAGCGATCGCCCTCAGCAATCGCGACGGCTCGTACGCGCTGGTCGCCCTGCCGCGCGAGGCGCAGATTGCGCCTGTATACGGCATCGTCGCGGGCGATTTCGACCACGACGGGAAACAGGACCTCGTACTCGCGGGAAACTTCAGCGCAGTGCAGCCTGAGATCGGCAGCATGATGGCGAGCTACGGGCTGATGCTCCATGGCGACGGACATGGCGGCTTCGCGGCATTGAGCGCGCAACAGAGCGGCGTGTTCGTTTCGGGAGAGGCGCGCGACATCCAGCGGCTGCGGACGGCCGGCGGCGATCTCTACGTCGTGACGCGCAACAACGACGCGCCCCTGTTTTTCAGGCCGCTCCCGGTGCGCTAGTTTTGCTTGGTCCGGATGACGATCACGCCATTCGAGCCGCGGACACCATAGGCGGCGGTCGCCACGGCCTCGCGCAGGACCTGGACGGTTTCGATCTCATGGATGTCCACCGCGGAGAGATTTCCGCTCATGGCGGGGCCGAGCGGCACGCCGTTCACCACGAAGAGGGCCTCATCATCGCCGAGGATTGTGTTTCGTCCGCGAATGATAAGCTTCAAATGTCCGTCCGCGGCGCGCTCGAGGGTGAGACCGGGAACGTGGGCCATCAGCAGCTGCTCCAGAGATTGTCCCGGGGAGCGACGGATATCGTCGGCCGTGAGCACGGTGTAGGGCGGTCTGGCATCGGCACCACTGGGCAGTGCCTTACGGTGAGCGCAGCCAACAAGCAGGATCAGAACCAACGTTCGCGTCGTTTTTGCCACGACCTACCCCCTTGAGGGAGCCGGCATCTCGGCAAATATACCCATCTTCTCTTCCCTTGGAGAGCATCTGCATGAGAGGCTACTGCGCAGCGCTGGTGGCGGCCATGATCCCGTGGTCGGTGGCGACGAGCCAGCTCCGCGTGGCGTCCCCCGACGGCCGGAACGTCGTCATGGTCGACACGCATGAGGGCAGGCTTTTTTACCTGGTTGAGCGTGACGGCCGTCCGCTGCTGACGCCGTCGATGCTGGGGTTCGAATTCCGCGGCGCGCCGCCGCTGCGCGATGGGCTGCGCATCGTGGACTCGAGTCGCAGCACGTTTGACACGACGTGGACACAGCCCTGGGGCGAAGTGTCGCGCATCCGCGATCACCACAACGAGCTCCGCGTATCCGTCGCCGAAACCGGCCCGCCGGATCGCAAATTCACGCTTGCGGTCCGAGCCTTTAACGACGGCGTGGCGTTCCGCTATGAGTTCCCGGAGCAGTCCGGCCTCGGCGATTTCGAGATGACCGACGAGCTGACCGAATTCGCCATGGCCGACAATGCCCGGGCCTGGTGGATCGCGTCGAACCGGTCACGGCTCGACCGCTCCGAGCAGCTCCGGTCCGAGGGACCGGTCAGCACGCTCGATAGCGTACAGACGCCGCTCACGATGGAAATGCGGGATGGCAAGACGTTCGTGGTGATCCACGAGGCGAACCTCGTCGATTACGCCCGCATGAATATCCGCGGGCCGCGCATGGACAATCGCACGCTGCACGTGGACCTCGCTCCCTACGCCGACGGCGTGAAAGTGCGCGGCCGCACGCCGTTTGTGACGCCGTGGCGCACCATTCAGATCGCCGACAAGGTCACCGAGCTGTCTCCATCGGTCATCGGCCTGAACCTCAATCCTCCCAGCGTCATTGCGAACACCGACTGGATCAAGCCGATGAAGTACGTCGGCATCTGGTGGGGCATGCACATCAACACGATGACGTGGAGCTCTGGGCCCAAGCACGGCGCCACGACCGCGAACACCAGGCAGTACATCGATTTCGCCGCCGCCAATGGGTTCGGCGGGGTACTGGTCGAAGGGTGGAACGTCGGCTGGGACGGAGACTGGATCCAGAATCGCAACGCCTTTTCGTTCACCAAACCGTACCCCGACTACGATCTCCCCGCGCTGGCACGCTACGCGCAATCGAAGGGCGTGAAGCTCATCGTGCACAACGAGACATCGGGCGGGATCGAAAACTACGAGCGCCAGATGGATAGCGCCTTTTCGCTGTACCACTCCCTGGGGCTCGACGCCATCAAATCGGGATACGTGACCGACACGATCACGGGCGGGCACTCGCACTGGGGACAGATCATGGTGCGCCACTATCGGCATGTGCTCGAGAAGGCGGCGCAGTATCACATCATGGTCGACGCGCACGAGCCGATCCACGATACGGGCGAGCGCCGCACCTATCCCAACATGCTGAGCCGGGAAGGCGCCCGCGGGCAAGAATACAACGCCTGGGGCGGCGAGGGCGGTAACCCGCCCGAGCACGAGACGATTCTGTTCTTTACGCGGCTCCTCGACGGTCCCATGGACTTCACCCCCGGCATCTTCGACATCCTCCGCACGCATACCGGCCCCGCGCGCACGAATGTCGATGCGCGCGTGCGCACCACGCTCGCCAAACAGCTCGCGTTATACGTGGTGATTTATTCGCCGCTGCAGATGGCCGCCGACTTGCCAGAGAACTACGTCAACCAGCCGGCGTTGCAGTTCATCAAGGACGTAGCGGTAGACTGGGATACGACGCGCGTCATCGACGGCAAGATCGGCGATTACGTCGTCGTCGCGCGACGCCAGAAGAACAGCCCGGACTGGTTTCTCGGCGCGATCACCGACGAAGAAGCCCGCAGCTTCGATGTGCCGCTTACCTTCCTCGATCCGGGCAAGACGTACGTCGCCGACGTCTATGCCGACGGTCCCGGCGCCAACTGGCTCACCAATCCGCTGCCCCTGGCGATCACGCATCGTCCGGTGACGCGTGCATCGCATGTGCGCGTGGTGCTTGCGGCCGGCGGCGGTCAGGCGATTCGCATCCATGCAACAGCGACGCCGGCGCGTGCCCGCAGTGGGAGCCGCCCGTGACGCAGCCGATCGCCCGTGTCGTCAACCTGATTCCGGATAACGCGCAGCAATTCTGGTCCGGCGATCTCGCGGCCGCTCGGCGCGCCCTCCTCGCGGCGGATCCGAGCGCCGTGCTCGACATCAAGGGCTCGTTCGCACTCGTCGCGCAGGACGGCGAGCGGGTTGTCCTGGCACGCAGTCTGGAGCGGCCGCTGCGCTATTTTCTCGCCAAGGCCGCAGACGGGCCCGTTCTCATCGTCGCCGAGCGAATCGATCAGATTGCGGCGGAGCTGCGGCGGCGCGGCTGGGAGGGCCAGTTCCATCCCTCGTATACGCGCATGGCGCCCGCCCACCATGTCACGACGCTCCGGCTGATCGGCTGTCCCGATCCCAATCCGGTGTATCGGCGCTTCTTCGATCCGCCGCGCGGCACGCTGCCCCCCGATCTCGATCGCCTGGGGAGCCAGTACATCGAAGCACTGTATGACGAGCTGCGCCACTGGCTCGCCGCGCAGGATCCCGCCGCTCCCATCGGTGTGCCGTTCTCCGGCGGCATCGACAGCGGCGCGGTGCTGCTGTGCCTCCACAAGCTGCTGCTCGACCAGGGGCAATCGCCGGCGCGGCTCAAAGCGTTCACGCTTTCGCTGGATGGCAACGGCGACGATGCGCGCCAGGCTCGCGAGTTTTTGCGGCGCTCGGGCCTCGAGATGCTGGGCGAGATCATCGATGTGCCCTCGAGCGTGCTCGATCCGCTGCGCGCCGTGGCAGCGATAGAGGACTACAAACCGCTCGACGTCGAGTGCGCCGCCGTTAACCTGGCGCTGCTCGAGGCGCTGCGCGCGCGCTACCCGGAATGGCGGCTGCTCGTGGACGGGGACGGCGGCGATGAGAATCTGAAGGACTATCCCATCGAAGCGAACAGCGAGCTGACGATCCGCAGCGTGGTGAACAACCGCATGCTGTATCAGGAGGGGTGGGGGGTCGATTCGCTCAAGCACTCACTGACCTACTCCGGCGGCTTCAGCCGTGGGTGCGTGCGCGGCTACGCGTGCGCCAGCCGCCATGGCTTCGTCTCGTTCAGTCCCTACGCCAGGCCCGCCGTGATCGCAGTCGCTGAAGCGATACCGTTCGCGGCACTGACGAACGGATCGCACGAAAAGCTGTATGCGCTGAAGGGCGAGATTGTGAGCCGCGGCGTGCGTGCCGTTGTAGGAATCGACATGCCGGTCTATCCCAAGCGTCGCTTCCAGCATGGCTCGGCCACAGCCGCGGCCGCGGCGCAGCTGTTTACCGACGACGAGGCGCGGTATCGCCGCCATTTCCTCGCCCTTCACGGCTGACGCGAAGATCCGGGCGCTGCGACCGCCCAAGCCGGCGGTCGACCCATGGGCAGCGCACGGCCTCGTGGTCGAGACGGAACGAACGCGGCGCGGCGACCTGGAGCGGGCAGCCACGGTGTTTCTCGCCGGCGCCGAATGCCCATTCACGTGCTCGTTTTGTGATCTCTGGCGTTGGACCGTGGACGGTCCGACTCCGGCGGGCGCGCTTCCGATCCAGGTCGCTCGCGCGCTCGAGCAGCTGGAGCGGCCTTTCCCCGAGCGATTGAAGCTGTACAACGCCAGCAACTTCTTCGATCGGCGGGCGGTGCCGCCACAGGACCTCCCGGCGCTGGCGGAGCTCGCCGAGCCGTTCGGCGCCGTAACGGTCGAGGCGCACGCCAATCTGGTGGGATCGAACGCCGTCGAGTTCAACGCGCTTCTCAGCGGTAGGCTGGAGGTCGCTATCGGACTCGAGACGATTCATCCGGGCGCCATCGCACAGCTCAACAAACGACTCGAGCTTCCGCGCTTTGAGCGCGCCGCGGAGTTTCTCACCAGGCACGATATGGATCTTCGCGTCTTCGTGCTGCTGGGCGCGCCGCACATCGCGCCGGCGGAATCGGTCGAGTGGACCGTCCGCACCGTCGAATACGCGGCCGCGCACGGCGCGACACGCATCGCCATTATCCCCGTGCGCGGTGGCAACGGCGAAATGGAGCGACTCGCGGCACTTGGGCTGTTCTATCCGCCAACGCTCGCGCAGCTCGAGACGGCGCTCGATCGCGTCATCGCGACCAGGCCTGCCGTCGTGACTGCCGATCTTTGGGACACCACGCTGCTGCCCGGCTGCACCGCCTGCCACTCGACGCGCACCGCGCGGCTCGAGCGCATGAATTGCCGCGGCATTCCCGAACCGCCGATCAGCTGCAGCGCGTGCGCATAGCAGTCGTCGGAAGCGGGTTCGCGGGCGCGCTGCTCGCGCGCGTGCTGGCCGTGCAGGGACACGATGTCGTTATGCTCGAGCGGGGCACGCATCCACGCTTTGCCATCGGGGAGTCGAGTACGCCGCTCGCCAATCTCGCGCTCGAGCGACTGGCGCGACGCTACGATCTTGACGATTGCTACGATCTCGCGGCGCACGGCCGCTGGGTCGCCCGCTTTCCCGAGCTGCGGCGCGGGTTAAAGCGGGGTTTTACGTTCTACCGGCATCACGCGGGCCGCCCCGTTTCGGGTGATGAGCGCCTGCTCGTCGCCGCGAGCCCCGACGCCGCGTTCGCCGACAGCCACTGGTTGCGTGCCGATGTGGATCATCACTTCGTCCGCGCTGCCGTAGTGGCGGGCGTCGAGTACCGCGATCGCTTCACGGTCACCGACGCCGCACTCGATGCACTGCGGGTGGACTTCGTGATCGACGCGTCGGGACCGGGCGGATTCATGGCGCAGCGGCTGCGCATTCCGTCGGCAGTGCAGCGGACACACACGCGATCGGGCTTGATGTTCAGCCACTTTGAGGGCGTGCGGCTGATGGCCGACGTGACGCCCGGCCTGCCGCCCGGGCCGTACCCGGAGGACTGGGCGGCGGTGCACCACATCATCGATGAAGGGTGGCTCTACTCTCTGCGGTTTGACCACGGCGTCACCAGCGCCGGGGTTCTGCTGACGAAAACAGTACCGGGGTCGCCTGATCAGATGTGGCGGCATCTGCTCGACCGTTACCCGACGGTCAGCGCGCTGTTCGGCGGCGCCACGCCCCTCATGCCCCTTGCCTTCCGCCCACGTATCCAGCACCGCCTCACCCGCGCCGCCGGCGAGGGATGGGCGATGCTGCCGCACGCCTTTGCGTTTGTGGATCCGTTGTTCTCGACGGGCATCGCGTGGAGCTTGCGCGCCATCGAGCGACTGGGGCTGCTGTTTGAGCAAGGGCCACCGGCAGCAACAGACCTCGCCCGTTACGGCGCACTGCTCGCCGCCGAAGCCGACCAAATTGACGCGCTGGTTGCCGGCGCGTACAAGGCCATGGCCCACTTCGATCTGTTCGCGGCGCATTCGATGATCTATTTCGCCGCGGTCTCGTTCGCCGAGATTCGGCAACGCCTCGTGCTGCGGGAGGCGGAGCAGGCAGCGTGGACGGGATTCCTCGGTGTCGGCGATCCGGAGCTCGGTGCGCTGCCGCGCGCCGCATTACGGCAGCTGGCGCATGCGCGCGGTGCGAGCGGCCGCAAGCAATTCGAGAAATGGGTGAGCAGGGCGATCGCTCCTCGCAACCTCTGCGGCTTCGCTGATCGTGGTGCGCACAATCGCTATCCGGTGGACCTCGATGTCCTGGTGAACAGCCACGAGCGCCTCGGCTTGAGCCGCGCCGAGCTCATCGCCGCGCTACCGGCGCTGCGTGGAGGAGCGACCGACGCCCCGCGTGTTGTACTCCCGCAGGTAGCGCTGGTGCGCTGAATCGGCGGGGTAGGACGCGCCGGGCGGCTCCGGATACGACATGATGGCGTGGTAGGGGAGCGGCGCGATCGTCGTGCCGTCGGCGGTGTTCAAGTCCGAGTCTTTGATCCAGCCGTCACTGTATAGTAGAAAGGTCCGCTTCCACCCCGGCGGCGGCTGGAGCGACGGCACCGCGAACTCCACCGTCGCTTCATCTCCCGGAACCATGACGACGTACTGGTCGTCGGCCGCACCGAGCAGCGGCCGCACGTCGCCGAATCGCGTCGCCATGCCGGCAATCGGACGCCACGGCGACTCGGTCGTCACCGAGTCGTAGTCGAACCAATGAGGACCGTAGCGCCCACCGCGCCGGTACATGCGAGAGAACCCGCGGAAGTGCAGATCGGCGGAGGCAGGCGATAGGGTTGCCGCGACCGCAGCGGGCGTTTCCTGGCCGCCATGCTCGGCAACCAGCACCTGGTCCCAGTAGACCTGAAGATTGGTGCGTAGTCGCACGTGGTGATCGGGTGTTGGAAACATTCCGGCCAGATCGATCACCATCGTCTTGTCTTTCCCCGACGGGAAGCCGATGTCGCGCGACTTCACCCAGCGGCCGCGCGCGTCGCGCACCTCGAGCACCGGCATCTCTGCTCGCAGTCTGTGTTGCTGCGACAGCGCGATGTTGATGCTCGCATCGCTCGGATAGATCCACCCCCGCAGGAGCAGAACTGTCCCCGCCAGTCCCGCGCGCTCGTCCAGGTCGAGAATCAACTCGTGCTGGCGGGTAATCCCCTGATAGCGTTCCGGCGTGAGGTTCGAGACGTAGCGATAGTCATGCTCGCGCACGTCGTTCAGCACATCGACGCCCGAGCCATCAACGGCCGATACCGGTGGCCGGGCGTGCATCGTCTGATAAAGCCGCAACCCCCCACCCGCAGGCGGGAATCGCTCGTCTACAAAAACATCGACCGAGTCGGTGTGGTCGACCATCAGCAAATGCAGCTGGTCGAGATAGGCGGTTTCCCACAGCTCTTCGGTGACTTGGAGAACATACCGGCCATTGCGCGGCTGCAGCGCGTCATCAGGAATCCGGATGTATTCCCGCGAGGCCCCCGCCGGCGCGTAGGAGGCGTTACCGCCGCCCAGGATGCCGAGCGGCATGCCGAGCGCGCTCCGCCACATGATGTCGGTAATGAACCGAAAGCGCGTTCCGTCCCATGTATAGAGGAAGGCGCACGAGCCCTTGAGCTGCTGGAGCTCGAGTACGTCCTGGTCGGTACCCGGAAAGTAGATGGTCTGCGGAACGCCATTGGGCCACTGCACGCGCAGCACGTCGGCTTTGAAGTGGGTTCCCAGGCCGAACAGCGTGAGTCTGGAGGTGACGACGCGCGTTTGATACAGCTCCCCCGCGCGCATCTCGAGCCGCGACCCAATACCGAATGCATTGTTCTTGCCGCTTCCCGCGCCCAGGGCCGTGAGCTGCACTTGCATGCCGAGTCGCGCGTTGCCCCCATCGTTGCGCAGCATGCGAACCCCGGACTTGTCTCCGAGGATGATATCCTGATCGCCGTCGCCATCGAGGTCCGCGACTAGCAGCGACACGATCGCATCCCGTTGCACATCGGCAGGCAGCACCTGGCTGCGATCGACGAGCCGGCCGGTCCCGTCGTTGTGCAACAGGGTCGCGCCGTGAGCTCCCGCGACCAGCAAGTCGAGCCAGCCGTCGTTGTCGTAATCCAGAAAGACAGCCCTGGCAGCGGTCTGAGCAGTGATTCTGGGCGAGCGGGTATCGCGCGTAAACGCGCCTCCGCGATTACGCCAAAGCCCGCTGCCACCGACGAACAGATCGAGCTCGCCATCGTTGTCGTAGTCGCCGATCGCGACCGGGCCGCCGCCATCGATCGCGTCAACGGACCGGATGAAGCCGCGCACCGCGTCGTTGTGGAACAGCGCCGATCCGCTGTGGCCCCCGATCAACACGTCCGTCCGCCCATCGTCGTCCACATCGCCATACGCCGCGTCCTCTCCGCCCAGCGTAAGGCCATCGGCATTGGGAAAAAGCGTGAAGGTGCCATCGAGGTTGTTGCGGTAGACTCGTGGGGCGCCACCTCCCACCAGCAGCAAATCGAGATCGCCGTCGTGATCCAGATCGGCGAAGAGCGCCCCTCGCGCACCACCCACGTCCGCGAGACCCGCGGCCCGCGTCACGTCCTCGAACTTCTGTCCCTCGCGGTTGTGCAGCAGGTAGCCATGGTCGTCGGAGCCTATGGCAAAAAGATCGAGCCAACCATCGTTGTCGTAATCGGCGAACGTGGCGCTGATCGCGCCGCTGGGCAGCGGCAGCGGCACCTTGGCGGACACATCCGTGACGAATCCACCCTGCATCGCGTGCAGCTGGACTATGAGCCGCCCATCCCGGCCGACGTAGGCGAGCAGCAGGTTGTCCCCACCGTCGCCGTCATAATCCCCCAGCGCGAGCGCCGTGGGCGCCACGCCGAGATCTGGCAAACCGCTCTCGGCGCTGAAATCGGTGAATCGCAGCTGGGCGGATTCGGGCGCGCGCGCGGTACTGCGCATAGTGATCAGCGAGGACGGGTTGAACGCCAGTACGGGCCGGCCGGGAACCGGCCCCTCGACCCAGTCCACATCGCCCAGCGCGGCCTGGTAGGGTGCGGTGACTTCCATGATCCTCAGAAAGCGATCGAGCGCCGTGCGCGCCTCGGCCAGCCGGCCTGCGCGGAGTGCCTGCAGCGCCGCCGTGAACTGCGGCATCGCATCACGTGGAGGCGCGGGCCGGAGCCGTCGTACGTCCTCCAGATAACGAACGGTGCTGTCGACTTCCCCGCGCCGCAGCAGCAGATCGGCGAGCTTGAGCCGCACGGCAAGATTTGCGGGCGCTTTGTCGAGGACCTGTCGCAGCCGGTCGGCACCCTCCCCCGACGGCCCTTCGAGCACCGCCAATGCATACAGCACCCGGGGGTCGGGAGGCAGCTCGGCGAGCATTCGGCGCGCGTCGGCCGACCGATTCGTCAACGCGTACAGCTTCGCCGTTATGAGCGCGACCTCCACATTCGCGGGGTCGTGCCGCCGCGCTTGACGGAGCTGCGCCTCCGCGTCTTCGTATCGGCCCTCGCGCAGATATGTGAGCCCGAGGTTTGCGTAGCCGAGCGGGTCCCGGGGCGCGAGCGCGATCACTTTCCCGAATTCACGCTCGGCATCGGCCAGTCGTCCACGTTGCAACGCGTCGAGCCCCACGGTCCGCGCGGTGATCAACGCGCCCGCGTCAACCGGCTTCTCGCGGCAGCCCCCCCACCCACCGAGGCTCAGGAACACGATCACGGCGAGTGTCGCACATTGTTTTTTCACGCTATACTGGCGCCCCTTGCAAAAACTTCCCCTGTTTCTGTTCGCGACGGCGCTCGGCATAACGAGCTGCGATCGCTCCCGCTCCGGGCCGCCGCTGTTCGAATCCGTTTCTCCGCGGGCCAGCGGGGTGACGTTTGCCAACACCCTGCCTGCCGATACTGCATTCAACATCGTGACCTATCTGTACTACTACAACGGGGGTGGCGTCGCGGCGGGAGACATCGACGGCGACGGATTGCTGGACCTGTACTTCACCTCGAACCTGGGCGCCAACAGGCTGTAC
>JBHEMG010000148.1:0-6418 GCA_046262715.1 Gemmatimonadales bacterium
CGCGGTCGTCCCCCACTTGAAAGACGCCGTCGTCATCCAGTTCGACGAAGTGATCGACGAGATGGCGACCGGAGGAGCCGCGGCGGGCGGTCTCGATCGCCAGGTGCTGTTGTCGCCCGTGTCGGGGCCGGTGCGCGTCGAGTGGCACCGCACCAACATCTCCGTGAAGCCCAAAGAAGGATGGAAGCGGCGCGTCTACCGGCTCGAAATCCTGCCCGGCTTCTTCGACCTGCGCCGCAATCGGCTCGACTCGGCCAAGACGGTGCTGTTCACGACGGGGCCCGAGATCGGCCATGCGCGGCTCGGCGGCATCGCGCTGCGATGGATCGAGCAAACCACGCTGCCGCGCGCGCTCATCGAGGCCGTGCCGCTGCCCGACAGCGTCGGCTATCGGACGCTGGCCGACTCGGGCGGCCAGTTCAACATCGAAAACCTCCAGCCGGGCCAATACATCGTGTATGCGCTGGCGGACGAAAACGGCGACCGGAAGCGCGGCCTGCGTGAGGCGTACGACTCGATGCAGGTGCGCGTGGACTCGAGCAGCAACGTCGCGTTGTACGCGTTCCCACACGACACCATTCCGCCCCGACCCCGCGTCGCGACGTACGTCGATTCGATTACCATTCGCGTCGAGTTCAGCCAGGCCCTCGATCCGAGCGCGTCGTTCGATACGGCGCATGTCCACGTGTTGCAGCTGCCCGATTCGACGCCCTTAGCGATCGCGGCCGTGTTCACGCAGCGCCAATACGATTCGGTGTCGAACGCCGCGCGCCAGAAAGCCGACTCGGCAGCCGCCGCGGCGCGGGACTCAGCCGGTCGGCGCGACAGCGTCCCGCCGCCGCGCATCCACCCGACTGTGCCGCCGTCGCCCGTGCCGGCGACTCCGCCGCGGCGTGGTGCTGCCGCCCAGACACCGAAAGCGCCGCCCGTTGATACCGCACTCGTGCGCCAACTGCTCGCGCGCCGGCCGATCCCGTCCGACAAGATCGTCGTCCGGCTCGCGCGGGCGATGAAGGCGGAGACGCGCTACGTCGTGCGCATCCAGGGGGCCACGAATCTGATGGCGACCAAAGGCGACGGCGACGTCAGCTTCACCGTCCCGAAGCCCAATGCTCCCGCCGACTCCACGCAGCGCGCACCACGCACGACCCCGCCATGAGCGACCCGCGCCGCCAGCTTCCTTCGATCGACACGCTGCTCGCAGGCCCGGGCGTCGCGTCGTTGCTGGGCGAGCATCCGCGTGCGCTGGTCGTGAAGGCGGCACGGGCAGCAGTGGACGCGGCGCGCGCCGGCGGCGGTATGCCGCCGAGCGAGGGATGGGACGCGGCGGTGCGCGCCGCCGTGGAACGCCTCGCCGTCCCTTCATTGACGCCGGTGATCAACGCCACAGGCGTCGTGCTGCACACGAATCTCGGCCGAGCGCCGCTCGCGCCGCAGGCGATTGCCGCGCTCACCCGCGTGGCGCAAGGGTACTCGGCGCTGGAGTACGACCTGGGGCGCGGCGCGCGCGGCTCGCGCCATGCGCACTGCCGCGATCTGCTGGTCGAGCTGACGGGCGCGGCGGACGCGCTGGTCGTGAATAACGCCGCCGGCGCCATGCTGCTCGCGCTGAGCGCGCTCGCCGGCAACGGACGGGGCGGCGAGGCGATCGTCTCTCGTGGAGAGCTGGTAGAGATTGGCGGCTCGTTCCGCATTCCCGATATCATGGAGCGATCGGGCGCGCGGCTCGTGGAAGTGGGGACGACCAATCGCACCCACCCGCACGACTACGAGCGAGCACTGACGACCAGCAGCAAAGTGCTGCTCAAGGTGCATCGCTCGAATTTTCAGGTGACCGGATTTACGACCGAGGTGGCGCTCGTCGAGCTGGCCGAGATGGCGCACGGACATGGGATCGCGTGCCTGTACGATCTGGGCAGCGGACTGCTGGTCGATCTTGCCGCCTCGGGCCTGAGCAGCGAGCCGACCGTTCCGGAAGGCGTCGCGGCCGGGGCCGATCTCGTCGTGTTCAGCGGCGATAAGCTGCTCGGCGGACCGCAGGCGGGGATTCTCGTGGGGAGTCGCGATGCCATCGCCGCGTGCCGTGCCGATCCGGTCGCGCGCGCCGTCCGCGCCGACAAGCTGACGCTGGCAGCGCTCGGGGCAACGCTGGCGCTCTACCGGGACCCGTCTGTCGCGAAGCGGGAGATCCCCGTGCTGCGGATGCTGACCGAGGATCTCAACGACGTAAAGCGGCGTGCGGAGGCGGTGCTGCGAGGGGTGGGAACGGGCGAGCTGATCGAGGGCGATTCCGAAGTCGGTGGTGGATCTTTCCCGGGCGCGAAGCTCCGGACGTGGCTCGTGGGATTGCCGGACGAGAAGCTCGCCGAGCGGCTGCGCGACAGCGACCCTCCCATTATTGCGCGCGTGTCGGGGAGCCGGGTGCTGCTCGATGCGCGCACGATCTTCCCCGAGCAAGTCGCGACGGTCATCACGGCACTGAAAGCCCACAGCTGATGGCGGACGGCGGCCGCCGGGCCGTCTTTCTCGATCGCGACGGCACGATCATCGCAGATGCCGGCTATCTGCACGACCCGGACTTGGCGCTGCTGCTCCCCCACGCCGCCGCGGCGATTCGGCGTCTCAATGAAGCCGGCTGGCTCGTCATCGTCGTGACCAATCAGTCTGGAATCGCGCGCGGTCTCTACACGGTCGCCGATTACACGCGCGTTCAGGAGCGAGTGGAAACGCTGCTCGCGACGGAGGGTGCGCGCCTCGACGCGGTCTACTTTTGTGCCCATCACCCGCGCTTCACCGGTCCGTGTGAATGCCGCAAGCCCGGCGTGAAGCTGTTTCGTGAAGCCGAACAGGCGTTCGGGATCGACTTGGCGCGGTCGTGGTGGGTCGGCGATCGGGTGAGCGACGTCCAGCCGGCGCAGCCCCTCGGGGGTCGTGGAATTCTCGTCATGACCGGCGAGGGCCCCCTCCATCAGGGGGAAGCGCAGGCGCTCGGTGTGACGGTGGTCGCTGACCTGGCCAGCGCGGTGGATGAGATTGTGCGGCAACCTTGAGAGTTGCAAATTAGCGCAACCCTTCCCCCGTTGCCTAAGGAGCTTCCCGTGCGTTCGGCATTCATTCTTACGGCGCTCGTCGCGGTCGCCGCCACCGCTCGCGCGCAAATCCCGATCCGCTTGGGGCAGTCGCTCACTGGCCGCCTCGTCCAATCTGACCAGAAATTTTCCGACGGCTCGCGTTACAAACTGTACGCGTTCGTCGGCAACAAGGGTGATACGGTTGCGGTCAACCTGACATCCGACGACTTCGACGCCAACCTGCTCGTCGCGGACGCGTCGGGCAATTCGCTGGCGCGCAACGACGACTCGGGCGAGAAGTGCAACGCGCGGCTGACCTTCGTGCCGCCCGCCACCGGCAACTACCGCATCTACGCCAACTCGAGCGCGCAGGCGGAGCTGGGCGAGTATCACATTGCGCTGGCGCGCGGGCACGCCACCGCCGCGGCGGACACGGTATGCCGCGGCTTCGGCCGCGTCGCCGGGTTGGTCGAGGTCGGCCAGACGATCACGGGAGACCTGACGTCGGACGACCCCGAATTCACCAGCGATTCGACCTACTTCCAGCGCTGGGTGCTGCCGGTGAAGGCGTTCCAGGCCTTCACGGTGGATCTGCTGTCGGACGATTTCGACGCCTATCTCATTCTGACGCACGGCCGCGGTGAGAAAGTGGTCGAGAATGACGATGGCGGCGGCAGCTGCAACGCCCGTCTCGTGTACACCGCGCAGGATGATCATCCGCTGCGCGTCGTGGTAAACACCGCCTCGCGGCCGCGGCGGCAGACGGGGCACTACACGCTGCGCGTCACCGAAGGCGAGGCCACGGTGGAGACCAAGGGCAATTGCCGCTTCACCAACTCGACGGCGAGCACCACGCAGACGCCGCAGGCGACCAACGTGTCGCAGCCCTCGAGCAGCGCCCAGAGCGGATCGGTCCAGAGTGTGCGCGTCGGCGACGCGATCACCGGCTCGCTCACGAGCAACGATTCGCTCTATCCCGACAACAGCTACTTCCGCTACTACCAGTTCACGCCGACGCCGAACCAGCCGGTCACCATCGATCTTTCCTCGGACGACTTCGATCCCGTGCTGATCGTGCGCGGCGACGATCTCGACGCCTCCATCATCAATGACGACGGCGGGCCCGGTTGCTCCTCTCGCATCTCGCGGTCGTTCGCCAGCCGTGGGCCGTATCGCATTCTGGTCAACACGACCGCGAATCCCGAGCGGCAGACCGGTCGCTTCTCCCTGTCGATCACCCAGGGCACGAAACCGGTGCAGGATCACGGGAATTCCGATTGCCAACCGCCGCAAGCAGCCTCGGGCGGCTCGGAAAGCGGTTTGCCGAATGGCGGCAACGCGTCGTCGACCCACGCGATCGACATCGGGCAGACGCAGCAGGGCTCGCTGAGCCGCAGCGACGTGCTGCTGAACAGCGACAGCACCTACGCGCAGCCGTGGACGATTCAAGGCCGCGCCGGACAGACCATCACCATCGATCTCGAGTCCGACGCGTTCGACTCGTATCTCTTCCTGCGCGGCCCCGGGATCTCCGGCGGTCGGGACTTCCAGGACGATGACTCCGGCGGCAACTGCCACGCGCGCCTCACCGCCACGTTCCCCCAGACCGGCGAGTATGAGGTCGTGGTCAATACGGCCGATCACTACGCCACGGGGGCATTCACGCTCAGCGTCACGAGCGGCTCGAAACCGAAGTCCGTCGCACGGTGCAGTCGTAGCAGTCAGTGACAGAACGGCCGGTTCGTGTCGCCGTGCTCGTCTCGGGCGGCGGCACGAACCTGCAGTCCCTCCTCGATGCCCTCCATGATTCTCCCCTCGCGCGCGTTGCGCGCGTGATCTCGAACCGGCCCGATGCCGGCGCGCTGGAGCGTGCGCGCCGGGCCGGGGTGCCGGTGACCGTCCTGCGTGACGCCAACGATCCCGCCGAGCTCCAGCGCGCCCTCGCCGGGACGCAGCTGGTCGTGCTGGCGGGATATCTCAAGCTCATCCACCCGTCTATCGTGGCGGGGTTTCGCGGCCGCATGATCAACATCCACCCCGCCCTGCTCCCTGATTTCGGTGGTCCCGGGATGTACGGCCGGCGCGTGCACGAAGCGGTGCTCGCCAGCGGTGCCACGGAGTCCGGTGTGACGGTACACTTTGTGGACGAAGAATTCGACCGCGGCGCCATCATCGCGCAGGAACGAGTGCCGGTGCAACAAGGAGACAGCGCCGACTCACTCGCCGCGCGCGTGTTGGAAGCAGAACACCGGCTGTTACCGAAAGTGGTGTTGGATCTCGCACGGAGGCTTCCGTGAATCTGTTGTTGATCGTTCTTGCACTCCAGAATCCTGAGAGCCTGAGCGTGCGCTTCGCAGGCATGACCGCGGTGACAGGCTACGAGCAGGCGATGACCGATAGCCTCCTCGCCCTACTCCCCGGCAGCACGCGCGATCGCATCGGCAACGTCACGCTGACCCTCGGTCGCGGGGCGCCCAAACGGCTCCTCTCCTGCGCGCTCGACGAAGTGGGCTACGCCGTCGGCAACATCACCGACGACGGGTATCTCTTGCTGCGGCGGGTGGGCGGCGGGCCGCGGTTGTCCCCGCTGTTCGACCAGCAGATCGAGGGTCAGCGCGTCACGCTGTTCGGCCGGCGCACAGCGGTGCCCGGCGTCGTGGCGGTGCGCTCGACGCATTTGACGCGCGGGCGCCCCACCGGCGCCGAGGCTCCGTTCTCCGTGGACGCGGCGTACGTGGATGTCGGCGCCAGCTCGCGTGATGAGGTGCTCGCATTAGGCGTCGCGGTGTTGACGCCCGTCGCCATCACAAAGCGCCCGCAGCGGTACGGCGATCGACTGCTCGCGGCACCGAGCGCGGGGCGTCGCTCCGCCTGCGCCGCGCTCGCGGCCGCCGCGTTGTCCAAGCCCCGTGTGCGCGGCACCGTCGTCGTCGCGTTCGCAGTACAGAGCCTGTATTCCGATACCGCGGGCCTGCAAGCGGTGCAACATCTCCAAGGCCCCTTTGCGGAAACGCGCCAGGCCATCGTGCCGGCAAAATTCCCGGACACCGCCGTGGAGACCGTGAGCCTCCGCGATGTGAATGCGCTGGTTGCCGATCTCGTCAAATGGATGGGAGGGGGCCAATGATCCTCGCACTCGCCGCGGTGCTCGCGATGCAGGACACGAGCAGGATCGCCGAAGCGCAATCCGTTCTCTCCCAGCTCGTAGAGAGTTACGGCGTCTCCGGAATGGAAGCGCCGGTGCGCGCCACAGTGCAGCGCCTCCTGCCCGCATGGGCAACCTCGCAGACCGACACGGCCGGCAACCTCTGGGTACGCGTCGGCCAGGGCGACGCGGGGGGTGGGGG
>JBHEMG010000149.1:0-7757 GCA_046262715.1 Gemmatimonadales bacterium
GCGCCGAACCGCGCCATGCTGCGCGCCGTGGGATTCCGCGACGGCGATTTCACCAAGCCGATCGTCGGCGTCGCGAGCGCGCACAGTACGATCACCCCGTGCAACTCATCGCTCGACAGGCTGGCGCGCCGCGCCGAGCAGGCGCTGCGCAGCGCGGGGACGATGCCGCAGACGTTCGGCACGATCACCGTCAGCGACGGCATCTCGATGGGCACCGAGGGCATGCGCTACTCGCTCGTCTCGCGCGAGGTGATCGCCGATTCGATCGAGACCGCGTGCGGCGCGCAGCGCATGGACGGCGTCCTCGCCATCGGCGGATGCGACAAGAACATGCCGGGCGCGATGATCGCGATCGCCCGGCTCGACATCCCCGCCATCTTCGTGTACGGCGGCACCATCAAGCCCGGCCATCACGCCGGGCGCGACCTCACGGTGGTGAGCGTCTTCGAAGCGGTCGGTGCCGCCGGCGCGGGCAAGATGCCCGAGGCCGAGCTGCTCGAGATCGAGCGCCGGGCGTGTCCCGGCAGCGGCTCGTGCGGCGGGATGTTCACGGCCAATACGATGTCCTCCGCGATCGAAGCGATGGGCATGAGCCTGCCCGGCTCGTCGACCATGGCCGCGGAGGATCAGGAAAAGGCCGACAGCGCCGCACGTTCGGCGGAAGTCTTGGCGGAGGCAATTCGGGCGCGGCGCCTGCCACGGCAGATTCTCACGCGCGCCGCGTTCGACAACGCGATCGCCGTCGTGATGGCCATCGGCGGGTCCACGAACGCTGTGCTGCATCTCTTGGCGATCGCCCGCGCTGCCGGCGTGCCGCTCGCGCTGGACGATTTCGAAGCGATGCGCACACGCGTCCCGGTGTTGTGTGATCTCAAACCCTCGGGGCGCTACGTGGCGACCGATCTGCATCGCGCCGGCGGCATCCCGCAGGTCATGAGCATCCTGCTGGCCCACGGCGTGCTGCATGGCGACGCAGTGACGATCGACGGCCGCACCATCACCGAGGTGGTGCAGGGCGTATCGCCCCAGCCCTCGCCCGATCAGGATGTGATTCGTCCCTGGGACCGGCCGCTTGCGCCCACGGGACACATCGTCGTGCTGCGCGGCAACCTCGCGCCCGAAGGGGCGGTCGCGAAAATCAGTGGCGACGGCGCGCACCAGATCACGGGACCCGCGCGCGTGTTCGATTCCGAGGAGGCGTGCCTCGACGCCATCCTCGCGGGCGCGATCAGGCCCGGGGACGTCATCGTCATTCGCTACGAGGGTCCGAAGGGCGGGCCCGGCATGCGCGAAATGCTCGCCCCCACCGCGGCGCTGGTCGGCGCGGGGTTAGGCGATTCCGTCGGGCTCATTACCGATGGGCGATTCTCCGGCGGCACGCACGGGCTCGTCGTGGGACACGTCGCGCCGGAGGCGGCGCTGGGTGGCCCGCTGGCGCTGGTACAGGAAGGGGACCGGGTCACGATCGACGCGGCGGGCCGCGAGCTGCGCCTCGACGTGGACGAGCGCGATCTGGCCACGCGGCGCGCGCGCTGGCGGGCGCCGGCCCCGCGCTACACGTCGGGCGTGCTCGCCAAATACGCCAAGCTCGTCTCGAGCAGCAGCCTGGGCGCGGTGACGGATGCCTGAAGCCGGCGCAGTCGCGATTCAGGGCGAGGCCGGCTCGTTCAGCCACGCCGCGGCGCTCGAGACGCATGGGAGCGCCATCCGGCTCGTGCCGTGCGCGAGCTTCGTCGATCTGTTCGACTCCGTCGAAACGGGTGCAGCGACGAGCGGCGTCGTGCCGATCGAAAACACCCTCGCGGGCTCGGTGCACGAGAACTACGATCTGCTCAGCACGCACGCGCTGCAGGTGGTCGGCGAAACGGAGCTGCGCATCCGTCACTGCCTTATCGCCTCGCCCCGTACCACGCTGCCCGAGGTGCGCCGGGTTGCTTCACATCCCGTCGCGCTCGCGCAGTGCCGGCGCTTTTTTCGGCGGCATCCCGACGTGGTCGCCGTGCCCGCGTACGACACCGCCGGCAGCGTCCGCGACCTGATGGCGGGGAAGGTGGATGCCGACGCGGCCATCGCGTCGAAGCTCGCCGCGGAGCTGTATGGCGCGACGGTGCTCGAGGAAGGGCTGGAGGACCACGCAGAGAATTACACGCGCTTTCTCGTGGTGACGAAGGGAAGCGCGCCGCGGGAGTCGGGGCGTGCCAACAAGACCTCGTTGATCTGCGCGTTGGGAAATGAGCCGGGCACGTTGCATCGCGCCTTGGGCGTATTCGCCGCGCGCGGCCTCAATCTCACCAAGATCGAGTCCCGGCCGCTGCCGGGGCGGCCCTGGGAGTATCTCTTTTATCTGGATGTGATCGACAGCGGCAACGGCGGCTTGGCGGAAGCGTTGACGGAGCTGCGCGCCTTCGCGTCGAACGTCCGCGTCCTAGGGACTTACCCGACGCGTTGACCGCTGGATCTCGCCGAGTAGCGAGCGCAGCGTCTCCGGATCCACGGGCTTGAGCAGGCGATGATCGATGCCCGCCGCTTCTCCCTGCCGGTCCGCACCAAGTCCCCAACCGGTGATCGCCACGACGTGCGTGTCGCGGGCCCAATCCTGCTGCCGCAGGCGCCGGGCGACTTCGTAGCCGTGCAGCCGCGGCAAGCCGATGTCGAGCAGCACGACGTCTGGCCGGAACTCGGCGGCCACGTCGAGTGCCGCAAGACCGTCGTGGGCCACCTTGGTCTCCTGGCCCCACTCGAGCAGCATGAGATTCATCATCGACGCGGTGTCGACATTGTCTTCGACGATCAGGATGCGCCGACGCTCGAGCGTGCTCGCCCGCGTCCCGTTGGTGGCGCCCGCGGTCTGATCGCCGGCTGAGAGCGCCGGCAGGCGCACCACGACCTCCGTGCCGTGGCCGGGCCCCGCGCTGAAGCAGGCAATCGTGCCGCCGTGCATCTCGACCAGTCGGCGCGCGAGCGGCAATCCCACTCCCAGACCGCTGGTCGATTGCGCGGCCCGGTGGCCCTGCACGAAGAAATCGAAAATCCTGGGCAGCAGATCGCGCTCGATGCCGGCGCCGTTGTCCTTGACCTTCAGGACCACGTGCGCCCCTGACTCCTCGACGCTGACCGCGATGCGGCTGCCCGTCGGCGAGTACCGGACCGCATTGTCCAGCACATTGCCGATGACCTGCGTCAGCCGCGCCAGATCGCCGTCCAGGTACACGGGCGCGGAGGGGAGATTCACCGTGACCTGCTGTTGCCGCGTTTCGGTGAGCGCGCGGACGATGTCCATGGCACCGTCGATGATGTCGGACAGGGAGACGCGGTCGCGTTGCAGGACGAGCTTGTCGCGGGTGATGCGGCTGACGTCGAGCAGGTCGTTGGTGAGCCGCGTCATCTGCTGCAGCTGGCGCTGGAAGACGCCCTGCATCGGGAGCAGCTCGGGAATGTCGCTCGCCTTGAGGCGCAGCGCTTCCGCCGCCGAGCGCAGGGCGGAGAGGGGATTGCGCAGCTCGTGGCCCAGCATCGAGAGGAAGTCGTCTTTGCGCCGGTTGGCCTCGGCGAGGGCGGCGGTCCGGTCCGCGACGCGCGCCTCCAGCTCGTCATTGGCGCGGCGCAGCGCGTCCGCGATCTTCTGACGCTCGGAGATCTGGCGCTGCAGCTCCATGTTCATCCGCGCGAGCGCCCGGCGCTTGCGGAACAGGTCCACGAACACGGCGATCTTGGAGCGCAGGATCTTCGGATCGATCGGCTTGGTGAGATAATCGACCGCGCCCGACCCATACCCGCGCAGCTCGTCCTGCTGATCGAGCATCCGCGCGGTGAGGAAGAGAATCGGCACCTCGCGCGTGCGCTCGCGCCGTTTGATCATGGACGCGAGATCGAAGCCGCTCATCCCCGGCATCATCACGTCGAGCACGATGGCGGCGAAATCCTGGTGCAACAGCGCGAGCAACGCCTCGTCGGCGGTGCGGGCGAGGACGAACGTGCAGCCACTCGAGGCAAGCGAGGCTTCGAGCGCGTCGAGATTGGCAGGCTGATCGTCGACCAGGAGAATCGGCACCGAGTCATCCCCGGTGAGCATCGGGGGCATCACGCTCGACATCGGTGAGCGCGGCGTGCCGCTGAGGCCCATTAGCGGTGCAACCAGACCCGCAGCAGCGACAGCAGCTGGTGCGCGTCCACCGGTTTGGCAATGTAGTCGGAGGCCCCCGCCTGCAGGCACTTCTCGCGATCGCCTTTCATCGCTTTGGCCGTCAGGGCGAGAATCGGCAGCGTGCGGTGCCGTGCGTTGTGGCGAATTTCGCGCATCGTCGCGTACCCATCCATGTCGGGCATCATGATATCCATCAGGACCACGCTCAAGTCCGGATTGCCGTCGATCAGCTCGATCGCTTGGCGGCCTCCGGTGGCGCTGACGACGTCCATCCCTTCGTTTTCGAGCAGCGTCGTCAGGGCAAAAATGTTACGGGCGTCGTCGTCGACCACCAGCACCTGCTGACCGCGCAGGAGATCGGTGGACTGGTAGAGGCGGTCCAGCAGTTTCCGCTTCGCCTCGGGGAGGTCCCCGATCACGCGGTGCAGGAAGAGCGCGGTTTCGTCGAACAGCCGCTCGGGGGATTGCACGTCTTTCAGGACGACGCTGCTCGAGATGGCCTGCAGGCGTTTCTCTTCGTCGGGCGTGAGGTCTTTCCCGGTGAAGACGACCATCGGAATGTCCCGCAGCGTGGGCTCCTTCTGCACGCGCTCCAGCAGCTCGAAACCGTTCATGTCGGGCAGGCGCAGATCGATGACGCAGCAGTCGATGCGCGATTCGAACAGCATGTGCAGCGCTTCACTCCCGGTGCCGACCGCGGCGATCTCGATGTCGTCATGCGCCAGGAGATCGACGATGCCCTGACGCTCGATGTCGTTGTCTTCCACGACCAGCAGGCGCTTGGTGTGCGGCTCGACATAGCTCTTGAGGCGCTCGAGTGCGTTCTCGAGATCGTTGGTCGTCGCCGGCTTCACCAGGTAGGAAAAGGCGCCGTGCGCGAGGCCGTGCTGCCGCTCCTCTTCGACCGAGATCATCTGGACGGGGATGTGCCGCGTGCTGGGATCGAGTTTCAGGTTGCTCAGCACCGACCACCCCAGCGTATCGGGCAGGAAGACGTCGAGCGTGATCGCCGTCGGCTGATACTCCCGCGCCAGCGACAGGGCCGCGTGCCCGCGGCTCGCGACGATCCCCTTGAAGCCTTTGTCGCGCGCCAGGCCCAGCAGAATACGGGCGTAGTGCGGATCGTCGTCCACGATCAACAGCACGTTGTCGCCTTTGCTGACCTCATCGCGGTCGTCGGGAACTGCCTCCTCGGCGCGGGCCACCGTGAGCATCGGCGTCGAGGGCAACGCGGTACCCGCGGCCGCGCGCGCCGTCGTCGTCGTCGGCCGGGTGGGACCCGCATAGGAAACGGGCAGGTAGAGCGTGAAGGTGCTGCCCGCTCCCGGCGTGCTGACCAGACGGATCTCGCCGCCCAGCAGCGCCGCCAGCTCGCGGCTGATGGCGAGCCCCAGGCCGGTGCCGCCGTACTTTCGGCTCGTGCCCGCGTCCGCCTGATGGAACGCTTCGAAAATCAGTTTCTGTTTTTCGGCCGCGATGCCGATGCCGGTATCGGTCACCGCGAACGCGACCACCTTCCCGTCGGCGCTCCGCAACGTCGGATGGTCGTGCGTCCAGCCTTCTGTGACGGTGCGAACCGTCATCGTGACGTGGCCGCGCTCGGTGAACTTGAACGCGTTCGACAGCAGGTTCTTCAAGATCTGCTGCAGCCGTTTTGGATCGGTCGTCAACGTGGACGGCAGCTTCGCGTCCATGTCGACCTGCAGAGCCAGGCCCTTGGACTCGGCGATATGATGGAACGTGCGCTGCACGCTGTCTCGCAGCGCGGTGAATTGGACTTCCTCGGCTTCGACGGTCACCGTTCCGGACTCGGTCTTGGACAGGTCGAGAATATCGGTGATCAGCGTCAGCAGGTCGGTGCCCGCCGAGTGAATGTTCCTGGCGAATTCGACCTGCTTGTTCGACAGCGTCCCGCCCGGGTTATCCGCCAGCTGCTGGCCGAGCAAGAGAATGGAGTTGAGCGGCGTGCGCAGCTCGTGCGACATGTTCGCGAGGAACTCGGACTTGTACTTGGAGGTGAGCGCGAGCTCGGCCGCCTTCTCTTCGAGGGCCCGGCGGGCCTGCTCCACCTCGCGGTTTTTCCGCTCCACTTCGACGTTCTGCTCGGCGAGCTGCTTCGCCTTGGTCGCGAGCTCCTCGTTGGTCGCCTGCAGCTGCGTCTGCCGGGTCTGCAGCTCCGTCGTGAGCTGTTGCGACTGCTCCAGCAGGCTCTCGGTCCGCATCGTCGCTTCGATCGTGTTGAGCACCACGCCGATGGACTGGGTGAGCTGCTCGAGGAAGCTCAAATGCGTCGGCGTGAACGGATACAGCGACGCGAGCTCGATCACGGCTTTGGTCTCGCCTTCGAACAGCACCGGCAGCACGACCACGTTGGTGGGAACCGCGTTGCCCAGCGCCGAGGCGATGCGCGCATAGGACTTGGGCACGTCGCGCAGCAAAACGCGCTGCTGTTCGACCGCACACTGACCCACCAGCCCTTCGCCGAGCGCGATGCGGCGCAGGCGATTCATGGGGCGGGCATACGTCGCCAGCGGCGTGAGCGAGTACTCGCCGCCCTCCAGCGTCTCGCCGGGCTGCATTTGATAGATTGCGCCCTGCTGCGCCTTGACGAGCGGCGCAAGCTCGGAGAGCAGCATCTTGCCCACGGTGACGAGGTCGCGCTGGCCCTGCAGCATGCGCGTGAACTTCGTCAAGTTGGTCTTCAGCCAGTCCTGCTCCTGGTTGCTCTCCGTGGTCGCGCGCAGGTTGCCGATCATCGTGTTGATGTTGTCCTTCAGATCGGCGACTTCGCCGCGCGTCTCGACCTGAATCGAGCGGGACAGGTCGCCCTTCGTCACCGCCGTCGCCACTTCGGCAATGGCGCGCACCTGCGTGGTGAGGTTCGCCGCGAGCAGGTTCACGTTGCCGGTGAGGTCTTTCCAGGTGCCGGACGCGCCCGGCACGTTCGCCTGGCCGCCCAGCCGTCCCTCCACGCCCACCTCGCGCGCCACGTTCGTCACTTGATCGGCGAACGTCGCGAGCGTGTCGGTCATGCTGTTGATGGTCTCGGCGAGGGCCGCGACCTCACCCTTCGCTTCCACCGTGAGCTTCTGGCGCAGGTTCCCGTTGGCGACCGCCGTCACGACCTTCACGATGCCGCGCACCTGGTCGGTGAGGTTGGCGGCCATGACGTTCACCGAGTCGGTGAGATCCTTCCACGTTCCCGCGACGCCGGCCACCTCCGCCTGACCGCCCAGCTTGCCGTCGGTGCCCACCTCGCGGGCCACGCGCGTCACTTCCGCGGCAAAGGCGCGGAGCTGGTCCACCATCGTGTTGATGGTGTTCTTGAGCTCGAGGATTTCGCCCTTCACGTCGACGGTGATCTTGCGCGACAAGTCGCCGCGCGCCACGGCCGTCGCCACTTCGGCGATGTTGCGCACCTGGCCCGTCAAATTCGCCGCCATCGAATTCACGTTGTTCGTGAGGTCCTTCCAGGTGCCGGCCACGCCCTTGACCACGGCCTGACCGCCCAGCTTACCGTCCGTGCCCACCTCGCGCGCCACGCGCGTCACTTCCGAGGCAAAGCTCGACAGCTGGCCCACCATCGAGTTGACCGTCTTGGCCGTGCGCAGGA
>JBHEMG010000150.1:0-6163 GCA_046262715.1 Gemmatimonadales bacterium
GCCTTGTAGCCGGCGACGGTGGCTTGCGATGACAGGACGTCCATCCCCTGGGCGCGTGTGATCCGGGGGAGCAACACCAAGCTGAACGCGGTGAGTTTCCGCTCAGCGAGCTGGCGGACGAGGTCGGCAGTGGGCTGGAACGCCGCGATCACCGCGCTCCCCTCGCGATACTGCGCGATTTCCGCGGCGGCGGGCGCCTGCACCTGCACGACGATGTCGGACTGCGCGAGTACGGCCGCGCGATCGGCGAGCGTCGCGCCGGCCGCCGTGTACGCGGCATCGGGGAAAAAGGCGGCCGAGCCCGCGCCGCGCTCTACCGTCACGATAAAGCCGCCCTTGATCAGCTTGCCCGCGACGTCAGGCGTCAGCGCGACACGTCGCTCGTTCGCGGCAGTTTCGCGAGGGACGCCAATCCGCATCTGCTCAGGACCCCCGCGGCAGCTGCGGCCGCACCGGCTCACGCTGCTGCGCCAGCATGCGTTCCGCGAAATCGACGCGCTCCGCCAGATCGTCGAACTGCTGGCGCAGCCCGTCCATCTGCTCCTCTAGCTCGGTCACGCGGCGCTCGGCTCGGCCGCTCAGCTCGCGGCGAGCGAACGACGAGTCCTCGACATGCCAATTGCGCACGGGCAAATCGTGCACGTCGCGGAATTCACCGGCGGCGATCAGCACGAGGTCGTAGAGATACCAAATGCCGCACCCGCCGAACGTGAGCAGCATCGCGATCGCCGTCTTCGGCTTGTCCGCGTAGAAGCGGTGCAGGCCGAACACGCCGCCGAAGAAGCAGAGTGCCAGGGCAACACCGCGCGAGCGTTTGGAAATCTGCCGCTCGGGCGGTTGTTCCTCCGGTTCCCCTTCGTAGACCTCGGGAAGCGTCATGCCCGATACTACCGGCCGCCCGCGGGAGCGGCAAGCAAGTGACGCAGTGCTGGCTCGACCGCGTCGCAGGAAAAACGGAATCCCGACGACAGCAACCGCGCCGGCAGGACGCGTTGCCCGCTCAGCAGCATGGCAGCACCCTCCGCCCCGAACGCCATGCGCAACGCGAAGGCGGGTACCGTAACGACGGCGGGCCGGCCGAGAATTTTGCCGACGGTCTTGGCGAACTCGCGGTTGGTCACGGGCACTGGTGCCGTAACATTCACCGGCCCCATGACCGCCGATGACTCGAGCAGAAAACGAACCGCCGAGAGCACGTCTTCCAATGCAATCCAGCTGAGATATTGGTTGCCGCTGCCGATCGGACCGCCCAATCCGACGCGGAACGCGGGAAGCATCGTCGTGAGCGCACCGCCTGTCTGCGACAGTACGACGCCAAACCGCATGTTCACGACCCGAATGCCGGCGCGCGTCGCCGCCGCCGTCGCCGCCTCCCATTCGCGCGCGACGGATGCGAGGAAGTCTTCGCCCGGTGCGCTTGGCTCCGTCAGCTCTTCGGCACCGCGATCGCCGTAGTAGCCGATCGCCGACGCGGCGAGCAGGACGTGCGGGCGGCGCGTGAGGCCGGCGAGCGCCTCACTCACCAGGCGTGTCCCGAGCACCCGGCTGTCCCGAATGCGGTTTTTCTTGGCCGGCGACCAGCGACCGAACACATTCTCGCCCGCCAGATGAATGACCGCATCGGCTCCTTCGAGTCCGTCGCGATCGATCGTGGCATGCTCCGGATCCCAGCCGATCGCCCGCTCGCCAGGCGCCGGCCGCCGTCGCACCAACGGCAGCACGTCGTGACCCTGCGCGGCGAGGACCGGACGCAGCGCCGTGCCGATCAGGCCTGTAGATCCACTGACGACGATTTTCATTCGGGAAGGATCGCTTCAGCCTCGATTTCGACCAACATGGCAGGATCGACCAGGCGCGTGACCGCGACCAGCGTGGACGCGGGCCGGATGTCGCGGAACACTTCGCCGTGCGCGCGTCCCACCGCCTGCCAATGCGTGATATCGGTGAGATACATCCGCGTGCGCACGACATCTGTAAGGGCGGCGCCCGCCTGCTCTAGCGCCCGGCCGATGTTGCGCAACGCCTGCACCGCCTGCGCGTACGGGTCGCCTGCTCCGACGATCGTGCCACTCGCGTCGGTCGCGGTAGTCCCGGAGACATGGACCACGCGGCCCACCCGCACCGCGCGCGAGTATCCGACGACCGGCTCCCACGGAGTCCCGCTCGAGATGTTGCGCCGGGTCATCGGCCTTCGAATCCTGGTGCCGGTGCCGCGTTCCAAGTGACGTGGGAGGGCGCGCCGCTGGACTTCGCCTCGGCGATACGTTCGTCGGTCGCGCGGACAATGTCTTCCACGGCGCGCGGCGGGTTGAGAAACGTCACCCCACCGATGCTCGGCGTTGCGAGCTTGCCGTCGCTCGTGCGCAGCTCGGCAAGGCCCGCCCGCAGCTTTTCCAGGACGATCCGCGCCGATGCCGCCGTCGTTTCGGGGAGCAAGGCGATGAATTCGTCGCGCCCCAACCGGGCAACCACATCGGTGGCGCGCAGCGCGCCGCGCAGCGCGGCGGCCGCGGCCCGCACCGGCTCGTCCCCGACCCGGTTCCCCAGGTCGACCACGGCGACACTAAAAGGATGTTGATACCGGCGGGCACGCTCGATTTCGGCGCCCGCGGCTTCGTGGAAGGCCCGCGCATTGCGCACGCCTGTGAGATCGTCCACGCGCGCGAGTCGGCGCTCGCGAGCCAAGGACCGCCGTAACGCCATGATGGCCCAGGTGAGTCCGCCAATGGCGGCGAGGGCGAGCACAATGAGGGCGGCACAGTCTCGCAGCATGCGGGAAAGCTACGATGAAAGCACGCGCGGGTCAGGCAGGGGTACATTAGGAAGGAAAGGAGACTCTATGAGGGAAAAGCAGAAGTTTCAGGAAGCGTGGGACCGCGAATCGGCGGTTACGCTCAAAGTGTTGCGCGCCTATCCCCAGGAGAAGAGTGACCTCAAGCCGCATCCCAGCGCCAAGAGCGCGATGGAGCTCGCCTGGACCTTCGTATTCGAGGGGGCCGGCGGCTCGCAGGCGGTACAGGGCGAGATGAGATTCCCGCCGCCCGACATGCCAGCGATGCCCACTAACTGGCCGGGCATGATCACGGCAGTCGACAAGGCCCTGCAACTGATGGCCGACAAGGTCCGCGCCGTCGACGACGAACAACTCAATACGACCGTCAAGTTCATTACCGGTCCCAACACGATGAGCGACCTGCGGAGGCAAGACGTTCTGTGGTTCATGTTGAACGATCAAATCCACCATCGCGGACAGTTCTCGGTGTACCTCCGCATGGCGGGCGGCAAAGTGCCGTCGATCTACGGCCCCTCCAAGGATGAGCCCTGGCGGTGAGGGTTTGAGCGCCAAAACCGGATAGAAGCGAATGACCCCGCGCCCTATGTTCCGTGCCATGAGTCCTACCGAACGCTGGCAGGCTGTGATGGCACGGGATCGCCGCTTCGACGGCGCGTTCGTGTATGCGGTGCGCTCGACCGGGATTTACTGCCGCCCGTCCTGCGCGAGTCGCCGGCCGCGGCGCACGCAGGTGACGTTCTTCCCAATTCCCGAAGCCGCCGAGCGCGAAGGGTTCCGCGCGTGCCGCCGCTGCCGTCCGGGCGACGTCCACGGCGATCCCGCCATCGCGCGCGTGCGCGAAGCCTGCCGCGCCCTGGATGCCGGCGCGCCGTCCAGCGCCTACCCGCGCCTCGCCCGCGTGTTCAAGCGCGTGCTGGGCATCACGCCGAAGGCGTACGCCGAAGTGCGTCGCGTGGCGCGCTTCAAACACGAATTGAAACGGAGGAAACAGGTGAGCCCCGCACTGTACGAAGCCGGGTACGGCTCGACGAGCCGCGTCTACGAGCGCACCCAGGAGCAGCTGGGCATGACGCCCGCGACGTACGCGCGTGGCGGCGTGGGCGTGGACATCGTCTTCGTGACGGTGAACACGTCTCTCGGCCGTTTGCTCGTGGCCGCCACGGCGCACGGCATCTGCCGCGTCACGCTGGGAGACAGTGCGGCCGTGCTCGAGGCCGATCTGCGCCGCGAGTTCGCTGCTGCGCGGGTGCGCCAGGAAAATGGTGGCACGCTCGAGGGGTTCGTCGACGCGATTCTCTCTTATCTCGAGGGGCGCGAGCCTCATCTCGACCTGCCGCTCGACATTCGGGCTACCGCGTTCCAGCGACGCGTGTGGCAAGAGCTACGGCACATCCCGTTCGGGACGACGCGCTCCTACACCGCAATCGCCAAGGCGATCGGCACGCCGAACGCCACGCGTGCCGTAGCGCGCGCCTGCGCGACGAATCCGGTGGCGCTCATCATTCCGTGCCATCGCGTGGTGCGGCAAGACGGGGACCTTGGCGGCTATCGCTGGGGGGTCGAACGTAAGGCCGTACTGCTCGACAACGAAAAACTGCTAGCGCACGGGAACTCAATAGCTGACCCGCCTGGCCCTCTATCTTAATAGCCTTGAGCTGGTCGGCAGGGCCTGCGGTTCGGAGATCATGCGACCGCGGGATTTAGCTAGCTGGGTCGCAGATCACATCCAGCGCGTGGGCCGCGTTTTACCGTCTTCGCATGCGGCCTTTCATGCACCGGGCAGTGGTCGTCGCCCTCGCGCTCTTCGCACCTCGGCTGGTACAGGCGCAGGACGTCGCCTACCATCTCATCGTGCACGCGTCGAATCCTGTCGCCCGTCTCAGCCGTGACCAGGTCTCGCGCATTTTCCTGCGCAAGGTGACGCAGTGGGACAATCATCAACCAGTGCTGCCGATCGACCAGACCGCCGAGTCACCCGTGCGGCTGACGTTTACCAAGCAGGTGCACCAGCGGACAATCGCCTCGGTGCAGACGTGGTGGCAGCAACAGACGTTTGCCGGTGTCGCGGTCGCACCACCCGAGCGCGCCTCGGATAGCGAAGTGCTCGACTACGTCCGCAAGTATCCCGGCGCCATCGGCTACGTGCGCGCCGGCGTCCCGTTCCCTCCCGATGTAAAAGCCATCGACCTGCAGCCTTAAGCGCCTCCCGCTTTTACTTCAGGGCTTCAGCACGATCCATTCGATCTTGTTGAGCAAATCTCCGATGTCTTCGGCGGATTGACTCGTATAGGCAAAACAGCGCTCGCCGCCGTCGGGACGCAATCCTTTGAGCCCGCGCACCTGCGTGACGAACCACGGGTCAAAACTTTGCCGCATGCAAAAACGCACCTGATACGGTTTCGCGAGCCGCAGCGGTTGCAGCTCCCCCGATTTCACGCGGCGAACGGCGCGCGTGGCGGCGGCGCGCAGCTCCGCATGCACCCGGGCGGGTGAGAACCCCGCGCCGGCGCTGCGACTCATCGCGAGCTTGGTCGTGACCACTTCGATGGGGCCCAGCATCTCTCGTGTTTCGGCGGTAAGCACGTGGTCCCCGGATGCCAACCCCATCGGCACCCCCATCTCGCCGCCGATGAACGCGGCGATGCCCGCTTCGTTCAGCATGCGCCCGTTCACGGTAAACGAGTCGAACGCGAACGAATGGGAGATGATACCGGGCGTGCCGGCATTGGCATGGGCGCCCACGATGAACAACACGTCGACGGCGGGATTCAGTCCGGTCGACATGACGATCGGCTTTGGATATCCGCGGATCAGGATCGCTTCGGAGTCGAGGCGCTCCGGGAGCGCATTGCGAAACAACGTGCCGCCGTGGCCTTCGTTCACGATGAATTGCGTCGCGCCGGCTTCGCGCGCACCCGCGATCACCGCGTTGATCTCGTCGGTGAGCTCCATCCGAAAGCGCTCGTGGTCCTGGCCACCGCCGCGCGTCGGCGGCCGCATCTCCGTGCCATTGCGAACGGCGGCCGCGAGACCTTCCATGTCGCCGATGACGTACACCGTGAACGCGCCGCGCGCCCGGTCCATCAACGGCTCGAGCTTGGCGCGCGCCTCGCGCCACTCCGTGACGCCGTAGTACGCCTCGGGCGGTGTCGAATCGCGCGGAGGAGGTGCCGGTTGCTGTTGCTGCGGCAGCGCGAGCGCGACGAGCAGCGCCGCGATCAATGCAACACGACCCGCTCGATGGCATCGAGCAGGTACCCTATTTCGCGCGCGTCCGGCGTGACCAGCCGATAGGAACGATCACCAATTTTTTCGAGGCCCCCCCAGTGCAGCGAGTCCACGCCCTGCCCGACCATGTCAGGATAAGAC
>JBHEMG010000151.1:0-9727 GCA_046262715.1 Gemmatimonadales bacterium
TGAGTCCGCTGCTCTAACCGCTGAGCTAAGGGCCCGGACGCGGGCGTTGCCCGCGATTGACCAATGTAGAATGTCCAATGTCCCTTGGTAACTGACTAAAGCGTGTCGGCGACCGGTGGTGTCCTATATGACAACCAAACGGGCCAGGACGATGCCGGTGCTGCTGCCACAAATCTTGGCGGCGGGAGTATCCAGATTCACTCGAACTAATCAACCGACGCCCAATGCCCAATGCCCAATGCCCAATGATCACTGATCAACGTTGCACTGAATTGGGACAGCCTAGGACCCGGCCTTGATCATTGGCTTTGATCATTGGGCATTGATCACTGGACATTCGCAGTGGGCCCTCCAGGATTTGAACCTGGGACCTACGGATTATGAGTCCGCTGCTCTAACCGCTGAGCTAAGGGCCCGGACGCGGGCGTTGCCCGCGATTGACCAATGTAGAATGTCCAATGTCCCTTGGTAACTGACTAAAGCGTGTCGGCGACCGGTGGAGCGGGCGGATGCGGTGGCGGCGGGGGCTGCGGAACAGCAGGAGAAGGAATTGGGCGCGGGGGATCGGACGGGCCGTTGCCACAGTTGGCGAGTAACGCGATCAGCAGAACCGCAAGCAAGGGCCGCATACCTTATCTACACCGTTGTTCCTCACCCAGCAGATCTAGCCCATCTACAGCAGTCCCTCGCGCCGCAGCTTTCCGAGCTGATCGTAGTACTGCTCGTGCACCGCCAGGACCTCGGCGGGTGACACGGTGGCGACGCCGGCTTTCCCGACCTCGATCCCCGCCGCGAAGTTCGCGATGTGCGCCGCTTCGCGCACGTCCGCGCCGGCCGCCAGCGCCGTGCCGACCCACGCCGTCACGGTGTCGCCGGCGCCCGAGACGTCGAACACCTCGCGCGCGCGCGTGGGGATGCGCGTGATCGCGCCGTCCTTGGTGGCGAGCAGCATGCCCTCGGCGCCCAACGTCAGCAGCAGATTGTCGACCGCCAGCTTGGTGAGCGTCTCGGGCAGCGAGTTGGGGTGTGCGAGGTCGAGCGCCGCGCCCATCGCCAGCTCCAGCTCGCGCAGGTTGGGCTTGAATACCGTCGCGCCGCGGTAGGCAAAGAAGTTCTTGAACTTGGGATCGACCACCACCGGCAGCGCGCGCTTCTTGGCGATCGCGAGGCCGCGCTCGATCACCTGCGGCACCAGCGTGCCTTTATTGTAGTCCTCGATCAGCAGGGCGTCGGCGTTCTGCAGCGCGCGTTCCAGCGCCTGCCCGACCTGCTCCATCACCCGCGCTGACAGCGGCGCGTCGATCTCCTCGTCGATGCGCAGCATCTGCTGACCGCGCGCCACGACGCGCGTCTTGGCGGTCGTCGGCCGGCCGCTGTCGACCACGAGAAACTCGGCGCTGAGGCGCAGATCTTCCAGCTCGGTGCGCACCGAGGTGCCGCGCGTGTCGGCGCCCACCACTGCAACGAGCCGGCACTCGGCGCCGAGCGCCGCGACGTTGGCCGCGACGTTGGCGGCGCCGCCGAGGCCGTGGCGGCTGGCGTGCACGGTGACGACGGGCACCGGCGCCTCGGGGGAGACGCGATCGGCGTCGCCGACGAGATAGACGTCGAGCATGGCGTCACCGACCACCACGATCTTTGTGGTCGCCATCTTGCGGAGCAGGACTTCGAGGCGGTCGCGGATCATGAGAAGCGATTGCGGATTGCGGATTGCGGATTTTTGAAATTGCGGATTGCCGATTGCGGATTGCGGATTTGCAAGGCGGGTCCTAAGCGAGGCACGAAGCTCTCCTCTACAATCCGCAATCCGCAATCCCCAATCCGCAATTCCCTAGTCCGCAATCCGCAATCCACAATCCGCAATGTCTTGTTCACGGTATCCGCCCCTCTTTCTTCGTCCGCCACATCAGCTGCACGCTCCCCACCCACCGCGTGTCGCTCGCTCCGCTGACGTGTTCGGCATTCGAGATCAGATGCACCCCGCCGTTGCCCGAGAGCACCCAGCGGCCCCGCGCGACTTCCGCGGCGAGCGCCAGGCGCACCGTGCGCGTAAGCGTGCCCGCGAACAGCGTCGGCGTCGAATCGAACTGCGCCACGCTCGGATACGGCAGGCGAAAGTCGCCCTGGCCCTGGCGCAGCACGGTGACTTCGGGCTCGAGCAGCGCTCCTGGTCCCACGATCATGCTGCCGCGCAGGGTGAGTTGATCGTAATCGGAAAAATTGCGGCCCAGCCCCACGTTGCGGCGCATCACCGCCTCGGCGGGATTGGGGGTGCGGTAGGTGAGGTTTGCGACCTGCGTGTAGAAGGCGGTCCAGCCGTAGCGGGCGATGCCGCCCTGCGCGCCGACGGTGAAGGCGTAGGCCGGCGGCTCCCGATCGCCCGCATTCGCTTTATCCACCTGGATGTCGTCGAGCAGCACCGACGCGAACAGCTGCGTGCGCTTGATGCGGGTCGTCACGTCGAGGCCGAGCTGGTTGTTGGCCTGCGACCCCTGATCGTACTGCTGCAGGATGCCGAGGGTGAAGATGTTGGCGAACCACGGCTCGAGCTGGCGATTGGGCCCCGCGACGATCGTCCCCTCCCACAACGAGAAGGTCGTATTCCACGGCGGCCGGACCGTGAGGCGATGCGCGATGAGATAGCGCTTGTTCACGACACCGGGCGGAGGTCCGGGAATCGTCGTATCGGGTGTCACGACGGTGATGTCGTCGAGCTCGGTGATGATTCCCTCGAGGTTGATGCCGTCCGTCCCGATGCGAATGTCGAAGTGATCGTAGCTGTACGGACTGGGTGAGATGAGCAGCCCATCGGTAAAGCGCGGCCCCCAGTTGCGATCGACGCTGCCGAAGAACAGCTCACCCAGTCGCCACTGCGCGCTCACGTACGCCTCCGCGGTGCGCCCGGCGATCACGCGGTCTTTCTTGCCGAGGTAGTCGGGGTCCCACTTGAGGCGCGTGTCGAAGTAGGGGTGCGAGACGAACACGGCGGGGCCGAAGTACAGCGTCAGCGCGGCACCGCCGTCGAAGGTGGCGTGGCCGGGGCCCGCGGCGCGCAACGGATCGCGGCGCGCATGCGACGCGGCGGCGGCGCCGGCGCTCACGTCCATGCGGGCGGAGGGGCCGCGCATTTTGCGCGTCAGGTCGCCGCGGATCCGTTTGACGACGCCCCACTCGGCGCCGGTGACGACGTTGCTGTCGACCGCCTCGAGCGCGCGCACGACGTCCTGCACGCGAAATGGCCGGGAGAGCGGTGACGGGTCAGCGATGCGCCCAGCGGCGATGAGGTGCTCGAGGAAGGGCTGGGCCCAGTGGCTGAGGGGGAGGTAGGGGGAGGCTTCCTGAGCGGGTGCGCTGGCGGGCAACAGGAGCAGGAGGAGAAGGGCGGAGCGCATGGCCAAGAATGTAATTGCGGATTGTGGATTGCGGATTGCGGATTGACAGTGAGAGGTCGTGCGCGCTAGGGCTCGCCATTACATTCCGCAATCCGAAATCCGCAATCCGCAATCAAGCTGGCGGGCGAAAGGGGTTCATTTGTTCGTAGAGCTCCACCGGGGCAAGCTCCTGGAGTCCCGCCACCGCGTCCACGTCGCCGTAGTGGATGCCAGTGGGAAGCTCCTTGCCCACGCCGGCGACCCCGACTACCGCACCTTCTGGCGCTCGGCTGCGAAGCCGTTTCAGGCGCTGCCGCTGGTCGAAGATGGGGTCGTCGAGCGCTTCGGGTTGACGCGGCAGGACCTGGCGCTGGCGTGCGCCTCGCACTCGAGCGAGCCGGGGCAGGTGGCGTTGGTCCGCGAATTCCTGCAGCGCATCGGCTGCTCCGAGCGCGATCTGCTGTGCGGGCCGCACCGGCCGCTGTCGGACGCGGTCGCCAAGGACTACGAGACCCGCGGCCTGCGGCTTACGGCGATCTATTCGAACTGCTCCGGGAAGCACACGGGGATGCTGGCGCTCGCCAAGCACCACGGCTGGCCGACGGAGTTCTACGCGCGTATCGATCACCCGGTGCAGCAGCGCTGCTTGCGGGCGGTCAGCGAATTCACGGGCGTTCCGGCGCAGGAGATCGGCGTCGCGGTGGATGGGTGCGGCGTCGCGTGCTTCGCGCTGCCGCTGCGGAATATGGCGCTCGCCTACGCTCGATTGCGGATTTCGGATTTCGGATTGCGGATTGGAGAGGGTCAGGTCAAATCCGCAATTGTCGAAGCCATGCTCCATCACCCCGAACTGGTTGCCGGTGAGGGCCGCCCCTGTACCGAGATGATGCGCGCGCATCCGGGACGCGTGGTGGCCAAGGTCGGCGCGGAAGGGGTGTATAGCGCATCCCTCATTCGCGAGGGGCTCGGGGTGGCGCTCAAGGTTGAGGACGGCCATAGCGTGGCGTCGGTGCTCGCGATCGCCGCCGTGTTGGCCGAGCTCGGCCTCAAGCCGCAACCTCCTTCCTTATTAAGGAGATCGACGAGCAACTCGAGAGGCGAGCTGGTGGGTGAGATGCGTGTTAATGGAGGGGTAACGAAATGAAAAGATTGCGGATTGCGGATTGCGGAATGTTAGGGTGAGCGTCGAGAAGCCCAACGGGCTCGATGCCCAAACGCTCGCATTGGTACGGATCGCGGCCGCGACGGCGACGGGCGACGAAGCGAAGCTGCGCGAGCGGATGGTCGCCGCGCGCGCGCTGGATGTGCCGGCGCTGTGGGTCGACGAGCTGTTGCTGCAGAGCTTCCTGAATGTCGGCTATCCGCTCGCCCTGGTGGCGTTCGGTGTCTGGCGCAGCGTGACTCCGGCGCCGGTCGAGAGCGAGCCGATTGCGCATCCCGACTGGGAGCGCTGGACGACGCGCGGCGTGGCGGCCTGCAGCGAGGTGTACGGGCGGACGTTTCACAAGCTGCTGCTGAATTTGCGGGCGCTGCATCCGGCGATCGAGCCGTTAGTGGTTGTCGATGCCTACGGGAAAATCCTGGGACGACCGGGGCTCGATGCCAAACGCCGGGAGCTGTGTACGCTCGCCGCGATCGCCATGCTCGGCGCCGAACGACAGTTCCATGCGCATTTGAGAGGCGCGTTGAATACCGGCTCGACGCGGGAAGAGGTCGATGAGGTCCTGGGGCTGATCGAGGCGGACCTGGGGCCGCGTGCCCTGAAGGCCTGGGAGCTGTGGGCGGATGTCAGGGAGAGGAACCTCTAATTGCGGATTTCGGATTGCGGATTGCGGATTAATAAGGTGAGGTCATGACCCGAGCTGAGTTCGTCGAACGCACCAAGCAATTCGCGTTGGCCGTGGTGTCTCTCGTCGAGGATCTTCCGGCGGGACGCACCGCCGATGTTATCGGCAGGCAGCTTCTTCGCTCAGGTACGTCGGTTGGCGCGAATTACCGGGCAGCCTGTCGGGCGCGTTCCCGCCGTGAATTCATCGCCAAAATGGGAATTGTGGAAGAAGAAGCTGATGAGGCTCAGTTCTGGATCGATATACTGATCGAGCGTGGCGCAACCGATACTGGGCGCGCGATAGCGCTTCGTCGGGACGCGAGTCAGATCGTTGCTATGACCGTATCATCGATTCGGACTGCGCGCCGAGCTCCCCGTGCAAATCCGCAATCCGCATTCCGCAATCCGCAATCAACTCCTTCCGCAATCCGCAATCCGCAATGTTCATAGATCGCGTCGTCGTCGAGGTCGTGGCCGGGACAGGCGGCTCCGGAGCCAGCTCCTTTCGTCGCGAAAAGTTCGTGCCGAAAGGCGGCCCCGACGGCGGCGATGGCGGCAAGGGCGGCAGCGTCTACGTGAAGGTTGATACGAATCTCGGCACGCTGCTCGATTACCGTTATCACACTCGGTGGGTAGCGGAGCGCGGGGAGCACGGGAAGGGCAAGAACATGTCCGGTAAGTCCAAGGACGATGTCTATCTGCCAGTTCCCGCGGGCACTGAAGTGCGCGATGCCGACACGGGCGAGGTGCTCGGCGAGCTGATCGCGTCCGAGCAGGTGCTTCTCGTCGCGAAAGGCGGTCGCGGTGGGCGCGGCAACCAGCACTTCGCCACGCCGACCCATCAGTCGCCGCGCGAATGGGAGCCCGGCGGCGAGGGGGAGCAGCGCCGCCTCGAGCTGGTCCTCAAGCTCATCGCCGACGTCGGCCTGCTCGGCGAGCCGAACGCCGGCAAGAGCACGCTCCTCTCGGTGATCTCGGCGGCGCGACCGAAGATCGCCGACTACCCGTTCACGACGCTCGAGCCGCACCTCGGCGTCGTGGGACTGTCGAACCACCGCTCGTTCGTCGTCGCCGACATTCCCGGCATCATCGAAGGCGCGCATGAAGGGAAGGGCCTCGGCCTGCGCTTTCTCCAGCACGTCGAGCGCACGCGCATGCTCGCGGTGCTCGTCTCCCTCGACAGCCCCGACCCGCAGGCGACCTATGACTTGCTCCGTCGGGAGGCCGCGGCGTATTCCCAGGGGCTCGCGTCCAAGCCGCACGTCGTCGTGCTGACGAAAGCCGACCTGGAGTCGCCGGACGCCGCACGCCCCACGCCGTTACGGACTGACGCCGGGGCACCAGTGATAAAAATATCCGCGGTCGCTCGTCAGGGATTACCGGAGCTGCTGGAATTGTTATGGAAGATGCTGAAGTCGTAGCGATGCTCGCTCTGTCGCTCGTGCCGGGCGTCGGGCCGCAGCGTCTCCGTCTCATCGTCGCAACCTTCGGCAGCGCGCAGGCGGCGCTGGCGGTGCCGAAGTCCCGACTGCAGACGCTCGACGGCATCGGTTTGGCCGCGGCCAGCGCGATCCACTCCGCCCGGCTGCAAGACGGCGAGCGCGTGCGCGCGCAGCTCGCGCGCCTGGGCGGCACCGTGCTGCTGTCCGGCGAGCCCGATTTCCCCGCGCAGCTCGACGAGATCCGCGACCCGCCGCCGCTGCTGTATGCCTGGGGGGACGTGTCGCTGCTGGCGCGACCCGCCGTGGCGTTCGTCGGCAGCCGCAACCACACGATGTATGGGGCCGAGGCGGCGCGCATTCTAACGAGCGCCGTGGCGCAGCGCGCGGTGATTGTCAGCGGCATGGCGCGCGGCATCGACGCCATCGCGCACCACACGGCGCTCGATGCCGGCGGCGCGTCGATCGGCGTGCTCGGCAACGGCTTCGGCGTGATCTACCCGGCGGCGAACGCCGAGCTCTATGACCGCATGGTGAAGCACGGGCTGCTCATCACCGAGCACCCGCCGGGGGAGCGGCCACACCGGGGCTCGTTCCCGCGGAGCAACCGGCTGATCTCCGGACTGTCGCGTGCGGTCGTCGTGATCGAAGCGGCGCGGGGCTCGGGCGCGATCGTCACTGCCGAAACCGGGCTCGAGCAGGGCCGCTCGATTCTGGCGGTCCCCGGACCCATCACGAGTCCGACGTCGTTCGGATGCAACACCTTGATCCAGCAAGGCGCGAAGCCGGCGCTGTGCGCGGCCGACATCCTCGAGGAGATCGGCCTGCCGGGCGGCCTGCGCGAGTTGGGCGTCGCGCTCTCGACCCCGGCGCCCCGCGTGCCGCCGATCGATCTCACGGGGCTGCAGCTGACGCTGTGGCATCGCATGACGACGGAGCCGCAGCATGTCGATGCGTTGGTGGCCGCGACGCAGACCGGACCGGCGAACGTGCTGGGCGCGTTGACCGAGCTGGAGCTCCGGGGCCTGGTGCGACAGGGGCCGGGGATGGTGTTTGGGCTGACCTAGATTGCGGATTGAGGATTGCGGATTGCGGATTGGCAGGGCCGGTTTCGTGTAGTTTTCACAGGTGCATCTATACGTCCACGTGCCTTTCTGCCAGCGACGCTGCTCGTACTGCGATTTCTCTATTGCGGTCCGGAAGCGCATTCCAACGCAGGAGTACGTGGACGTCGTCCTTAGGGAAGCGGTCACCATCTCGGCTGTCGATCTGGAAACGATCTACTTCGGTGGTGGTACACCCTCACTTCTTCCACCGCCAGCGATCGCGAAGCTCGTAAATGAACTCACTCCGACAATCCGCAATCCGCAATTCGCAATCCGCAATCCGGAAGTCACCCTCGAAGCCAATCCCGAAGACGTCACCGTCGCGTCTGCCCGCGCCTGGCACGCCGCCGGCATCAACCGCGTCTCGCTCGGCGCCCAATCCTTCGACGACCACGTCCTGCAATGGATGCACCGCCCGCACGACGCCGCGCAGACGACGCGAGCCGTCGAGGCGCTGCGCAGTGCCGGCATCGAGAACATTTCGCTCGACCTGATCTTCGGTCTGCCGGAGGAATTGCACCGCAACTGGGAGCGCGACCTCGACATCCTCTGCTCCCTGCGCCCCACGCACTGCTCCCTCTACGGCCTCACCGTCGAGCCGCGCACACCGCTCGATCGCTGGATTTCCCGCGGCGCCACGCACGCGCCCGATGAGGACCGCTACGCCGAGGAGTATCTCTTCGCGCATCGGCGGCTGGGCGCCGAAAACCTCGAGTTCTACGAGGTGTCCAACGCTGCGAGACCGGGATTCCGCTCGCGGCACAATTCCGCGTACTGGTCGGGCAAGTCGTATACGGGACTGGGACCGGCCGCGCACTCCTTCGACGGCACGACTCGGCGCTGGAACTTGCGCGCCTGGGAAGCCTACCGGCGGGCCGTCGCGGAAGGGCGCTCGGTCGTCGAGTCGGAAGAGGTCCTCACGGACGCGCAGCGGGAGCTCGAGCGACTGTACATGGGGCTGCGCACCGCCGAGGGGATCTCGACGACGTACCTGCCGCGCCTTTCCGCGCCCGTACGCGGCTTTGTCGCCGCCGGCTGGGTCGAGGAGCACGCCGGCAGGCTCAAATGCACACCTGAGGGCTGGTTGCGATTAGATTCCCTGGTGAGCGACTTAACCATGAAGAGCGAGATCGAGCAGTGACCGCCCCATTAACCGACCGCGAGCGCCAGGTGCTCGAGGCCGTGATCGAGACGTACGTGCAAACCGCTGAGCCGGCGGGGAGCCGCACGATCGCCCAGCGCCACCAGCTCGGCCTCTCGCCCGCGACGATTCGCAACACGATGAGCGACCTCGAGGAGAAGGGCTACCTGTACCATCCCCACACCTCCGCCGGGCGCATTCCCACCGATCTGGCGTATCGGGTTTACGTCGACTTCCTGATGCGGCCGCCCATGGTCGCCGCCGCCGAGGCGCAGCACATCCGGGGTGAGCTCGAGGGGCAACGCGCCGCGGTCGAAGCGATTCTGTCGCGCGCGGCCCAGGTGCTGGGCGTGCTCACGAACGAGCTGGGCGTGGCCGTCGGCCCCACTATAGAGGAAGCGGTGCTCGACCGGCTGGATCTGTTGCAGGTCTCGACGGAGCGGCTGTTGAGGGTCCTCGCGCTGCGCAGCGGCGCGGTGCGCACGATCTTCGTCGAGGTCCCCGCGGAGCTGCCGTCGGACGCGGTGCAGAAGGTGACGGTCGTCCTGAACGAGCGGCTCGCCGGCCTCACGCTGAAAGAAATCCGCACGACGCTCGCCGACCGGCTGCGCGACGCATCGTCGTCGGAGCCGGGGTCGTCCGAGCTGCTGAACATCTTCGTGCAGGAAGCGGAAGATTTGTTCGACGTGCCGGTCGCCCAAACGGGGCCCGTGCACCTCGGCAGCACGCAGGCTCTTGCGGGCCAGCCGGAGTTCTCGACGCGCGCCCAGCTACAAGGCCTGCTCGAGGTGACCGATCGGCGCGACTTGCTGCGCGACGCGCTGGCCGCACGCGGCGGCGAA
>JBHEMG010000152.1:0-2856 GCA_046262715.1 Gemmatimonadales bacterium
GGGATTGAGCGACAGCGCGAAATGATGGACCGAATCGGCGTAGAACCGTACACACTTGCGACCTGGAGATGCAGTGCATGTCGGGCGGATGGACGGATGAGCGGATGGGCCGTACCAATCGCGCTGATAATCGATTGACCCGCCGCGATTAGCTCGCTCCCAACCGGGATCGCCTTCGATTGGCACGCCGGTCGCTCCGATCACTTGGTCAGCGGCCACGTCCAGCGTGACGTCGAAGCTCGCGAACTCGCCGTAGAACTCACCGCCCGGATAGAGCGGATGGTCTTCCCATCCGTACTTGTCGTACACGACGACCTTGGGATACCACTGCGCGAAGTCGAAGCGCCGGCCCTGGCGGCCCTGGCGCCGCGGCAGCGTCGAGGGCCGGGCCTGCCAGTCGATGTCGGCGATGAGTGAGTCACCGGGCGCGAGCGCGTGCGGCAACCGCCAGTGCGCGATCGTCGAATCGGGCGAGTACGGGTAGTCGGGCTTGATCGTGGCGCCCATGACCGTTGACGCCGAGATGCGCTCGAAGGCGTAGTCGGGGTCCCGCATGTGCTGGAAGCGCACCCGCTGCTCGGCGGAATCGGCCGCGGCCCACCGCGAGCCGGGCCGGAACGCATTCAGATACTCATGCACGTAGAAGTCGCGCAGCGTATCGGGCGACTGATTGATATAGAGGATGTGCGCTTTGCCCGACAAGACGCCGCTCGGCTCATCGAGCGCAGCGCTGATCTCGTACGCGACGCGCTGCTGCCAGTAGGTCGTATCGACTTGGATCATGGGTCCGGGAATCTCGCGTCTTTCGGGCCCGTGTCGCAAGGAAAGGAGGGTGATCAACCAGCGTTCATCGCCACTATGGCTCTCCACTCTTACCAGGAGGGCTTATGTGGAATCGCAGTCTCGCCGTGGCGGCATTGCTGCTGGCCGTGGCCTGCACCGAGCGGTCGCTGACGCCGCCGCCCATCGAAATGCCTGCCGCAGCGGCCGTCGCGCCGGGCCGTCCGCCCGTCGAGTTGGCCCGCATGGTGGCCAAAGGGTTGAAGAACGCCGCCTTCCGCGCCTACCTCAAGGCTCAGCTCGACGCGTCACCCTATCGCGAGCACAAGCTGCAATTCGAGACGTTCCTCTCCGCGAGCGGCGGCCGGGCGCTGCGCGAGATCGCGGGCGAGAACGGCATCAGCGGCGATGACGTGGCCGGGCAGGCCAAGTCCGCGATTGCGCTGGAGGTCTATTTCCCGGTGCCGGAGCACCGCGCGGCCTGGACCGGTGACGATCAGCTGCTCGTGGCGACGGCCCTCACGGACGACGACCCACCGGTCGCGTTCGATGTGAAGGGCCGGCGCCAGTTGCTCGATCCCAAGAATCCACCGGCGATGCCGGTGCTGGCGCTGGTGCCGGTCGAGACCGATTTCTCACGTCCGCCGGCGCGCCAGACGTGCCTGGAGTGTGGCGGTGGAGGCGGCGACGTCCTGCCCCCGCCCCCGCCGGCGGCCGGGTTGTACATGACCAAAAGCCATTTCACGCAAGACTTTGAAGGCTGGTTGAAGGGGTCCCCTGAATTTGAGGTGCAGATCCTCGGCCAGAAGGGGACGACCGATTCGCTGATCTCGTATCAATGCGCGGGGGAGCACGCGGGTGGACCCTACGCCTTCGATCAGAACGATCTCGATTGGTCAGGCCAGGTATTGCTGTTCTCAAAAAATCAGCTCGACCAGTATAACGCAGCGCATCCCAAGGAGAACGTGCGGGTGTTCGTCGTGGAGGATGATGATACTGCGTGCCAGATCAAAACCGATCCGAATCGGTTTCAGCGACTCATCAACGTGGTGGACAGTATTTACGGCCGCTACACGTCAGGAAACGACTCCAGTACCGCCGTGAGGAAATACTTTGGCTACGCCAGGGCGGTTTACAATATCTTTCAGTCTCTCGCTAATGTGATCAAGAGCAACGACGAGCTCGTAGGAAACGGCGTGAAGGATGAAATCGTCGGCTCGTTTTATCCCGGTTACAACTGGTTTGTGAAGGGCGAGAACAATATTACGAACGGCTGGATCAACCTCGTGATGTATTGAGCGACCAATGCGTACTCTACTTCCGGCGGTGTTATGGTTTGGCTGCGCGATGACCTCGTCGCTCTCCGCACAGTGGTACGTGCGGGCGGATCTCGCGACCGCGCGGTACGGCGGAACCGCACACGATACCTCGGGCAGCCATACAACGCCGGAAGGCGGACCGGTCGGCGGTCCGGGTATCGCCGTGGGAGCAGAGAGACGCTGGCTGCACGCGGGGCTCGCGGTGCGCGTGGGGTACGCGAATCCAGGATTTGCGGTGCGCGGAAGCGGCCTGAACATCACGGATAAGACGACAGGCACACTGATTGAAGCGTCGACGCTGGTAAGCACCCGGGTCGGAGGTATCGGGCCGAGCGGAGCGGTTTGGGTTGAAGTCGGGCCCGCCCTCCACCTGTGGGACTACAGCGGCGAGATGCGCACGCGCATCGGCGGCATCGCTGCGGCGTCGTACGAATGGCCTGTCACCCGCCGGCTACTGGGAAGCGTGCGGCTCGACGGGATGCTGTCGCCGTCATGGTTTGAGGCCTCGGACCTGCCGCCCGAATTCGAGCGGCGCGTCACGTGGCGCTACGGGGTTGGGTTAGGGCTGCACTGGCGGCTCTGAGCCGGTGTCCGGCGCGGCTCTCTATTCGCCGGTCAACATCCTTCTTTGCACCGCGGTCAATCGTCTGCGCACCGAGCCATCGAAGATCCGGTCGCCGACGCGTACCACAACCCCGCCGAGGATCTTGGGGTCTGACCGGAAGTACGCCCGCACTTCGCGTCCTAACGCCTTGGT
>JBHEMG010000153.1:0-5521 GCA_046262715.1 Gemmatimonadales bacterium
CCCTACTCCTCTTCTGCAAGCCCACCGATGGCGAATAGCACGATCGACGCCGGCTGGCGGCAGCCCAGACTCGCGCCGAGTCGCGCGGAGGCGTATCGCACCATCCCGGTGAGACAGGGCGCCTGGTGGAAGAAGGCGCTCGCGTTTGCCGGGCCCGGTTATCTCGTCGCCGTCGGCTACATGGATCCAGGCAACTGGGCGACCGACATCGCAGGCGGTGCGCGCTTCGGATACACGCTTCTCACGGTCATCCTGCTCTCGAATCTGATGGCGATCTTGCTGCAGGGGCTCGCGGCCAAGCTCGGGATCGTGAGCGGCCGCGATCTGGCGCAGGCTTGTCGCGACCATTATTCCCGGCCGGTATCGTTCTTCCTATGGGTGATTTGCGAGATCGCCATCGCGGCGTGCGACCTCGCGGAGGTCATCGGCTCGGCAATCGCGCTCAATCTGCTGTTCGACGTTCCGATCCCGTGGGGCATCGCCATCACGTCACTCGACGTGCTGATCGTGCTCTACATGCAGCACAAGGGTTTTCGCCTGTTGGAAGCGCTGGTCGTCGTCCTGATCGCGACGATCGCAGGCTGTTTCCTGTTCGAAATTCTCATCGCCAAGCCGCACGTGGGTTCGGTGCTCGCCGGATTCGTGCCGAGCGCCTCCATCCTCACGAATCCCGACAAGCTGTACATCGCCATCGGCATTCTTGGCGCGACCGTCATGCCGCACAACCTGTACTTGCATTCATCCGTCGTGCAAACTCGGAGCTACGAGGAGACACCCGCGGGAAAACGGGAAGCGGTGAAATACGCGTTCATCGATTCGACGGTGGCGTTGTCGTTCGCCCTGTTCATCAACGCCGCGATTCTGATCGTCGCCGCTGCGACGTTCCATCATGCGGGACAGACGGGTGTGGCGGAGATCCAGGACGCGTATCACCTGCTGACCCCGCTGCTGGGAGTGACGGGCGCGAGCGCGGTGTTCGCGTTCGCGCTCCTCGCCTCAGGCCAGAACTCGACCCTCACCGGGACACTGGCGGGGCAAATCGTGATGGAAGGGTTCTTGAACATCCGCATCCGCCCCTGGCTCAGGCGGCTTATCACGCGCTTGGTCGCGATTGTGCCGGCGGCGCTGACGGCTATTTTCTTCGGCGAACACGGCACGGCCCAACTCCTGATCCTTAGCCAGGTGATTCTCAGTCTGCAGCTCTCGTTTGCGGTTTTCCCGCTGGTGAAATTCACCTCCGACCGCCTGAAGATGGGTGAGTTCGTGAACCCGCGCTGGCTGAAGGCGCTCGCCTACGTCGTGGCGCTCTCGATCGCGGGATTCAACAGCTATCTGCTGGTGCGAATCTTTGCCGGGTGGGTGAGCTGATGTACAAGCGCATCCTGGTTCCCCTCGAAAACGGGCCAGCCGATGCTACCATCCTGCAGCACGTCAGCGGCCTCGCGAAGCTACTCGGCGCCGAGGTATTGCTGCTGCACGTCGCGGACGGGTGGGCGGCACGCAATATGGAGTCGCTCAACCTGCGCGAATCGCAGGAAATGAAAGACGACCGGATGTATCTGGAGCGGGTGTGCCAGGATCTGCGAAATGCGGGGGTCGAAGCAGACGCGATGCTAGCCGCGGGGGATCCGGCCAAAGAGATCGCGGCAGCCGCCGAGCGGGAACAGGCCGATCTCATCGCGATGGCGACCCACGGACATTCGATGTTCAGCGACGTTGTTCACGGCACCACCGCAACAGCATTGCGACACGTCAGCCGGATTCCGGTCCTGATGGTGCGCGCGCCTGCTCCAGAGCCTTGAGAATCGCGCTTAACCGACGGTCGCGCGCCTCCCGCAGGAATTCGACTTTCCCTTTGTACGCCCGCTCGATCGATCCAATCAGCCCGCGCTGCTGTTCCGGGTCGAGCCGCGCCCAGTGGGCAAGCTGATGCCACCAGCTCTCGAAGCTCGCAAGCAGATGTTGGGTGAAACCGCGGATCCCGCCTTCGCCGGCGGCGAGGTGGTAGGTCAGGTGGGGCCCAGCGGCCGCCCAGCCGATGGCGGGACCCAGCGAGACGGCGCGGTCGAGATCGTCTACACTGATCACGCCTTGCAGGACCAGATCGATGCACTCACGCCCCACCGCCGCGCTCACGCGTCCTACGACGTATCCCGGAGTCGCTTTCTTGAGGACAATCGGGAATCGCCCCAGGGCGCGCAGATACTCAACTGCGCGATTCATGCTGCTGGCGGAGGTGCGCGTCTCGGGGACGACTTCTACGAGCGGAATGAGTTCGGGCGGATTGAGGGGGTGAGTGACGAGGCAGCGGTCGAGGCGTCGCATTCTGCCGAAGATTTCGGTCGGCGGAAGCCCGCTCGACGATGAGCTGATCAGGACGTCGTCGCCGACGACCCCTTCGATCGCCTGCAGCAGCTTCTGTTTGGCGGGGAGGTCTTCATGAATCGCCTCGATCACCCAATCGGCGTCCTGGATCGCTTCCGAGAGAAAATTCGTCCGCACCAGCTCGCGCAATCCGCGCTCGACGATCGTTTGGGGCGCGCGGCCCAGCTCGACCAGCGCATGCGCCCGGCGCTCGATTTCTCCCCAGGCGCGCTCCATCGTGGCAGCATTCAGGTCGAACACCGCGACCGGCCAACCGGCGGACGCGCACAGCGCCGCCCATCCCGCACCGATGTCGCCGGCCCCGATCACCGCCACTTTGCGAGGAATCGTCACGCCATTGCCTCCTCTGCCAGCGTGCCCGTCGGCAGTACTCGGTCGAACAAGAGCCGCCGCACCGGTGGAGGATGCACGTCCATCGCGACGCGCGCGAACGCGCCTTTGGGATCGAGTCTGGTGCGGCCGCGCGTCTGGCCGTCGTCGAGGTCCACGGAGAGCCGCAGGTCGCTGAACGTCAACACGTCGGGCTGCAGCAGATAGGCGATTGCCAGGACGTCATTGATCACCGCCCCGTCGAGGCCTTCCTGCTTCTTGTGAAACTCCACGTAGAAGCGCAGTGCGTCGTGCAGCCACGGCGAATGCTCCGCCAAACGCTCGACCTCGTTCCCCTTCAGGATCACCTTGCGAGTCACGTCGAGTCCGATCATCTCGGTGGGAATCTCGGCGGCGAGCACCGTGCTGAGTGCCTCCGGATCGCACCAGGCATTGAATTCGGAAAAGCGCGTCTGGTTTCCCGCCGCTTCGATGTTGCCGATCATGGCGACATGGCGCGCGACTTTTTCTCGGACCAATCCCGCATTCGCGCGGAGCGCGAGCGCAAGACTCGTCACCGGGCCGAGCGTGACCAGCGTGATCGGCTCTGGCTGGGCCTCGAGCATGCGCTCGAGTGGGCGGATGTAGTCGAGGATGACGCCGGCGGGAGGGACTTCGGCATACCCGAGCCCTGATGGCCCATGTGTATCATCGGCAACGTGGAGCTGGCGCTTGAGCGGCCGCCGCGCGCCGACCCCGATGGGGACGCGCACGCGGGTTTTTACGCGGCGCAGTATCTCAACGCAGTTGCGGAAGGCATTCTCGACGACCGTGTTTCCGTAGGAGATCGAGATACCGCGTATGTCGAGCTCAGGGGAATTGAGCGCGAGCAGCAGTGCAAGGCAATCGTCGATTCCCGGATCGGTATCGATGATAAGGCGAAGGGGCGGCACGCTCTAGGTTAGGATGCTCACTTCGGAAGCGCAAACGCAATGATCGCGTCGCCCGCGCCGAAGGGCCCGCCACCGCCTGCCGCGATCACCACGAACTGCCGGCCGCCCGCCACGTACGTCATCGGCGTCGCGCGCGCGCCCGCGGGCAGCGGCGCCCTCCACAGCTCCCGTCCTGTCTCCACATCATAAGCGCGGAACGCGCGATCGAGCGTCGCGCCGATGAACACGACGCCGCCCGCTGTGATGATCGGGCCCCCGAGGTTTGGCGATCCCAATCCCGCGACGTCACCCATCGTGCCCAGTGGGACGTTCCAGGCGATGCCGCCGGTCTTCAGGCTCACCGCGACCAGCGAGCCGAACGGCGGTGGCGTGCACGGCAGCCCCGCCGGCCCCACGATCAACCGCCGTCGCATAATGAACGGTGTGCCGCGCATGCGCGTGTATTCGTAGTCGGTAATGCCGCGATTGGCGTCTACCCGGCGGAGGCTGTCACCGTTGAAGCCCTCGGCGGGAATGAGCTGGACCATGGCGGGAATACGATTCACCGGCACCACCGCCAGGCCGCGTCCTTCATCTATAGCCACACCGCCCCAATGGGCGCCTCCGATGTTGCCCGGCACGGCCAGCGTACCCTCGAGACTTGGAGGTGTGAAAGGGCCATCGTTGCGGAGTGCGCCGAGTATCGCGCGGCAGGCCGTCTGGGCCTCTGGCGTCGGGCCCCAGGCGTCGGCCGCGGAATAGTGGAGAGGCGAAAGGGGTGGTGTGACGGTGGTAAACGGCTGGGTCGGCGAGGCGACCTCACCCGTCACAGTGCTCGCCGGGGCGGGCCGCTCCTCGACCGGAAAGAGCGGTTTTCCGGTCGTGCGGTCGAGCACGAACATCATGCCGGACTTGGTGGTCTGGATGACGGCCGGAATGGCCACGCCATTCTGTGTGATCATGGCGAGCGCCGGTGGCGAGGCGTTGTCATAGTCCCACAGGTCGTGATGGACGGTCTGGAAGTGCCACACGACGCGCCCGGTGGACGCGCGCAGCGCGACGATCGAGTTGGCGTAGCGATTTTCTCCCAGGCGGAGTCCACCGAAGTAATCGGGCGCCGGACTGGAGGTGGGTAAGAAAACCAGGTCCCGGGCGGGATCGACCACAATGACCGACCAGACGTTGGCGGCACCGGTGCGCGTCGCGCTGCCGCCTTGCCACGTCTTGAACGCGGGGTCGGTTGAGTCCTGCGGCACCGGGTCGAACGACCACTTCAATGCTCCGGTGCGCGCGTCAAAGGCGCGCACTTCACCGCTGGCGGGAGCCGCCGAGGCGTTGTCCGCGACGGCTGACCCCGTGATGACGAGATCGCCGATCACTGCGGGGGGAGAGGTTACCTCGTACGCCTGGTACTCCCACGGTGCCACGCGCAGGCCGGCACGCAGATCGATGGTGCCGGCCGAGCCGAAGCCGGAGCATGGCGTTCCCAGATTTGCATCGAGGGCGATGAGGTGGCCGTCGATCGTCGTCGCGAAGATGCGGCGCGCGCAGGGCGCCCCCGCAGGCGCCCGACTGTCGCGCCAGAACGAGACTCCCCGGCTCGCAAAGTCACCGTACCCCCGATGCGCGTCCACGCCCGCGTCGTAGTGCCAGCGCTCGACGCCCGTCGCGGGGTCGAGCGCGATGATGACGCCGACGGGACTGCTGAGGTACATGACGCCGTCTACGACCAGCGGCGTAACCTCGAGGACCGGCGGTCGGTGGGACATGCCGGACATGTCGGGGAGCTTCACATGATAGGTCCAGGCAACCTGGAGCTGCGCGACGTTGGATCGTGTGATCTGATCGAGCGGCGAGAACCGCGCGCCGCCAGGATCGCGTCCGTACGCCGGCCA
>JBHEMG010000154.1:0-2790 GCA_046262715.1 Gemmatimonadales bacterium
CGGCAGTGTGTCGGTCGAATTCCTGCCGCCGCCGATCCAGCACTGAGGCGGCTGAGCCTTGACCTGCGGCCTGCATGCAGCATGCTGCTCACATGTCGAAAATGGTCCAAATAAGGAATGTGCCGGACGCGTTGCACCGCAAGCTGAAGGTCCGCGCGGCCCACTCGGGGCAGACGCTGTCCGATTACCCGCTGGCCGAATTCGAACGTCTGGCCGCGCGACCCACGCGCGAGGAAATGCTGACCAGACTCCACAGTCGAAAGCGCGTGACTCTCAGGACGCCGGCCGCTGTAGTCATCCGGGAGGAACGCGAGTCGGCGTGATCGTCGTTGACGCCTCGGCCCTCCTCGGGTTTCTCCTGTAAATTTCTCCGCCGTCACTCGCAATCTCAGTCTACTGACTCGCGTGTGAAAGCTGCATGAGAACGTCACCGCCTACATTTCGCGATGGGATAGCGCAGTTCCACTTGCCGGTAGTGGCGCAGCCCTTCAGACAATATGGAATGACCGGCTCGCTATCGTAACGTCGTAGTGCCGCGAAGCACTCGACACTGGTGGTGGAAGCCACCGCGATCGCGGGTTAACACCTCGCGGCGTCAGAGCCGCAGACGAAAGGAGCCGGTCGTGAAAAACATTACCACGTACGTGGGGGTGGACGCGCACAAGAAGGATCTCTTCATCGCGATGCTGGTCGGCGACAGCGCGATGCCGGTGACGTGGACGGTGCCCAACGAGCCGCACGCCATTCGGCGCCTGGTCCGGAGGCTCGAGCGAGAGGCCCCCGGTCCGGTGCGCGTGTGCTACGAAGCGGGGCCATGCGGCTATGCGCTGCAGCGGCAAATGACGACCGCGCGTGTGCACTGTCAGGTGATCGCCCCGGGCTTGGTCCCGCGCAAACCCGGCGAGCGGGTGAAGACGAATCGTCGCGATGCGCGCAAGCTCGCGGAGTTGCTGCGCGCCGGCTTGCTCACCGAGGTGCGGCCGCCGACGCCCGCAGAGGAAGCGGTCCGCGATCTGTGTCGCGCCCGCGATGACGCCCGGGAAGATCGGCAGCGGTGTCGGCAGCGGCTGGGCAAACTGCTGCTGCGTCGCGGTCTCCATTATGGCGGTCGCAACTGGACGCGGGCGCATCGGCAGTGGGTGGACCGTCTTGAATGGACGCAGCCGGCCGAGCGCGTCGTCGTCGAGGACTACTGGCTCGCGATCGATCATGTCGAGGCGCGGCTCCGCGCGCTGGATGCGCGCCTGACCGAGATCGCGCAGACCGATCCGTACCGAGAGCCGGTCGGGTGGTTGCGCTGCTTCCGCGGGATCGACACGTTGACCGCCATCGTGATTGTGGCCGAGCTGCACGACTTCCGCCGGTTTCAGGCGCCGCGCGCCTTGATGGCCTATCTCGGGCTCGTGCCTGGTGAAGATTCGAGCGGGGAGACGCATCGCCGCGGCCGCATCACGCGGACCGGCAACACGTTGGTCCGCCGGCTGCTGGTGGAAAGCGCGTGGCATTACCAACATCGGCCGGCCGTGGGCGTCGCACTCGCTCGCCGGCGGAACGGCCAGCCAGGGCGGGTGATTGCGGTCGCGGACCACGCCCAGCACCGGTTGTGTCGACGCTTCCGGACCATGGCCGCGGCCCACAAACCGACCCCGAAGATCGTCGTGGCGATCGCGCGCGAGCTGGCGGGCTTTGTGTGGGCCGCGTTGCAACCGCCGCCGGCGACCGCGGCGTAGTCGGGCGACGGCGGGTGAACCAACAGGACGCGGCGTGGTGACGGACCGCGCAGACGGCGGATGATCAGAGGCACGATTGTGAGGATCGGCGAGCAGCCCATGCGACACGGACGACCGTCCCAACTCGCGACTTCAGACTGCACGTCCTCCCGACGAAGCACTGTCATGTGTGCGCTGCCGCGGGCGACCGCGGTAATCACCGAATATCAGCGTGACTCGTCGTCGAAGCGCCCTCGATCGTCCGTCGTCTTCGCGGCCCGCGCCCCGACGCGGGTGGCGTCGTCAGAGATACGTATGCGAGCACGCTAACGTGGGCTCACTATCGCCAAGCCGTCATCGAAAGATCCGGGCTTGACAGAGGGTCATTCCATATCAGGGCTGCGGTGCTCGCAGGGCTGAAGCCATGCGCCACACGAGTGAAGGGCGTGGAGCAAATCTTCTGTGTGGCGCGCCCGGCCGGAATTGAACCGGCGGCCCCCCGCTTAGGAGGCGGGTGCTCTATCCGCTGAGCTACGGGCGCACGGCCGATGCGTCGTCAGTCTATCAGAGCGATTCGGTACGCGACTTCTGCGGCGAACCGGGACGTCTCGCCGCCGCCCCTTCGGCCGCCGCGGCGAGCCGTGAAGGCGGGCCGTCTGATCGCAGGCAAAACATCTCGCCGATCACGGCTCGCGGAGCGGGACGTCTCGCCGCCCGGCCCTCGGCCGCCGCAGGCCCGCCTTGGCGCCCACCGAAGGTCCCGCCGCCGACCCGTGAAAGCGCGGCGATCGTCCTCTGATAAGCTATCGCCTCTCCGCCACCCGAAAGGATTCGCATGGAACCCGCTCTCCGTCTGCGCGCGCTGACGAAGTCGTTCGGCGCCACGCGCGCCGTCGACAGCCTCGACCTCGTCGTGCCGGCCGGCGCGATGTACGAGAGGAACGCGCCGACGCGCATCTTCCGGTACACGCCGCGCTCTTCCGGCAGGTAGCCGATGCGATCCTTGGCGTCGAGCGCCGACGGGCGCCCCAGCACCGACAGCTCCCCGGAATCCGGGAAGAGGATCGACATGATCATGCGG
>JBHEMG010000155.1:0-58096 GCA_046262715.1 Gemmatimonadales bacterium
GCGCGCGCCGGGCGCGGGGATCGTGTACCAGTTCCACATCTGCGCGCCGGTGGCGGCGTTGTACGCCCGCACGAAGCCGCGAATACCGTATTCCGCGCCGGAGGTGCCGATGATGATCTTATCGTCGATCACGAGCGGCGCCATCGTCTCGGTATACCCTTCGGCGGGATCGCCGACCTGGGCGGTCCACTTCTCCTTGCCCGTGGCCTGATCGAGCGCGATGAGCTGTGCGTCCAGCGTGGCCACGTACACGTTGCCACCCGACACGGCGACGCCACGGTTGTTGGGCCCGCAGCACGCCGTGCTGACGGGGGCATTCTTGTGTTCGTAGCGCCACAGCGTCTTCTGCGTCCGCAGATCCACCGCCACCACGACGTTGTTCGGCGCCGCGGGCGAGGTGATGTACATGATGCCGTTCACCACGACGGGCGTGGTCTCGAGACTGCCGAGGCGCTCCGTACCCGACTGGAATACCATCCGGGGAATCATGTTCCGGACGTTGGCGGTGGTAATCTGGTTAAGCGGGGAATAGCGGTTGTTCATGTAATTGTGCCCATACATCAACCAATCCCCGCTCTGTGGCGCCTGCTGCAACATCTCCGGCGTGACGTTCGTGAGCGGTGACGCAGTGGGCGTCGGCTCGGGACGTGATGCCCCTGAACCCTGCCCAACCAGGCGCGCGACGACGCTCACGCCCAGCATCCCCATCACCAGCCACGTTCTTGCCCGGTGCCTCATATACACACCTCCATGAAAGGTCTGCCCTACCGACCAGCTCCCACGGACATCCCGACATACACATTGCGGCCAGGCGCCGGCTCATAGAATCGCCCCCGTGCCGCGTTGATGACTACCGAACTGACATACAGATGATTGAACGCGTTGTTGAGACCGACAAAGGGCGCCAGACGCATCCCGCCCGCTTTTCCGTCCCACCCGACGCGCACGTTCGTCCCCCACCAGGCGGACGTGCTCGTGTTGGAGGTATCGCTCACCAGATACCCCGACGAATAGGTCTGCTCAACCTCGGCCCAGAGGCCGCGGACGGCCGCCGGCTGAGCTCGCGCGGCCAGATGGAGCCAGTGCTTCGGGATGCCCGTCAAGGCGCGTCCATCCAGCACGTGCAAGGCTGTATCAGTGAATGAGTAGTGGTGGAACCGGTAATCCGAATACGTCCAGGCGATGTTCACGCTTACTGCCGGAGTGACGGAAAGATCTTCGTTGACCTCGACGCCACGATGCCGGGTGCTGCCGGCATTGCGGTAGAAGAATCGCGGCGCGGCAATCTCATAGGGAATGAGCGCATCGCGCACGTCCGCCTGGAAAACTGCCACCCCATATACCAGCCTTCCGCCCAGGTTGCCGCGCATGCCGACTTCGTAGCTCCACGCTGTCTGCGGCCTGAGGCCGGTGTTGAACCCGCCCGCGCCCGATGGCGAGTTGGCGAGCTCGGTGGTCGTCGGCGTCTCGAACGAAGATCCGACATTCCCGTACAGCGTCACGGTCTTCGACGGGTTGACCGCGATCCCGAGCGATCCTGAGAAGGCGCGCATGAGTCGATCACCCGAGTCGTCCGGGTTCGGCGCGGCACTGTCCGTCGAGATAAGCCGATCCCGCACCGCGAACTGCACCCAGTCGTAGCGCAGGCCCGCCGTGATCGTCGTCTGCGGCGACAGCTCGAGCGCGCTCTGCACGAACGGCCCGATCTCGGTGACGTGCTCCAGCTGATCGAGCGTACGCGTCGTATCGTGCCGGGCGGAATCGCCGGCCGTGTTGAAGTAGCTGAAGTTTCTTCGATCGTCGCGCTGGCGCTGGAAATCAAATCCCGCGGTCAGCCGTTGAACCAGTGCGCCGAGGGGAACGGGGTACGTGACGCTGGCACGCGCACCATAGTCCAGGCGGTTCAGATCGATGTAGGTCGTGGTGATCGGGTTTTTCAGATCTCGACTCAGCCCGAACAGCGTGACCGCCGCTTCGCCGCCGTTGGTCATGGTCCGCCGCAGCGTGGCACCGGTCTGGAACTGCGTGACGGCCTTACCGGCGTTGCGGTTGTGGTTCAGCAGCGGCACGGTATCGCGATTCGCGAGCAGCTCGTTCAGTGTCAACGAGCCGGGGTTGTCAGCGCGCGGATTGTCACCGACATCGGTGATCACGGCGAGCGACCACCCGTTCGCGAGGGGGATCCGCACCCGGGCGTTGAGCACCCGCTGGTCCGCGGCGCTATGGTCGCGCTCGCCCTGGTAGTCCAGCCGCGAGACCGTCAACAGCGCGCTGCCGCTGCCGACTCGCAGACCGGTCGTGGACTGCCACTTGTTCCAGGTCCGACCCGATCGCTCATTGAACCGGCCCGCGACGAAGCGGACGTCTTCGCGCGCCTGCTGCACCTGCTGCGGATTGGTCCAGATGCTGATGACGCCGCCCGACGCGTTCCCGAACAGGGAGGACGCCGGGCCGCGGAGCACTTCGATTCGATCGACGTCACCGAGCTCGAGGTTCGTGAGCTGGCCCTGCCCGTCGGGGAGCGTCTGCGGAATGCCATCGACGAGAATCTTGATGCCGCGCACCGCGAACGCCGAGCGTGCGCCGAAGCCGCGAATCGAAATCCGCTGGTCCTGCGAGAAGTTGTACCGATTGGCGACGTATACGCCCGGGATGCTCGCGAGCGCTTCGTCCAGTCCCCATGTCGGACGCGCGCCGCTGATCTGCCGGCGGTCGACGCTCTGAATCGAGAGGGGAACCTTGGTCAACGGGAGGTCGGCGCGAGTAACGGAAACGGTGGTGGGGGGCAGTGTGTAGGGTTTCGCGGAATCCGGCGTTTGACAATGGAGCGCCACGGGCGATAGACACCACATCGCCACCGCGACTGCCGTCCACCGCGTCGACCAAATCATGATTGGAAGGCACGCTCCACCATGGAGATGGGTTCTAACTCACGATGCGGGGGCGCGTCAAGTGCGCCCGGGAATTAAGACCGGGGAAAGGACGCGCCGAAGTGGATCACTTCGGCGCGCCCCCTCGTCACGTTATTGATGAATGCTGCTGGTCGTCGTCGTACTGGTTGAAAGCGACTGCGCCGTCTGCAGATGCGTGCGCAGCGTCGGCAACGTATTTACGATCAGGGTCCGCAGCTCGTCGTGCTGGACCTGGCCCTGCGCCTGCTCGAGCATGCTGATGTCCTTGTCGTGGTCCTTCACCATCATATCGGCAAACGCCGCATCGAACTCGGCGCCACGCAGCGTGTTCAGCCGCTGCTCCGACTGCATGTGCTCGCGCATCTCCGCGCGCCGGGTCGAATCCTGACCCCAGGCCTGGCCCTGCCCCTGCTGGTACTGACCCTGGTTCTTGGACTGATCCTGTTGGTACTGACCCTGTCCCTGCGTGCTGTCGCGACGACCCTGGTAGCTCTGGTTCTGATCGGTCGAATCGTTGCGATTGCGCTGGGTCGAGTCACTCCGCTGGCTCCAGCGGGCGCGACCACTCGAGTCGTTGCCCTGCCGCGCGTGGCCGCGCCGGCCGTCGAGTCCATGGTCGCGGGTCGAATCCATCATCCACCCACCGCGCGCCAGCGTGATGCCGAGTTTCTTCGCGAGCGCCGCCACCTTCTGATCGGCGGCGGAATGGTCGCGCACCAGACGGTTGCCGAAGGCTTTGACTTTGGCCGAGCTCCCGCTGCGGGCCGCAAGGCGGCCGAGGCGGATCTCCATCTGATTGCTACGGTGCATCTTCATCAGAATTGCGTCATCGCTCTGCGGACTCTGGTCCTGACTCCAGCGATCATTCGTTTGCTGCTTTGTGCTGTCCTGCGCAGGGTAACGGGCCTGCGTTGAATCTTGTCCTGCCGCAACGGCCGCCCACGGGGCGAGCAGCAGCAGTGCAACGGGTAAATGCATTCGCATCGGGATCTCCGGATGAGGTGTCAGGGCATACCCGATACCCTCCGGTCGGTTCTGGTAGCCGGATTAAATCCACGCGCCAAAAGCATTATATTCTAGATTAGTGAATTCACTCTCGCAGCGTCCCCCCCCCCCCGGCGAGATGATTTCCGTCGCCCTCATTGAAGACAATCGCTTAGTGCGCGAGGGGATTACCGCGCTCTTGAAGGACTACGCGGACCTCAAGGTCGTTGCCGGCACTTCAGCTCCCGACTCGGCATTGCTCAAAGCGGCGAGGCCGGATGTCGTCCTCCTCGATGTCGGTCTGGCGCGTCATAGCAGTCTGCGCGTGGCGGAGCAGGTCAGGCGAGAGTTCCCTGACGCGAAGGTCATTGTGATGGACCTGCTCCCTGTGCACGAAGACATCGTCGAGTTCGTCAACATCGGCGTGTCCGGCTTCATCATGAAAGACGCGACGCTCGACGATCTGGTGAAGACGATTCGTGCGGTGGCCCAGGGCGCCCACGTCCTTCCACCCCAGATGACGAACACGCTCTTTTCTCAGATCGCCAAGGTTGCAGTCGCCCGGCAGGGGCCGGACGCACTCGAGGCCGTGCGCATGACGCCGCGCGAGCGCGAGGTGATCAACCTCATCGCCGAGGGTCTAAGCAATAAAGAAATCGCCACACGGCTCGACATCGCGACCGATACGGTCAAGAGCCACGTCCGCAATATCATGGAAAAGCTGCTGCTGCATACGCGATTGCAGATCGCGGCATATGCGCACCGAGGTCAAAGGCTTAGTTAGCCTGTGCGATATCGCCGCGCTCACCACTCGGCTACTGTCCCGCATGGCTTGGGCCTACGTCTATCAATTGTCTCCGCCGCAGCTGGCGGATCGACTGCTCACGGTTCAGCAGCTCCTCGATGAGGAAAACGCGCACGCGCAGATGAGCGGGCGGACCTGGTCAGGCCGGGTCGTGGTCGAAGAACAGATCACTCACATTCTCGTCGTGAGCGACAGCCCCGAGCAGGATCATGCGGGCAATCGCAAGCTCGAGGCCGAGCTGAAAGGGCTCCAGGCGACATTCTCGCTCAGCGCACCGTTGGAGCTGCCCTAGTTCTTTCGACCGAATCCTTCCCGTTGTTCTTCACGCCTAAACACCGACTGCCACGTGAGTTCGTTACTCCCCCGAACGGGTGACAGCAAACGTGCGATAGCGGCTGAGCGTGGTACATCGCTAGTCTCTTGCGATCAACCATCATGGCTTACACCGGCCGTACAAGACCGTGAACAACAAGATCGACGGGCGTCCATCGCGTTGGTAGACGTCGACACGCTCACGCGGGCGCAACACGAGGCCGAGTGCGGACGGGCCTATTTGGCCGGCGTGGTGGAGGCGGTCCGGGTACCATTGATCGTGCTCGATCACGAGCTGGTCGTGCAATCCGCCAACGAGTCGTTCTACGAGACCTTCCGCGTAACACCGACGGAGACCGAGCGGTGCAGCATCTTCGATGTGGGTAAGGGGCTCCTGGACGGCCAAGACTTGCGCAGCCGCCTTGGGACCATGTCGGCGGGAACCACGGGCTTTCAAAACGTGAAAGTCGACGTCGAAGTCCCGCTTCTGGGCAGGCGGACCATGTCGCTGTCCGCGCGACCCGTGCGTTCCGGACCCCGAATGGGTCCCCTGCTCGTGCTGGCGATCGAAGACATCACCCTCCGGGAGCGGGGGGAGCGCGAGCGCGAACATCTGTTACAGCAGGCACAGACCGCCAAAGCCGAGGCAGAGCAAGCCATGCGAGCGAAGGATCGATTCCTCGCCGTGCTATCGCATGAGCTGCGCACGCCCCTGTCCGCCCTGCTCCTCCAGGTGGAGCTGCTGCGTCGACGGACCGCCGACGGCGTCAGCATCGAGCGGAGTATCGACGCCATCGAGCGATCGGCTCGCATCCAGGCGCGCCTAACCGACGATCTGCTCGATGTATCGCGCATCGTCTCGGGGAAATTGGACCTCGCGCTCGAGCGAGTCGATGTGGCGGCCGTTGTCCGCGAAGCAATCGAAATAGTTCGACCCATGGCCGAGACCAATTCCGTCGCGCTCCAGAGCACGATGGAGGAGCCGGTCGGGCCAGTCCGGGGCGATCCCGCACGCATACGCCAGATCGTTTGGAACCTGCTCACGAACGCTATCAAAGCCACGCCCCCCGGTGGACGGATTACGGTCGCGTTGGACCACGCCGATGGACAGGCTCGGCTCGAGGTGAGGGACACCGGCGTGGGGATTACACCGGATTTCCTTCCATGCGTATTCGATATGTTCTCTCAGGCCCGGCCGGGCCAGGCCGGCGGGCTGGGTCTGGGCTTGGCGATCGTGCGGCACGTGGTCGAGCAGCATCACGGGACGGTGCGGGCGGCAAGCCGTGGCGAGGGACAGGGGGCGACGTTTACGGTGACGCTTCCTCTCTACCTGGGGGACGCTGCTCGTGGCACCTTCCTCGGTTTGGAGCGAGGCCGAGCCGGCTCCGCGCCACGCGACGGCACGCCCCTCGACCTGAACGGCATGCGGGTTCTCGTGGTCGACGACGATCGGGATACCCGTGAGCCGCTCGTCGAAATGCTGAGCGGCGCAGGAGCGGTTGTGCGCGCCGCCGGTTCCGCGGCCGAGGCAATGGAGATGTTCGAGGAATTCCGGCCACACGTGGTGGTGTCCGACATCGGCATGCCGCACGAGGACGGACTCAGTCTCATGCGTAGCATCCGCGCATTGGGGTCCGAGCGTGGCGGAGACGTGCGCGCATTGGCGCTCACGGCAATGGCCGCGGTGAAGGATCGCGAAGAGGCACTCGCCGCGGGATTCAACATGCATCTGGCAAAACCAATCGCATTCGATGACCTGGCGGAGGCGCTGCATGCCCTCCTGCGGCGGCGGCGGGTCGTGGAGCGGCGCGCCAAACGGAGCACAGCATGAGATTGACGCGCACATCCGGCAGTACGAGCACTCAGCAACTCAAGACGGTCCTCATCGTCGACGACGATAAGGAGTTTCGAGAGGCGTTGGTCGAGATCGTTCAAGGCGAGGGATTCCAGGTCGAGACAGCCTCCAGCGGCATGCAGGCGCTGGACAAGCTGCGCTGGGGACTCCGTCCCTGCGTGGTGCTACTCGATATGCAGATGGCGGGTATGACCGGGTGGGACTTCCGGTCCGAGCAGGCCCGTGACGCCGATCTGGCAAACGTGCCAGTGATCGCCATGACGGCCGGCTACTGGAAGTCGCGCGACATGAGCGACTACGCCGCGCGCATCACGAAACCGATCGCCGTGCTGGAGCTCAGGGCCACTCTCGCGAAGTACGCCTGATCCGCCTGCGGTCCGCATCGTTGCTGCTCGGGCTGGTATCGCTCCCTGCCGCGCCGCGTCCAGCCCACGCCCAATGCGACGGCAGAATCGTTTCGCGCGTGACCATCCTCCCGCGCGATCCGTCGTTCCTGCGCTTTCCGCGGATCCTGCGTCCTTTGGCCCGCGGCGTGGGATTGCACCACACCACCACAAAGCCTGAGGTGATCAAAGGTTTTCTTCTGCTCGCGGTCGGGCAGCGCTGTACGGAGCAGCAGCGCGCCGAATCGGAGCGCATCCTGCGCTACCAACCCTTCCTCGCCGACGCAACAGTGCGGACCGTTTCCGACACGGCGGGCGGGGTGCGCGTCGAAGTCGAGACCATCGACGAAATTCCCACCGTGTTCAGCATGCGCTTCCGCGACGGCCGGCCCGCGGCGCTGCGCATCGGGAACGGCAACGTCGGCGGTCGCGGGCTGTTGTTCGCGGTACGCGGAGAGCGGGGGTTCGCCTATCGCGACGGCGTCGGTGTGGAGCTCGTCGCGCATCAGACATTCGGCCGGCCCTACACCCTCGCGGTGCAGGCAAACCGCGCGCCGCTGGCCAGCATCGTGAGCGTCGCCCTCGGGCACGTCTTCATCACCGATCTCCAACGCAGCGCCTGGCACGCCGGCTTTCGCGAGATGCGCGACTTCACGTCGTACCTCCGGCCGGACGGTCAAGCGATCGCGCTGGGCGCCCGGCGCCGCTTCGCTGACGTCGGCGGCGTCGCGCGTATCGGCGTCCGAGGGCGAAGCGCGTTCCTCGGCAGCCTCGTGACTCACGAGCTGGCGACGCCGGCCGCACAGTCCGTGATCGTCTCCGACTCAGGGTTTGTCGCCGACACCGGCGTCGCACTCGCCGGGCCGTTCGCTGCCGTCCGCAACGTGCGGCTCAACGCGGTCCTCGGCGTACGCTCGGTGACCTTCCGAGCCGTGCGCGGTTTCGATGCGCTCTCCGGGGCACAGGACGTCGCCACGGGGATGCAGCTCGGCGCGATCGTCGGGCGGAGTGTCCCGTGGTTCGGGGCGAGCGACAACGACGTTTTCCTGGCCGCCGACTTGTACGCCGGGCTGGGCTCGGCCACATCCTTCGCCGCGCTACGGATCGAGGGCGAGAGCCGCCAGGACCGCGGCGTGGGTCACTGGGACTCCATGATCGGCAGCGGCCGGATCGCGTGGTACGTCAAACCCTCAGCCGCGATTGTGCTCATCGCCAGCGGCGAGCTCTCGGGGGGCCGCCACGAGCGGTTTCCGTTTCAGCTGCGGCTCGGTGACCGCGAGAGCGGGGTGCGGGGGTACGGCGCGTCGCGTGTCACGGGCGGCGTACGGGGCGTCGGCCGGATCGAAGCGCGCCGCGTGATTGGGCAGCTTACCCGTCACGTCGCAGTGGGACTCGCGGCGTTCACGGACGGGGGGAGGATGTGGGCGGGGGACGCGCCGTTCGGCGTGGACAGCAAACTCAAAATCGGTCTCGGCGTGGGACTGCTGGCTGCCGTCCCGCCGCAGTCGCGCCAGCTGTGGCGGCTCGATCTCGCCGTTCCCGCGAGCGCGGACGCGCATGCGCGCTGGGAGGTTCGCTTAACGGCCACACGGGCGCGCGACTTCTGGCGGGAGCCGAAGGACGTGGCCAGGGCACGCGCCGGCGCCGCGCCCTCGACGATCTTTACGTGGCCCTGACCGTCCCTTCCTTTCTGTTACCCCTTGCTTCGACTCACCGCGCTGAATTTGAGCAGTCCCACAAAGAGGGCGCCACCGATCGCGTTGCCGAGCACTGACCAGACGAGGAAGTGGGCCAAGTCCGCACCGGTTGCGCCGCCTGAAAAGACGCTCATGAGCACCTCGATACTTCCCGCGATCGAGTGATGCAACTTGCCCAACGCGATGACGAACGTGGTCACCCAGATAACGAGGATTTGACTCGTGGTGTCGCGCGCGGCCACCACCTGCCACGTGAGCAATCCCATCAGCCAGCCGCCACCGACCGCACTGAACAACGTGACGCTTGCCGATTTTGTGATGAGGGGGGTCGCCATCTCTGCAAACGTTGCCGGTGCGATGACGCCGAGCGCGGGGCCCAGATTGACCGTGAAGAACGCAAACAGCGCTCCCCCCACGAGGTTGGCCACGAGCACGAGTCCCCACAAACGCAGCAGTTGTATCACCGAGGCGCGCCGCGCCAGCACCGGCAGCACGGCTTCGGTGGTGTGCTCGGTGAACAATTCCGAGCGACCGAGCGTGACGAATATGAATCCGATGGCGTAGAGGTTGGCGTTGAGCAGGTCCTGTATCGGCTTGGACAGGACATCTTTGGTCAATGTGGTGCTTACGGCAATCGCGAAAGGAGTGAAGCCGAGGTCGAGTCCGGCCGCGAGTCCCGAGAGCAGCAGTGCGCCCGCCGGCCGCTCGAGCTCCTGCGTGGCGTCGGTGATCTCTTGCTCGAGAATGGTGTGATAGCTCTTTTGCGCTTCCTCCAGGGGATGGTCGTGCGCGAGCTCGCTATGCTCCTTGTCGGCCGGCGAGGTTTCCTTGCCCATTGAGTCGTTATACCCGGGAGGCAGGTTCAGATGCAAAGCTCGAGGCCCGTGGTCGAGGGGATCACCGCAAGGAAAACGTCACGATGGTGCGCGACCGATAGCGCTGCCCCGGTCGGAGGATCGTGGACGGGAAATTAGCATGGTTGGGCGAATCCGGGAAATGCTGCGTCTCGAGACAGAGGGCGCCGCGATGCTCGTAGGCGTGCCCGCCCTTTCCTTTAATAGTGCCGTCCAGGAAGTTACCCGCGTAGAACTGTATGCCCGGCTCGGTGGTGCTGATGTCGAGCGCGCGGCCACTCACCGGGTCCACGAGCCGCGCGGCATGTGCCAGCGCGTTGGGTGCTCCCCGGTGGTCGTCGAGCACCCAGTTGTGATCGTAGCCGTGCCCGAAGCGCAGCTGTTCGTCGGTGCCATCGATACGCGCGCCGATCGCGGCCCCGGTGCGGAAATCGAACGGCGTGCCAGCCACGGGCGCGAGCGCGCCGGTCGGAATGAGCGTGGAATCGACGGGCGTGTAGCGCGCGGCCTTCAGCGTCAGCACATGATCGAGAATATCGCCGCGGCCTGCGCCGTGGAGATTCCAGTATGTGTGCTGGGATAGATTGACCGGCGTCGCCTTATCGGTCGTCGCGTCGTAGTCCACAATCAGCTCATCGTGCGCCGTCAGCGTGTACGTAACCTGCACCTGCAATGTGCCGGGATAGCCCTCTTCGCCATCCGGACTCACGTAGCGGAGTCTCACCCCCACCCCCGTATCGCTGCGCACCACATCGGCGCTCCAGAGCACTTTGTCGAAGCCGCGCAGCCCACCGTGCAGGCTATTCGGCCCGTTGTTGCGCGCGAGCGTATAGGTCGCGCCGTCGAGCGTGAAGTGCCCGCCCGCGATGCGGTTCGCGTAGCGTCCCACCAGCGCGCCGAAGTACGGGGAATCCGCGAGGTATCCCGCGAGACTGTCGAAGCCGAGGACGATGTCAGCGCGGCGCCCCTGTCGGTCCGGCGTGTAGATCGCCGTGATGATCGCGCCGTAGGTCATGACGCGAATCTCGATGCCGTGCGCGTTGGTGAGTGTAAACAGCTCGACGTCGCGGCCGTCGGGAAGCTTGCCGAACGGCGCGCGACTGACGCTAAGCGACTGTTGGGACATGGGGTGTCCGGGAAGAATCACGAGGAGGGCGGTCAGCGCGATGCGCATCATTGGCGTAGCACGAAGATAACTGTGGGATCGATCGGGTAGCGCCCGAAATGGGCGCCGTAGATCGCCAATCCGCCGGGGAGTGATGCATCCACTTCGAGTCGCACGACGACCTCACCCAATTGCGCCGCGCGTGCCAGCGCGTCGTCCGGAATGGCGACGCGCACCAGCTCCCCGTAGGAGCCGGCTTCGTAGAGATGACCGTCGTGGGGCTGTGCGCGCCAGCTCAAAATGCCGCGCGAGTCCGCGGGATCGTCGGCGAGCCGGCGCCGACCCGCGAGCACACCGTTCACGCGAATCGTGAGGGCGCTCGGAAACGGCGTCTCACCCGTCATCGGATAGCTGTTCGGGTTGCGGCTCGGATCGTGGAAGCCGCCGCCGCGCATGTAGTCTCCCTCCGCGGCCTGGGTGGAATCGCGATCCTTGCCGTTCAGTCGCTTCGCGGAGGCTTCGACGATGAACGTCGCCGTGGCTACCGCCTGCGGGTCGAGTCCGGCGGGCCATGGAATGCGGTACTCGAAGAACCCGCTGCCCGCGCCATTCAGCTTGTGGTCACCGAGCACGGTCCACTGTTTGAGGGACCAATGCGCGTCGCGCACGAGTGCCGCGGGCACGCGCGCCACGCGTGCGCGGTGCCCGTCCTGCAAGATCACGGTATCGGGCGGGGGCCCCTCGACCACAAATGTCATGAAGTTGCGATGCAGCACCGTGCCCGCCGAGTCCTCGAGCCGAACGGCCAGGACAACGACGGCCGGCTCGGTCGGCATGGTCACGTTGAGCGGCTCGAGCGCCTGCGACATCCAGGCGCGATATGGAATTCGCCGGACGACAGTCCCGTACCGCTTCTCTTCCCCGACCGTATTCCAGCCGATCAGCTCGGCGCGCACGGTAAGTGAGTCACCGTACGCAGTCCCGCTCAAGAATGATGCGTACAGCGGGACAGCGACGCGCTCGCCCGGCTGTGCCGCGCGACTGAGCTCCGAATCGCCGACCGCGAGATACAGAGCCGTGTGCAAGTCGTGGAGCGTCATGCCGGGAACGATGCCGCCGAACCCCGTCTCCTTGCGCGAGCGGTCGAAGCGCCAGTAGCCGTTCCACTCGTTGATGACGTCGTGGTGCTCCGTGTACAGCCAGCCGGCGAGCTTGGGATGGCGCCGGAACGCGTTGATCGCGCGGTGGTAGTCCCAGCTCCAATCCACGTCGCCCGTCGAACCCGCGTAGCCCCACACGTTCCCGAACTCGGAGTTCAGCATCGGCTGTTGCGCCTGCCGCCACGGAGGCTCGAAATTCCATTGCGATCCGGGGTAGGTGCTGTCGCTGAGCCGTTGCACGTGCGCTTCCCAGCGCCACCCCGGTAAATACTCGTGCCACGAGTTCAGGTCGGTCTCGGTGTGTCCGCGGCCGCAGCACACCGAGTTGTCTTCCACGAGTCGCGTGGAGTCGAGCGACTTCGCGAGCGCATAGTCCGCCGCCACGCGCTGGCGCGTCTCCGGCATATAGCGCGCGCTGTCCCCGCTGCCGGTCTCGAGTCCCCACGTTTCGTTGAACAACACCCAGGAGAAGACGGCAGGATGGTTGTAGTCGCGGTCGATCATCGCGCGGAGCGCGACGTCGTGCTCGTGGAATGCATCGGAGTCGGGCGGTCCCCACCAGTTCGGCACGTCGGCCATGATCAGGACGCCGAGGCGGTCGGCCCAGTAGAGTTTGCGCGGCGCCTCGATCTTGATGTGCTCGCGCAATCCATTCAAGCCGATCTGGCGCGCGCGCAGAATCTCATCCCGCAGCACGCTATCGGTGGGAAATGTGTAGTAGCCGCTGCGATGATAGGCCTGGTCGAGGGCGAGCTGCAGCAAGACCGGCGTGCCATTGATCGCGACGTAGGGGTAACGCGTGCCCGGCAAGTTCACGACGGAGATCGTGCGCATGCCGAAGTAGCTGTGCACGCGGTCTTCGACCAGTCCGTCGCCGCTCACGCGTGCCACCACTTCATGGAGAAACGGATCGTCCAGCGACCAGCGATGCGCGTTCGGCAGCGGCACCTCGAACCGGACCGTGGTCGCGCCGCGCGGAATGCGGGTGGTGAACGTGGGCTGGCCTTCGTGGTTCGTGAGCGTCATATGCAACGTCAGCGAGCGTGGCGCGGGCTCGAGCAGGCGCGCATCTACCCGAACGCCGTTCAAGTCGGCCTGTGGCGTGAAATGGATCGCGGCGAGCGGCGCGGAGCCGCGCGCTTCCAGATAGATCGTTTGCCAAATGCCGTGGGCCGCGCCGTAACCCTGCTTGGCCTCGAGCTTGAATGCGTGCGGCGTGTCGTCGACGCGGAGCACGAGGCGGTGTGGTCCGGTCGTGAGGTCGGCCGGCAGCTCGAACGCGAACGGTGTGTAGCCACCCTGGTGTTCGCCGATTTTGGCGCCGTCGAGCCAGACCGTCGTGCGCCAGTCGCACGCGCCGACGACGACGAACACGCGCCGCCCGCGCCACGTGGCCGGCACGCTGATATCCCGTGCGTACCACCCAATGTTGGCGCTGTCGGGGATGCTTGAGAGCGGCGCGCCCCACGAGAACGGCACGAGGATTTCGCGCGTGCCGGGCAGCGTCCCATGCTGCCAGCCCAGGCGCACTCCCTGATCGCGGGCATCGAACGCGAAGCGCCAACGGCCATTGAGATTCAGCCATTCGGCACGTTGGAAGTCCGGTCGCGGGTGTTCCGCGAGGGGGATTTGCATTGCGGTGAGCAGCAGGGCGAAAAGCAGCGACATCAGGTCTTAGACTACAGAGCCCCGCTCACCACGCAACTGGTGACCGGGGCTCCGGTGCGCATTATGGGCCTGGGTAGAGTTGAACTACCGACCTCACGCTTATCAGGCGTGCGCTCTAACCACCTGAGCTACAGGCCCTGACCGCTACTCCCATTCCCGCTTCGGTCCCTTCTTGGGCCGAAATTCCTCGTCTTCCCCCTCGTCGAACTCGTCGTCGAGGTCGTCGTAGTCGTCTTCCTCGAGATCCTCGTCGTCGACTTCGTCTTCATCCAGATCATCGTCGAAGTCTTCGTCGAGTTCCTTGTCCTCTTCGAATTCTCCGAACTCCTCGTCGACCTCGTCGCTCCTGCGCTTGAGCGACCAAGGCGTCGACGTCTCGCGGGCCTGCATTGCCCACCTCCGGCTCAGGTTCACAGCAGACGACTGTACTCCGGTTCCCCGTCCCTACTCTTCCGACAACGCCCGCTTCTCGCTCCGGGCCAGCTTGCGGCGATCGCTCGCGCCCAAGAGACGCTTGCGGAGTCGCAGCGATGACGGCGTCACCTCGATCAGCTCGTCGTCTTCGATGTACTCCAGCGCCAGCTCCAAGGTCATCTGGCGTGGCGGCTCCAAGATAATCATCTCATCCGACGCCGTGGTGCGCATGTTCGTGAGCTTCTTTTCCTTCGTCGCGTTCACGTCCATATCGCCGGGCCGCACGTGCTCCGCGATGATCATCCCTTCATACACCGGGTCGCCCGGCTGCACGAACATCGTGCCGCGCTCTTGCAGATTGAAGAGGGCGAACGCAACCACGACGCCCTCCCGATCCGCCACCATGACGCCCCGGTTGCGCCCCGTGAGCGGGCCCGCCCACAGATCGTACTCGAAGAAGCGGTGGTGGATGATTCCCGTTCCACGCGAATCCGTCAAGAACTCCGAACGATACCCCAGAAGACCGCGCGCCGGGATCTTGAACCGCATCCGCACCATGCCCAACCCGGGGTTCTTCATATCCAACATGGTCGCGCGGCGGGGCCCCAGCTTTTCCATCACTACGCCGACGTACCCTTCGGGGCAATCGATCATCAGCTCTTCGTACGGCTCGAGCCGCTCCCCATTTGGCCCTTCGCGGGGAATGATGCGCGGCCGGCTGACCTGGAACTCGTACCCCTCGCGACGCATCGTCTCCATCAAGATGCCGAGGTGCAGCTCGCCCCGCCCAGAGACGGTGAAGGCGTACGGGGTGTCGGTGTCCTCGACGCGCAGCGCGACGTTGCGCTCGAGCTCACGATAGAGCCGCTCGCGCAGCTGCCGGCCGGTCACGAACTTGCCCTCACGACCGGCCAGAGGCGAGTTGTTGACCAATACGTCCACCGAGATCGTCGGCTCTTCCACCGCGATGCCCGCCAGCCGGTCCAGATGATCGGGCGCCGTGACCGTCTTGCCGATTTCCACGCCGGAGAGGCCGGCGATGGCGACGATCTCCCCCGCGGACGCCGTCTCGAGCTCGGCGCGCTCCAGTCCCTCGAACGCGAACAACTTCACGATCTTCGCCTGCTCGAACAGTCCGTCGCCGACCGGTCCGGGCTCGCCATTCGGCAGTAACGCGACCGTATCCCCGACGTGCACCTGGCCCCGCTCGATCCGCCCGATCCCGATCCGTCCCAGGTAGGACGAATAGTCGAGGGTCGAGATCAGCATCTGAAATGGTCCCGCCCCCGCCGCCTTGGGAGGAGGAATCGTCTCGAGGATCGTGTCGAACAGCGGCTTCAAGTCCGGGCCCGGCTTCTTCAAGTCCAGCGTGGCCGTGCCGGCGCGGCTCGACGTATAAAGGAAGGGGCAGTTGAACTGCTCCGGCGTCGCATCGAGGTCCATCAGCAGCTCCAGCACCTCGTCATGCACGCGCAACGGCTCGGCGTCGGGGCGGTCGATCTTGTTCACCAGAACGATCGGCTTCAACCCCAGCGCCAGCGCCTTCCCCGCGACGAAGCGCGTCTGCGGCATCGGCCCTTCGGCGGCATCCACCAGCAGGAGGAAGCCGTCCACCATCCGCAAAATGCGCTCGACCTCGCCACCGAAGTCCGCGTGTCCGGGCGTGTCCACGATATTGATTTTCGTGTCCCCCCAGCGAACCGAAGTGTTCTTCGCCAGGATCGTAATGCCGCGCTCACGTTCCAGTGGGTTCGAATCCATGACGCGCTCGGCCACGTGCTGGTTGGCGCGGAACACGCCCGCCTGGCGCAGCATCTGATCGACCAGCGTGGTCTTCCCGTGGTCGACGTGCGCGATGATGGCGATGTTGCGAATCTTCACTGAGTTGCGGTCCCTTGAATGAGGGGCGCAGTATAAATGGGTGCTGGAAGCCATACAAGGGCGGCCGCTACGTTGCCGCCGCTCCCGCCATTGCCGCTCGTGTCAGTCGCACGTAGGCCCTCGCTCCAGCTGTACCGTGACGTGATTGATCCCGAGCGCCTGCATGCGATCCTGTACCTCTTCCAGCACCGGCTGGTTATCCGTGGGATTCTTCACGACCAGGTGCCCGCTCATCGCGACCACGCCGCTCGTAACCGTCCACAGATGCAAGTCGTGGACCGAGTCGACACCGGGCACCGATGCGATGCGCTCATGCACGTCGGAAAGTGCGATGTGCGGGGGCGTGGCTTCGAGCAGCACGTCGGCGCTTTCCTTCACCAGTCGCCAGGCACTCACCAGCACGAGGGCGCCGATGAAGACCGAGATCAAGGGATCCGCCAGCGTCCAGCCGAGTGTGAGGACGATGACGCCGGCAAGCAGCGCGCCGATTGACCCGAGGAGATCGCCGAGGACGTGGAGATAGGCGGCGCGTTGATTGAGTGAATGCTGGTGCCCGCGATGCAGCACCACAGCGGCGACGACATTCGCCAGCAGTCCGATGCCGGCGATGCCCAGCAGCAGGCCGCCGTTCACCGGGGTCGGCGCGCGCAGGCGGTGCCACGCCTCGATACCGATCCCGATCGCGATCACGATCAGCACAGCGCCATTGACCAGTGCCGCAAAGACCTCGACGCGCATGAAGCCGAACGAGCGTTGCGGCGTGGCGGGCCGCTGCGCAATCCATGCCGCAAAGAGCGCGATGGCCAGCGCCGCCCCGTCTGCCAGCATGTGACCGGCGTCGGCGAGCAGCGCCAACGATCCCGAAAGCCAGCCGCCGACCAGCTCGATCACCATCACGAGGAGCGTGATGGCGAACGCGAGCGCCAGCCGTCGCCGAGTCTCGATGTTGAGCGGAGCGCGATAGGTACAGTGGGCTTCAGCAGGCAGCACGGATGTGTCCTCGGCGCAAATCTAATACTATTAGGCCGTGAACGTCCTGGGTCTGCGCTTGCTGGCCATTGTGCTGCTGGTTGCCGCCAACGCCTTTTTTGTGGCGGCCGAATTCGCCCTGGTCGCCTCCCGCCGCACGCGTATCGAGGCGATGGTGCGACGCGGCGACCGCAAAGCGCGGACGGTGCGCAAAGCGCTCGGCGACCTCTACCGCCTGCTGTCGGCGACGCAGCTCGGCATTACCCTCACCTCCATCCTGCTGGGGTTTGTCGCCGAGGACACGGTCGCCCATCTGTTTCGCGACTGGTTTGCCGCGCTTCCTCGCAGTCTCGACTTCATGACGCGCGGGGGGATCGCCTCCATCGTGGCCGTGGGCGGGGTGTCCTTCCTGCATGTCGTGTTCGGCGAGCTGGTGCCGAAGACCTGGGCCATTACCCACCCCGAGGTCACCAGCCGCTGGGTCGCGACGCCGCTCATCGTCTTCTCGTGGATCACCCGCCCGTTCAATCTCCTGCTCAACTGGAGCGCGCGAATCCTGCTGCGGCTGCTCGGCATCAAGAGCTCGAACCCGGAGCTCGATCGCGTCCACTCCCCCGAGGAGATCCGCATGCTGGTCGAGCAGAGCCGCAAAACCGGTGGCCTCCGCGCCGGCGACGCGCGCATGCTCGAAGGCGTGTTCGAGTTCAGCGAAAAAAACGCCCGTGACGTGATGACGCCGCGGACGCAAATCGTCGCGCTCCCTGCCGAGGCGTCGCTCGCCGAAGCCGCGGACCGCGTCGCCGCCGCGGGCCGCTCGCGGTACCCCGTGACCGGCGAGTCCCTCGACGACGTCGTGGGCATCGTCCACGCCAAGGACATTTTGCGCGGTCTGCTGGCCGGCGCGGACGCCCCGGTGCAGGACATCGCCCGGCCCGCCTTCTTCGTGCCGGGCACGCGCGAGGTCGAAGACGTATTGGCCGATATGAAACGCCAGAAGGTGCATTTGGCGATCGTGCTCGACGAGTTCGGCGGCACGGCGGGGCTCGTCACGATGGAAGACCTGCTCGAGGAGATCGTAGGTCCCATCTACGATGAATACGATCAAGCGCCGGTGCCGACGTCCGCCGCGATCGCCGACGGTCCGGGAACGAGCGGTGTGCCGATTCTTGCAGGCAGTGCCGAAATCGCGGACGTCAACCGGCTGCTGCGGCTGCATCTCGACGACTCCGATTACACGACGATCGGCGGTCTGCTGTTTGGGCAGCTGGGACGGCTGCCGAAGGTCGGCGACCGCGTGACGCTGCTGGGCGCGACATTCGAGATTCTCGAGATGGACGGCCGCCGTGTGGGACGCGTGCGGGTATGGCCGGCGACCACGCACGTCCCGGAGCCGTCGAGCTAGTCGTTCCCCGCGCGCCGGGCGCCGGCGAGGTGCACCGCCAGCTCCAATGCCGCGCGCATCGAGCCGGCGTCCGCGATTCCCTTCCCCGCGATGTCAAACGCCGTCCCATGATCGGGCGACGTGCGGATAAACGGCAGGCCCAACGTCACGTTCACGCCGGTGCCGAATCCCGAGACCTTCACCGCGGTCATGCCGACGTCGTGATAGGGCGCCAAAACCGCATCGAACTCGCCCCGGAGCGCCTTCACGAACACGGTGTCAGCCGGCAATGGGCCCACCGCGCCGAGCGCCGCCGCCGCCGGCTTGAGCACGCGATCGTCTTCGTCGCCAAAGAGGCCGCCCTCTCCCGCGTGCGGATTCAGCGCGCACACCGCGAGCCTGGGTTCGGCGATTCCCCACCACTGCCGCAGTGCGTCCGTCGTGAGGCGCCCCGCGGCGACGATGCGCTCGGTGGTCAGACTGGTGATCGCGTCGCGCAGCGGCAGGTGCGTCGTCACGAGTACGACACGCAGCCTGCCGGTGGCGAGCATCATCGCGACGGGTGTGTCGCCGGCGAGGTGGGACAGGAACTCCGTGACGCCCGGATAGCGGTACCCTGCGGCGTGCAACGCCAGCTTGTGGACGGGGCCGGTGACGATGGCATCGACCTCGCCGCGCAGCGCCATGTTGGCTGCCGTTTCGATGGCGGAGGCTGCCAACCGTCCGGCAGCCGTGTCGGTGAGTGGGTGGGTGCGGGGACCTCCCACCCTTTCCCCGTCTCCAACAATGGTGATGTCGGCGTCGAGCGGTTGCCGGAGCGCCTTCTGAACGACTTCCGGGCCGATGCCGCGCGGGTCGCCCACGGCGACGGCCAATCGCGGCCGGGAGGTGGCCACGCGCGCCACGTTAGAGCCTGATGTCGATATAGGTCTGACGCTTCAGCTGGTCGATGTAATGACGGATGCCGAGCTGGTCACTGAGCGACTGACGAATTCGCAGTTTGACGTCGTCAAATGACAGCTCGCCCGCCGGATGCCGAGCGGTGACTTCCAGGACGACGAACTTCGGTCGCGGCGTTTGCGGACCAATGGTCACGACCGGCTTGAGCCCGAGCGTCGAATCCGTCGCAATCAGCTGCTGGTATTCCGGCGGCACGTCGGTGAGCGGCGCATCCTCCGCGAGCCTGGGCTCCAGCGGATCGGCGAATGCTTTCGCGAGCGAATCGAATGAGGCGCCGTGGCCATTCGCGAGCACGTCATGGAGTGAGTCAGCCAGGTGCCGCGCGAGCGTCACTTGCCCGGCAGTGACTTCCGGCATGATGAGAATGTGCCGGGCCAGGATTTCCGCCGGCTGCGTGCGCTCGACTTTGATGATATGGAAGCCGAACGAGGTCTCGACCACGGGTGAGATCTCGCCGGGCCGCAGGCGGAATGCGACGTCTTCGAACTCCTTGACCATCACTCCGCGTCGGAACCACCCCAGCTCGCCGCCCTGCGTCGCCGAGGCGCTGTCGCCCGAAAACCGCTTCGCGGCGTTCGCGAAGTCCGCGCCGTGCCGCAGCTCCACCACCAGCGACTCCGCGCGCGCGTACGCCGTGCGGCGGGCCACCGAGTCGGGCATCGGCCGCACCACGAGCTGGCGGAACGAGATGGTCGCCGGGCGTCGCGGCTGTTGCGACTTGTTCTCCTCCCAGAACTCCCGCATCTGCGCTTCGGTGGGCGGGATGGGACGCAGTTTGCCTTTCTGACGCTGCGTCTCGATTAACCGCTGCGCGAACAGCTGCCGGCGCTGCTCGTCCGCGAGCCAGCGCCGCCACTCTTCGACCGAGCCGAAGCGCGCCTGCCGGATCTGGTCCCGAAAATCGTTCTCGGAGCTGAATTGTTTGCGGACGTTCTGGTATGTCTGCTCGACCTGATCCAGCACCTCCTGATCCGTCACCTTGATCGACGTGTCGCGCTGCGCCTGCTGCACCAGCAGCTCGAGCTCGATCAAGCGGTCGAGGATTTGGCGACGCATCGCCGCCTGGCCGGCCGAATCGGTGGGGATCTGTTGTCCCTGCGACTGCGCCTGCACCATTTCCTCTTCGATTTGCGAGGCCAGAATAGGGCGCGTCCCGACCACCGCCACGATGCGGTCGACCGGCTGCTGCGCGGCCGCGGTGCGTATCGCCAGCACCAGCAGCAAAACGATCAGGCGCTTCATCGATTGGGGCGCGCCCGCGCCGCGCCGCGCCGGCTCGTATCGATCGGGGCGGGTCCTGGCGCGGGCTGAATGCGCGGCGCGCCGCGGCTGGAATCGGTGGATGCGCGCAGCTCCTGTGCGCGTTCGACCGCGCGGCGCACACCCGCCTCATCGACGTTCCAGCGGGCCCGCTCGCGTAGTGTTTCGCCCAGGAAGGGCGGCACAGGGAAAAAACGCGCGCGGCCCTGCAGCACACGGTCGAGATAGTCGTTCACGCGCGCCATGGCGATGTTGACGCGGTCCGCGGGATTGTCCGCGGAGTCGCGCACCAGCGCGGGCGTGATGTTGAGCACCGAGCCAAGCATGAACATGGCCGAGTCGTGCTCGGAACGGATCTGCTGCCAGTCCTGCTCCGAGAGCGTGACCTTGGCGGAATCGGCTTGCTGCAGCAGCAGCTCACGCTGCGTGATCGCCTTGAGGAACTGATTGATCTGATCGTCGGTCGCCTGCGGCAGCGCCTGCAGCACCTGCGGATCGAGCGCCGACAGCCACCGGATGAGGTTGCGCACTTTCAGCGATCCGCCGCGATAGCTGACAAGCACACGGCTGCTATAGCGCGACGCCTCGGGATCCTGGATTGCCGTGCGCACGTACGCGGGCGCACGATCCACCGGCTCGATGTGTCGCTTGATCGTCAAACTGTCGAGATAGAGCGAGTCGCCGTGAATCATCATCCGGTCTTGGACGCCCGTCCGGAAAGAATCGCGCACCTCCGCGAGCGGCGGGCGCCGGATGATATGATAGCCAAAGGGACTCTTGATCACGGCGCTCACGCCGCCCGGACTCAGCTCCCACGCCGCATCTTCGAATGCCGGCACGAATTGACCGCGCGCCGAAAGACCGAGCGACCCGCCCTGCACCTTCGATCCCGGATCGTCCGAGTAGTGCGAGGCGAGCTGCGCAAACCGCGCGCCCGCGCTTCGCGCCTGAGGGAGTAGCTGCTCGGCGGCATGGCGCTTCTGCGCGTCCACCGTCGGCGCGGCGTTGGGTGGGACCTGGAAAAGGATGTGCTGAAACATCCGGACTTGTCCCGCCGAGTACGCCGAATCGACTTGCTGCGCGTTGAGCTCGGTGCGCGCAGTCAGCTTGTCGTGGAATCGCTCCCACTTGAGCTGCGACACGAGCGGCCACATCGCGTCCAGTACCGTGGCGGAATCCCTCAGATCCTTACCCGCCGCCAGCGCCTGCGCGAACAGCGAGTAGTCCACCCACACGTGCGAGAGCCGGCTGAAGGCCAGCGGCTCGAGCGGCACCTGCTTGCTCGAGCCGGCCCATCCGGCAAGGCGCTCGACACTGAGCGTCTGGTCGTTGGCGCGAGCGACGACTTCGGCTCGCGGCGAGATGGCATCCCGCACGGCGTTGCAGCCCCACCCCCATCCCAGTACCCCCAGGGCCAGCGCCGACCACCCCAGACTTGTACGTCGCATCCGTTTCCTCTTTCTCTATTGACCGTGATGGTCCCGCAGAACGGCCGTGAGCGCCCGGACCAGGCCGGGGCCGATCGACTCTCCGCCGAGCCGGCGGAGCCTGAGGGAGAGCGGCACCGCGCGCCGCACGTCAGCTTCGAATTGCACGGCTTCGAGCGCCACTTGCAGGCCCGCCAGCCGCGGCGCGGCATCGCGCCGGAACGTCAGTCGCGCCTCGTCGCCCTTGATGAGCACCATCTCCAGGCCCATCTGGGCTCCCAGCGCGCGAAGCTCGGCGACGAGCAACAGGCGCTCGGCCTCTGCCGGTAAGGGCCCGAACCGGTCGCGTAGCTCGTCACGAACGGCTTGAATCTCACCTGGCTGCTCCAGCCGCGCCAGCCGCCGGTACAAATCCAGCTTCGCATCGTCGTCGGCGACATATGCATCCGGCAGGTGTGCCGGTGCGTCGAGCGTGACGTCCGGCGGCGTCCATTGCTCTTTGATCCCCGTCTTCTGGCCCCCGCTCTTCAATCCGCGCACCGCTTCTTCCAACCACCGCAGGTACATGTCGAATCCCACTGCCTGCACGTGTCCCGACTGTTCGCCACCGAGCAGGTTGCCGGCGCCGCGGAGCTCCAGATCGCGCAACGCGATGCGGTAGCCCGACCCCAGATCGGTATGATGCTCGAGCACCTGCAAACGTTCCTCGGCTTGCGCATCCACCAGATCGGGGATGAGCAGATAGCAGAAGGCGCGACGATGGCTGCGTCCTACGCGGCCCCGGAGCTGATACAGTTGCGCCAGCCCCAGGCGATCGGCGCGGTCCACGACCATCGTATTGGCGTTCGGCACGTCGAGCCCAGACTCGACGATCATCGTCGACACGAGCACGTCCACTTCGCCCCGTACGAATTTCCCCATTACCGCCTCGAGATCCTGCTCGCGCATTTGCCCGTGCGCCACCGCCAGCCGGGCCCGCGGCGCGAGCGACTGCACCCGTGCGCCGATCGTCTCGATGGTCTCGATGCGGTTGTGCACGAAGTACACTTGGCCACCGCGATCGAGCTCGCGCGCGAGCGCCTCCTCCAGGAGCGCGTCATCCCAGGGTTCGACGAACGTGAGCACCGGTGAGCGATCCTTGGGAGCCGTCTCCAGCAGCGCGAGGTCGCGCAACCCTGCGAGTGAGAGGTGCAACGTGCGGGGAATGGGCGTGGCAGTCAGCGTCAGCACATCAACGCTGAGCTTGAGCGTCTTGAGCCGTTCCTTGTGCTTGACGCCAAAGCGATGCTCCTCGTCGACGATCAGCAGGCCGAGATCCTTGAACGTCACGTCGGGAGACAGCAGGCGGTGCGTTCCGATCAGGATGTCCACCTCACCCGCCACGATTCGTTGCACGATCGGCGCCGCCTCTTTGGCACTGCGAAAGCGCGACAAAACCTCGATGCGGACGGGATAGTCGGCCAGCCGCTCCCGGAACGTGCGGCCATGTTGCTCGGCGAGAATGGTGGTGGGCACGAGCACGACCACTTGTTTGCCCGCCTGCACGGCCTTGAACGCTGCCCGCACCGCGACTTCCGTCTTTCCATATCCAACGTCGCCGACGAGCAGCCGGTCCATGGGGCGCGGCCGCTCCATGTCGCGCTTCACCTCGTCGGAAGCCCGCCGCTGGTCGGGCGTGTCTTCATAAAGGAAGGCGGACTCGAGCTCGCGCTGCCACGGTGTATCGGACGGAAAGGCGTACCCACTGGCGACTTGCCGCCGGGCGTACAGGTCCAGCAGCTCGGCAGCCATCGCGCGTATCGCCGCGCGCGTCTTGTCACGCTGGCGCTGCCACGTCGACGCGCCCAGCCGGTGGAGACGCGGCGGCGGCGCCTCGCCCTCACCTCCACCGACCGTCCGGTACGGCTCGAGCTGATCGATGCGGTACAGGGGCACATTGAGACGCGCGCCGCCTTCGTACTCCACGATCGCGACCTCCAGCGTCGCTCCATCTGAGCCGACCGCAATCGTCTGCAGTCCCCGATAAATGCCGATGCCGTGCTCGAGATGCACGACGTAGCCGCCGGGCGTGAGCGGCCGCGACGCCGCGGTGGTAACGGCGCTGCGATAGCGCCGCGGCCGCCGCAGCCGGTGTGCGCGCCGGAAGATTTCATGATCGGTCAACACGCGCAGCGTCGGCATGATGAATCCGCCGTCCAGTGCGCCAACCGCCAGCGTGGCCCGATCGGCTCCAATCAGCTCCTCCAGCCGTTCGAGCTGCCCTTCGTTGTCGCACAGGATGACCGTGGGCGGAGGTGCCATGACGATCTGCCGCAGCCGCTTCAGGTCGCGATCCACGTGCTCGGGCGGAGCAATCGGAAACCGCTGCTCTGTCTCGGCATCCGACAGCGCAAGCCGAGCCAGACCGCCGAGCCGCGCCCGCCAGACAGCAGGCTCGAGCAGCAATTCCTCGCGTGGCGGCGACTCCTCACCCATGCGGCGCGCGATTTCCAGGTGGTGCGCGGCATCCGCCCAGGCCCGTTGCACCTCCTGCTGGACGGAGGACTCCTGGTCGATAACGACAACGGTATCAGTGGGGAATAGGTCCAGCAGGTTCGAGCGGTGGGAATGCGTCGCCCCCCCGCGGACGTCACCCCCGGCCATTTCGGCCCGCACGGGGAGGATCGTCACCCGATCGAGCGCCTCGCCCGAGCGTTGCGTGTCCAGATCGAAACTCCGAACCGACACGACCTCCTCGCCCCACCACTCGATTCGCGCCGGCGCGGCCATGCCGAAGCCATACAGGTCGAGGATGCCGCCGCGCACGCTGTACTGCGCAACTTCCGTGACGGTGGGAACGCGCTCGTAGCCCATGGCGTCCAACCGTTGGGAGGTTGCGGTGAGGCGTCTTTCCACTTTGCTCGCCGCAATCACGAGGCGCGCCTCTTCCAGCGCCGCCGGCACGGCCGTGCGCTCAGCACTGGCGCGCGCCGTCGTGATCAAGACACGCACCGCGCCGCGCAGCAATGCCTCTAGCGTCTCGATACGCTCGCCGGCCAGCTCATAGTGCGGCTCCTCGGCCCCCAACGACTCGCGCTGGGGATAGAGCGCGCTGCCGGCGGGGCCAAGCAACGTCTGCAGGTCGGCGAGCCAGCGCTCGCCGTCCGCCGGCGTGGGCGCGACAACCGCGAACACACGCTGGGGGAGGTGTCGGACGAGCGTGGCGACCAGCACCGCCGGGCTCGAACCCGGCAGTCCACCCAGACCAACGCGCGCCCCCGCGGCCGGCAGCTGCTCGATGAGCGAGCGCGTCGCGGGGAGCTCATGAAACCGGTCGAGCAAAAAGTCGAGCGGCATCAGCGCGTGCGGGTCGCGACTCCAAGCTCGGCGGCGGCCAGCAACAGGGCCAGAATGAGCAACATCGCGCTCGCGTCGGCGCGCCGAGTGCCGGCGAAGCGCTCGGCCGCGAATCGATCCGCGGACAGCACCGCCGCACGATCCTTTCCCCCGAATGCCGTCACCGCGAGCGGCAGCGGTGCCGGTGTCAAATCGGATTCGCGGGCATCGGGACCAAAGACCGTCGCCCCGATCGTATCCGCGCCCCGCGTGCGAAACTCGACGCGCGGCGCGCCTTCAGCAGTCGCGACGTCCGCTTCACCAGCGACGATACGATTGACCAGCGCGTCCACGAACGGCACAAAACCCGGGGCGGCCGGCAACGCGGTCCATGCGGTATCGAGCCTGCTGCCGAGTAGCACGACGCCGCCCGAACGCACCAGCCATGGCTCCCCATTGACCGTGGCTAACACGTCGGCTCCCCCCTCCAGACGGTAGCGCCGCACCACCGGCACGCCATTCAGGGATGCGATGTCCGGCGCCGCGATCGGTCCTGGTGTCCCCGGTTGGCCCCAGCGCCACGGCACACCACGAGACGCCAGCGAGCGGTTCGCCTGGCCAAGCAGGGCCGGATCAGCTGGCGGCTGGACGATCGCGTGGGCGCCGCCTGGCGTGTCGCCTCCACTGATGATTACATCGCGCCCGTCCTCGATGCGCCGTCCGTCCCGGAGCACCGCAAGGGCCGCCGCGACGAAACCGCCCGCGTCCGCAGTTGCTGCGACACGCGCGCGCGGCGCGACACGCCACGCAAACGGGCGCCGGTCGTCGGCGCGGAGCTCATCGGGTTCGAGCGCCGCTTCACCGGCCCGCCACCCCGGCGTGAGCGACTGAGCGGGAAGCGACACCGTGACCGCGGCGCCCGCGAGCCCTCCCGCACGGTCGCCTGCGGGCGTCGCCAGCCCGCGTGCTGCAATTTCGCCGCGATCGCGGCGCTCCCCACCGATGCGCAGCGTAACGGGAATGGGTTGCGGGCGTTCGTTGTTGCCCATGGTCGATCCGCTCAACTCGACCACGACAGCACCTTCACTCACTTTGACGGCGGCGATGCCATGGTTAGACGCGCCGCGTCCCGGCGCGAGGACGAGGACTCGCACGCCGCGCGGGATCAGCGCCTTTCCCGTTGCGACCGCCGTGTTCTGCAAGTCGCTGAGCAGGTGTACTTCGCGTCCTGGGAGCGGCTGCCCGTCCACCAGACGTGCAGCACGCTGGACCGCGTCGACGACGTCCAGTCGCTGCCATCCCGCATGCGCGCTGTCGACCGTGGCGAGCAGCGCCTCGCGCGTGCCGCCGCGCATCACGCCGTCGGAAAGCATGAGCCACACGCGGTCGGCCGCGGTGGTGCGGCCAATCGACGACGTCGCCGCTACACGCAGCCGGTCCATCACGAGACCGCCGTCGACCATCGCGCCAGACGACGGGGAGTTATCGAGAATGACCACGACCGCCGTCGGTTCGTGCGCGCCGCCGCCCACGCCGTGGACCCGCATCAGGGGCCGGGCGGCTGCGAGAACGATCGTGACGATCAGCGCAGTGCGCAGAATCAGCAGCAGCAGATGACGCAGGCGCAGTCGCCGCGCGCTTTCGCGCTCGGCCGCGCTGAGGTAGCGCACCGGTGGAAAATCCAGCTCGGGGGGAATGCGACGTTGGAGCAGATGCAGTAACGCCGGAATCGCCGCGGCCGCGAGCCCCAACAGCGCCAGCGGATGGATGAAACTCACGTGAGAAGTCGCAGCGCCATGCCGAACGGCAGATCAGTTTGTACGTGATGGTACGCGATGCCATGACGCCTGCACGCTTTTCGCCAGGCGGCTATTTCGCGGCGCACCGTGGCGGCATAGGCGCGTGCCAACTCCCGGGGCCGCACCACGACGCTGAGGGCGGACTCCGGATCACGGAAGCGGACCTCGGGCGGGCCACCGAGCTCTACCTCCGCTGGATCCATGAGGTGAAAGACGACGACTTGGTGGCCACGGTGCCGCAGGTAGCGCAGCGCCGCCAGCGCCAGCTCGCGATCGAACAACAGATCCGAGATCAAGACAACCATCCCGCGTCGAGCCAGCAGCGCGGTGAGGCGCTGCAGCGCAGCGTGTGCCGCTGTACCCTCCCCGTCAGGCGTATCGAGCAGCCCGCGCACGATGCGCGTCCATTGACCGGCCTTCACGCGCGGCGGGATTACCTGACGCACTTGCTCGTCGAATGTGACGAGCCCGGTTGCATCGCGCTGGCGTAAGAGAATCAGGGCGAGCGCGGCGGCTAACCGGTCCGCATATGCGCGCTTGGTGAGGCGCTCGGGCGCGCCGTGCCATGCCATCGACCGGCTCGCGTCGACCAGAATCATGGAGCGAAGGTTTGTTTCTTCCTCAAACTGCTTCACGAACAAACGGTCGGAGCGGCCCAGGATACGCCAATCGAGATACCGCAGCTCGTCGCCTGCTTGGTATGCGCGGTGTTCAGTGAACTCCACGGAGAAGCCCCGGAACGGGGAGCTGTGCAGGCCCGCGAGGAAGCCTTCGACCACCCCCTCGGCAACAATCTCGATCCCACCGAGCCGGGCGACCTCGGCCGGATCCAGCAGGTCTAGACGCTGCGGCACAAAATGTCCTCTAATTGAGACAACCGCCGAGAAATGGGACACAGCCAAGTCATTATAGCAATATAATTTAGCTGAATTCTACCGCTGGCACAGTCTCTGCCTAGAGGGGGGCGGGAGGTACCATGTTTACACACATCGCGTTGCTGAGCCTGACCTTCGTGTCCACGCCCGCCGTTCGGGATCCGAGCTTGTACCGCCCGCGCGTCGAGCTGTGGACCAACCGTGGTGATGCGGCCGTTTATACCCGTGGTGAGCGGGTCCGGCTGTACTTCCGCATCGACCATGACGCTTACGTCACGATCTTCCGCGTCGATACGGACGGTCGCGTGCGCGTGTTGTTCCCGCGTGAACCGTGGGAGGACAACTTTGCGCGTGGCGGCCGGGACTTCGAGGTCGACGGCAACGAGCTGGCGCGGGAGGCGTTCACCATCGACGACTACCCCGGCGTCGGCTATCTCTTCGCGGTCGCGTCGGCCGATGCGTTCAGCTACGCTGGCATCGAAAGTGGCGATCACTGGGACTACCGCGTGATCGCCGATGGTCGCGTGCGCGGCGATCCATATGTCGCAATGACTGACCTGGCCGAGCGCATCGTTCCCGAAGGCTACACCGACTGGGACTACGATGTCGTGTCGTACAACGTCGGACAGCACTACGACTATCCTCGCTTCCTCTGCTACGACTGCCACTCGTACGTGAGTTATCCGTATTGGGATCCCTATTTCAATTCGTGCGTGCGTTTCCGCATGTTCGTGTACGACGACCCCTGGTATTACCCATATCGGTACTATGGCGGGCGGAACGTTGTCTTCGTGCGGCCGTATCGCCCGCAGCCTCGCTTCATCTTCAAGGATTGGGGGAGCGAGCGACCCAGCCGCGACGCCTTCGTCTCGCGGGAGCGTGAGCGGCCCGTTAATGACAACACGCGGCGCGGCGTCACCGGCCGGGATCTCGGCGGATTGGGGATTCAGCCGCCGAACGTGCGTGACCGTCGCGATCGTCCGGGCGACAACGGCCATAACGGCGACGGGAACAACGGTAATCATGGTGGCAATGGCAACAACGGCAACGGGAACGGGAACGGGAACAACGGCAATGACGATCGCGGCAATGATCGACGCGACCACCCGGACCACCCGGACCACCCGGATCGCCCGGATCACCCGGATCACCCGGACAATCGCAATGACCGCAGGGGCGGCCAGCCCAGTGAGCGTCCCATGATCCAGCCAACGCGGGAGCGGCCTGGTGTACGTGATGACAGCCCGCGTAAGGTGGAGCCGCGCAACGAGCCCCGCCGGGACGAGCCGCGGCGCGTCGAGCCACGGAGCGAACCGCCGCGTGTCACACCACGCGCTGAACCACGAAGCGAGCCGCGCAGCGAGCCACGCCGCGCGGAGCCGCGGAACGAGCCACGGAATCAACCGGCGCCGCGTGCCGAGTCTCGACGCGATCCGCCACGCGAGAAGCCTCGCAATGAGCCCGAGGTGCGGCGACGCAAACCGTAGCTGTGCAGACTGAAACCGGACGCGCCCGATCGTAGTCGCACACGATCGGGCGCGTTACTTTTCCTTCCTTCCTTCTCCTGAGGCGTTTTTGCTCGCATTACTCCTGCTGTCGAGTGCGCTTCTCCAGGCGCCCCCCGCCGCGTCCGCTCAGCGCGCCGCGCTAACGATTACACCAGCCGACATCCGCCGCCGTATCGGCATCATCGCCGACGACTCCATGCGCGGCCGCGACACGCCCAGCCCGGAGCTCGATGAGGTGGCGAATTACATCGCGCGCGAATACCGCCGACTGGGACTCCGGCCTGCGGGTGACAGCGGCGGATTTCTTCAGCGCTATGCGATCGATCGAGTCCAGGTGATGCCGGACAGCTCCGTCGCGTTCGTGCACGGCGCCGGTGACGATGTCACCCTGCGCTACGGCGTCGATTTCCGGATGACGGACGTCATGTTCGAGAGCGGCGACTACGCGGGAGACCTGGTGCTCATCTCCGGCCCGCTGTCCGGACCGCTTCCTGCCGACACCGCACGGGTGGCTGGCAAGATGGCGATCATTGCGTCCGGCCCGCGGAACCGGCTGGAGCGGCAGCGGCTGTTTGGCTGGAAGCCGGCGGGGGTCATGTACGTCACCATGTTGTCCGACACGACCTGGGCGCGTGTCATCTCGCGCACCGCCGGACCGCAGCTCCGCGATCCAAGCCGGCAGGTCGGCCCACCAATCGAGCTGGCGATCCGCGTTGCATCCGCGCAGCACCTGCTGGCGCGATTCGGCGTCGACTGGGACGCGGCGCAAGCCGCGAGCGCTTTTGCAGTGAAACCGCTTGCCGATGCCGCCCTGCATCTACATGCGCGTATTCGCGCTGTGGAGAAGAAATCCGCTCCCAATGTCGTAGCCATTCTCGAGGGCAGCGACCCCACCTTGAAGAATGAATACGTGGTTTTCAGCGGCCACATGGATCACGTTGGTGTGGCGGGCCCACGCGGCTCGGGCGGCTGCCGCGCACAGGGCGCCGACTCGATCTGCAATGGCGCCGACGACGACGGCTCGGGAACCGTCGCCGTGATCGAAATTGCCGAAGCGTTTGCCGGCCTCCACCCCCGGCCCAAGCGGTCCGTCGTCTTTTTGAACGTGAGCGGCGAGGAGAAGGGGCTATGGGGCAGCGCGTATTTCGCCGACCATCCCACCGTGCCGGTCGCGAACATCGTCGCCGACCTCAACATCGACATGATCGGCCGCAACTGGAAAGACACCATCGTCGCGATCGGCAAGGAGCACTCGGATCTGGGCACCACGCTGGAACGCGTCGCCGGCGCGCATCCCGAGCTGAGCATGCGCGCGATCGACGACCTCTGGCCGCAGGAAAATTTCTATTTCCGCTCCGACCACTTCAACTTCGCGCGCAAAGGCGTGCCGATCCTGTTTTTCTTCAGCGGCACGCATGCCGATTATCACCAGGTGAGTGATTCGCCGGACAAGATCGACGCCGAAAAGGAATCGCGCGTCGCGCGATTGATTTTCTACCTCGGACTCGAGATCGCGAACACGCCGGAACGCCCGCGGTGGAATCCGGACAGCTACAAGCGCATCGTCACCGGCAACTGAGCGCCTAGCGCTCCAGGATCAGCACGACCACCGATCCGGGAACGACGGGCGGCCGGGGATTGGGACGGTCGGCGGTGGGCGCCGGCGGCGGCCCGTATTGCGCGGCAATCGTGTACAGCCGGTGCGTGCGCTCATCGAGCGCGATCGTGCGGCCGCCGCGCTGCGTGGGGACCGTGGCCACGACGCGGAAGCTGTCCGGCGATTCCTCGTGGACCACCGTCATCGTCCCCTCGCCATTCGAGCTCACCGCGAACGCGGGGGCCGGATCGAACGCCGCGCCATCGGTGCCAGCGCCGATCGGTAGGGTCGTCACGACGCGCCCCTTGTCCGGATCGACAACCGCCATCAGGCCGTTCCCGCATACGGCAAACAGACGGCGCGTGCGGCGGTCCATGGCGAGCCCCGACGGCTCCTCGCAGGGGGCGAGTGGCCAGCGTGCCCGCACGGTGAGCGTACGCGGGTCGAAGGCAACGATCTCGCTCTTGTCTTCGATGTTGACGTACATCATGCCGCGCCCATCCGGCACCGCGTTCTCAGGTTTGCCCCCCAGGTCGAGCGTACCAACGATGGTCCCGGATTGCGGATCGATCGCGGTGGCATTTGCGCCGCCGCCATTGAACGTGAACACGCGGCGCGAGACCGGATCGTAAATGATCGCGTCGGGATTGCGACCGGTGACTTTGACCACCGAGATTGCCACGAGCGTCTTGAGGTCGAAGATCGTCACCGTGGTATCGCGGCCGTTGCTGGTGAAGCCACGATTCAGCTCCCGCACGAAGGCGATGCCGTGCACACCGTTGGTGTTCGGTATGTCACCGATCACCGAATCCCGATCGAGATCGATCACGGCGACGTGCGTGCCGCGGGAGACATAGAGCCGGTGCGCGGCGCTGTCGACCGCGAGGTAGTCCCAGCCGCCTTCGCCGGCAAGCGGAATGCGGCCGACGACGTGGTAGAAATTGCGCGTTTGGGCTGGTTGGGCGGGTTGCTGAGTTTGGACAAGTAGTGCGAGTGCGAACAGTCCGATCATCAGTCCTCCAAAAGTGTGCTGAAGTGTAACCTACCAACCCTGCCTCTGGCGCCCGCGTCACCGGTCGACGAATCTTTGCGTCTGTGCGGGTGCTGATCGTAGAAGACGATCCCGAGCTGGCCGGCCTGCTGCGTGACGGCTTGCGGGAGCATCGCATCGATCCCACAGTGGCGTCCAGCTTCGCCGACGGCCGGGAGCAGGCGCTCGTCGGCGACTACGACGTGATCATTCTCGACGTTCGCCTGCCCGGCGGCACCGGGTTCGACCTGTGTGCCGAGCTGCGGCGCAGCACGATCACCGCACCCGTCCTCATGCTGACCGCGCTCGACGCCGTGGACGATCGCGTGCGCGGCCTCGCCGTCGGTGCTGACGACTATCTCACCAAGCCGTTCGCGTTTCGCGAGCTGGTCGCGCGCTTGCAGGCGCTTGCACGGCGCCGCGCGTTGACGCTCACCCCTGCCCTCGAACGGGTCGCGGATCTCGAGGTCGACCTTGGAGCGCGGGCGGTGCGCCGCGGCGGGCGACCCATCAATCTCACCGCGAAGGAGTTTGCGCTGCTCGAGCTGTTGCTGCGGCGCAGGGACCAGGTGGTCGATCGCTCGTCGATCACGGCGCACATCTGGGACAACAATCACGATCCGTTCGCGAACGTGCTCGAGGTGCTGGTGCGGCGGTTGCGCAGCAAGATCGACGACGGGTTCGAGCCGAAGCTCATTCGTACGGTCCGCGGCGCCGGCTATCGATTGGGGCTGTCGGGATGACGCTCGGTGCGCTGCGCGTGCGGCTTACGCTGTGGTACGCGGCCACGTTTGCCGTCATCCTGCTGCTGCTCGGCGCCGGCGTATTCCTCGCCATCGGGAAGCAGGTCTCGCGCCGCATCGACGCGTCGCTCGTTGCTGCCACCAACGCCGTCGAGCGAGCCACGCACGATTGGGAGATCGAGCGCGCTTCGAAAGGTCCGGCCGATGCGGTGGAGGAGCTGCACATCCCCGATCGCGCCCTGTATCTGTTCGACGGCGCCGGTCATCCGATCATTCCCGCGCAGGCCGATGCCTGGATCGCCTCAGCGGCACGGACCGCCGCGGCCGATGCCCGCGTCGACGTGCACCGCCCCATGCCGGGTCACGAGCTCCGGTTACATGGCGAACGATTCGCTGGGCGCGCCAATGCTTCGTACGTCGCGATCGCCATCGGCGAACGGCCGAATCTGCGAGAGCAATACGCCTCGTTGATCGGGATCTTTGGGGCCACCGCCCTCGCCGCACTGGTGCTTGTCGCCGTCGGCGGGTTTCTGCTCGCGCGCCAATCCTCCATTCCCGTCGAGCGCTCGATGGAACAGATGCGCCGCTTCATGGCCGATGCCGCGCATGAGCTGCGCACGCCCGCGACGATCCTGCGCACGCGCACCGAGTTGGCGCTGGCGCAACCACGCGATCCCATGGACGACGCCAAGACGTTTCAAGCGATCGAGCGGGAGGCGAACCGGTTGGGCGGAATCGTGGGCGACCTCCTCACCCTGGCACGCGCCGACGCCGGCGACCGCAGGGTTGTCCGGGAATCGTTGTATCTCGACGATGTCGCGTCGCAGGCGGTCGCCTCGGCACGCGCGCTGGCGGAGCACAAGGGCGTGACGCTGGCCGTGGGGGCGTTCGAGGAAGCGCCAATCAGCGGTGACGCGGAGCTCGTGGAGCGGCTGATCCTCATTGTGCTCGACAACGCGATCAAGTACACGCCCGCGGGCGGGAACGTCCGTCTGGATGTCACCGCCCGCGACGGCCAACGTTCCGTCGTCGTTTCAGACAGCGGCATCGGAATCCCGGGCGACCAGCTGCCCCACATCTTCGAGCGGTTCTACCGGGGCGAACGGGCCCGGGGCCACGCTGAAGGCTCGGGACTCGGCCTGCCCATCGCCCGCTGAATCGCCGACCTCCACAGCGCGCGCATTGATGTCAGACCCGCCCCGGGCCGGGGCACCCGCGTCGCGGTCGCCTTCCCACCCCTGTAAGGTTACTGTCAGCTTGAGCGCGTAGCTTGCACGATCGATGAAGCCTTCGCGAACACGCATCATGCTGCTGCTCGGCCTTTGCGCCGCCGCCGCGCAGAGCACGCACGCCCAGAGTCCCCTCACTCTCGCTGAGCGCTGCGTGAAGCGCACGCCGCCAATGCACAGCTGCCACTCGCCTTATTCGACGCGCGCGTGGTTGCGGCCCAACTTCGGGAGGCGCGCGCTTCTTTGGGACCCCGGTTCTCCGTCGATGGGGACGTGCACGGCGGGACGCCCCGCCGGTACGCACAGAACGACGGCCGCTTGCAACTACTCGCCGAACAACCGATCTACGCTGGGGGAGCACTCCGGGCTGGCGTCGCCGCGTCGCGCGCGCAAGTCCGTGCGAGCCTGGCCCGCTACCGCGTCGCAGAGAAGGATCTGGACCTGCAAGTGAGCAGCGATTTCGCGGAACTGCTGCAGCTCGACACGATCATCGCCGTGCGGCAGAAAGGTGCGGCGCGACTCCGGACTTACCTGGGCGTAATCGAGGTTCGACGCGCGGCGGGAGAAGGGGTCACCGGTGATCTGTTGAAGACACGAGTACAGGTAGGCACCGCAGAAGCGGACCTGCTCGACGCGGAGCGCCAGCGCGACCTCGCACGACTCGCGCTGAACGACGTGCTGGGTCGCAGTCCGGACGCTCCCCTCGTGCTGGAGGCGCCTCCTCCGGTCGTGCCGTCCGACACGGGAATGGAAGGATGGCGAGACGTCCCTGACGTTGGCCAGGCGGAGGCCGAGAGTACGGCGGCGCAATGGGGCGTCGCGCTGGCCACGGCCGAGCGACGTCCGCACCTCGCGCTCCAAATGAACGCCGGCGCGCAGCCGGCGTTCAGCTCGTTCGGGCCGGCAATCAATAACGGCGAGGGCTGGGGCACGGAGTTGTTGCTGTCCCTGTCCTGGCCCGTGTTCGACGCCGGCAGTTACCGCGCGCGCCGCGATCAGGCGCGGTTGCGGGCGGAACAGGCGGGTCAGTTCGCCGTCGTCGTGCGGCGGCAGGCTCAGTTCGCGTGGGCGGCCGCGCGGGGGGACCTCGCGTCGCGGTACCGCGAGGTAGAGGCTCGCGTGCGAACGGCGGCGACCGCGGAGGACTCCTATCTGGCGTCGGAGAGCTTGTACCGGGGTGGTGCGACCACTGCCCTGGATGTGTTGGACGCGTACGCCAATTGGATCGCGGCGAGTGAAGCCGTCGCCCAGGCCGTGTTCAACTATCGCGTGGCGCTCGCACAGCTCGGCCGCTGGGGAACGCCGTGATGCGTTGGCTCGTAGCGACGCTGCTGGTAATCGGTTGTAGCGGCCGAGATCAGCAACGCGACACCGCGCAATCGGGACAGACTGATACGTCCGCCGGAAGCGGTGCTACGCCCGTCACAGTGGCCGCTATCCGGCTCGCGACGCTGCAAATCACCATCAGCGCACCGGGACACACCGAGGTGCTGCGACCGCTCCACGTCCGCGCCCCCTTCACCGGCTCGGTCGCGGCGTTGCATGTGGCCGACGGTGATCGGGTCACTGCGGGCCAGCACCTTGGCACGCTGGTTTCTCGGAACAGCGCCGCGGCGTTGGCGGGCGCGCGCGCCATGCTCGCATCCGCACACACGGAGGCGGAGCGGCGCGACGCGCAGCGTGCCCTTGATATCGCCACACAGAGCCTCGTCCATTCTCCACTGCGGGCGTCCGAAGCGGGTGTTGTCGTGTCACACACGGCGAACGCCGGCGATCTCGTGAACGAGGGCGATGATATTCTCATTCTCGCGCCCAACGGCGCGGTGGCATTCATCGCACAAGCTGTGCAAAGCGACCTCCCACAGATTCGTTCAGGGCAACCCGTGATGGTCGATCTTGCGGCGCGATCCGCGCCCCTCAGGGGCACCGTTCACGGTGTTCTCCCGGCCGCTTCGGCCGAGAATTTGAATGCCCCGGTCCGCATCGATTTGCTTCCTATCTCCGGCCCCATAGGCATTGGCCTATTTGGAACCGCGCGCATCAGCATCGGGCAACGACGCGACGTGCCGGTTGTGCCGGAAGCGGCCATCCTACGGGACGACATCTACGGCACTATCCGGATCGCGGTTGTCGGCGCGGAAGGACGCGCACATTGGGTATCAGTCACGACCGGCGCCCGTGACGGGGGACTGGTTGAGATTCTCACGCCGCCTTTGTCTCCCGGCACGATGGTGATCGCGAACGGACAAGTCGGACTTCCCGACAGCGCCCTGGTTCGCGCACAACCGTGAGCCTGATTGCTGGCGTACGTCGCCGCGCCACAGCTTTCTATGGCGTACTATTGCTGCTATGCGGCGGTGGGATCTACATGGCCGCCCGCCTTCCCGCCGCGATTTTTCCCTCGGTCACCTTCCCTATCGTCAAGGTCATTGCGGATGCCGGCGAAGAGCCGGCAGCCTGGATGATGCCGACGATCACCCGGCCCCTCGAGGAAGCGATTCTACGGGTCCCGGGCGTGCGCTTGGTCCGCTCGACCACGTCGCGAGGATCGACGGAAATCAGCGCGGAGTTTGCGTGGGGCACCGACATGGTGGTCGCACTGCAACGAGTCCAGGCCGAGACCCAGCGTATCCGACCGGATTTCCCCGCCGAGACCCGGATCGACGTGGAGTGGATGAATACGGCGATCTTCCCAATCCAAGGGTATGCCCTGACGTCGTCCACCCGGTCTCAGGCCGAGCTGCTCGCGCTTGCGGAGTTCACGCTCAAGCCGGCACTGGTTCGGATTGCCGGGGTGTCAGAGGTGCAGATCCAGGGCGGCCGGCGACGGGAATTTCAGATTTGGCTCGACCCGCGGCAATTGGCGGCGCGCAGACTCGCGGCGCAGGACGTGGTGGAGTCCGTTCGACGCAGCCATGACGTGCTTTCCGCCGGCTTTACCGAGCAGAATCACGAGCTCTACCTCACTCTACTCAATGGCCGGGCGGAAGATCTCCCCACCTTGGGCGCCCTTGCAGTGCCAGTGGCGGGAGGCCCCCCAGTCACGCTCGCGGAACTCGGCGACGTCAAGGTGGCGGACGAAGTCTCCTACATCCGCACCACTGCCAATGGCCAGGCCGCGGTTCTCCTCAACCTCATTCGGCAACCGTCCGCAAATACCGTTGCCATTGCCGATGGAGTCCAACGCCTGTTGCGGGAGCAGCCGCAGCTCCTGCCGGCGGACGTGCACTGGACCTCGTTTTACGATCAGGCCCGATTCGTGACGGACTCCGTGCACGGGACGCGGGACGCGATTCTCATCGGCATCGTGCTGGCGGCGCTTGTCTTGCTTGTGTTCCTGCGAACACTCCGCTTGACGCTCATAGCCGTAGCGGCGATCCCGCTCACCGTCGCCATCGTGGCACTCGTGCTCGGAATGGCAGGCCAGACCATCAACTTAATGACGCTCGCGGGTATCGCAGCGGCGATCGGCCTCATTGCCGACGACGCGATCGTGGTCGTGGAGAACATCGAACGCTGCCGCGCTGAAAACCGCTCCGGCGACCCCGCCGAGCGAGGCCTGGCGGAGCTGTTCCCGGCAATCGTCGGATCGAGTCTCTCGACCACCGTGATCTTGCTGCCGTTTGCGCTGCTGGCGGGGATCGTCGGGGCGTTCTTCAAACCACTCGCTCTCACGATGGCGCTGTCTCTTGGCGTTTCGTTTCTGGTCGCGGCGATCGTCGTTCCGGTGTTTATCGGATGGCTCGGATTCGGCGCGGCGACTGCCGCGACGCCGAAGGCCATACGCTCGTCTCGGTGGCGCCAGAGCTACGCAAAGATCGCGGCTGCATCCATTGGTCATGGCAGATTGACCGCCGTCGCGTTGGTGGGCTGCATCGTGCTCATGCTGCTCCTCTATCGCAGCGTAGGGACCGATTTCCTGCCCCACATGGACGAGGGAGCGATCATCCTCGACTATTGGACACCCCCGGGCACCTCGTTGACCGACACCGACGCCATGCTCGTGGAGGCGGAAAAGATCATCCAGGCGCTGCCCGACGTCACGAGCTACTCGCGGCGCACTGGGGCGCAGCTGGGGTTTTTTATTACCGAGCCGAACCGTGGTGACTACGTCATCACGCTCAAGCCGGGCGGCCAGCGTCGGGACATCGAGACGGTGATGGATGACCTCCGCGCGCGGATCCAGGCGGCAGAGCCGGCAATCCGGTCCGATTTCGGTCAGCTCCTCGAGGACGACATCGGGGACTTGACCGGCGGTGTGCCACAGCCGATCGACATCAAGGTCTTTGGAATCGATCCCTCCCTGCTCCAGGCGAAGGCCCGGCAGATCGCGGCGATTCTCGAGGGAGTGCCGGGCGTTGAGGACGTGTTCGATGGAATTGTCATCGCCGGCCCCGCGCTGGACATCCGCGTCAATTCACTCGCCGCGGCGCGATATGGGCTGAGCACCGCGGAGATTCATGCTGCCGTGGAGCCGGCCGTCACCGGCACTGTTGTGGATCAGGTTCGGGTTGGCGACCGCATGTACGACCTGCGGATCTTCACCAAGCACGAGGGCGAACTGGGGGACCTGCCGGTGCGTGCCGCGTCGGTGCCGGCTGCGCTCATTCCGCTATCCACCCTCGCCACCATCGCTACCGGTGCACCCGAAGCAGAGATCAACCGCGAGAATCTCAAAACGTACATCGGCGTGACGGCACGCCTTTCCGGTCGGGACTTGGGAAGCGCCATCGCCTAGATCCGCCGTCGGATCGAACGTGAGGTGCGGCTCACCGCTGACATGTCGATCCAGTACGGCGGGCAATACGAACAGCAGCAGAACTCATTCCGGGACCTGTTCTACATCCTGTTGGGCAGTCTTGTGCTCGTGTCGCTCGTGGTCCTCTTCGAGTTCGGTGACTGGCGCGCGCCATTAGTGACTTCGGCATGCGCGATCGCGGTGCTCGCCGGGGTGCTGCTTGCGCTCGTGCTCACCGGACAGACGCTCAACATCTCGAGCTACGTGGGCGCGATCATGATGGTCGGCATCGTGGGGGAGAATGCGATCTTCGTGATTCACGAAGCTCGAGTGGAGCTCGCCCGCGGGACGACACCACGCGACGCGTGGGCGCGCGCCTCTCTCCGACGACTGCGCCCGGTAGCGATGACCATTCTCGCCACGGCCTTCGCCCTCGCACCGCTCGCCATCGCGTTGGGACACGGCTCACAGCTCATGCAGCCGCTCGCGATCGCCGTCATCGGTGGTTTCGTGCTGTCAGGTCCCGTCGTCCTGCTGGCATTGCCCGCGTTGTACGCCATGCTCGACCCGCACGGACGTTTGGGAAAACATGCGGAATTCAGACCTTAAGACTGGTTGGTCCGATCGACCGGCACCGGGCGATCTTGAAGTGACCGCCATCCACTGGCTGTAGTCTGAAGGGGGAAGCCGGCGTTGTTCCCCCAACCGTGGAGCACCGATGAGACGTACGTTGACGACTCTTTCGCTACTGGCAGGAGTGTGGCTTCCTCTCGCCGCGCAACCGTCCAATCCCATGCAGCAACCCACGCAACAGGCGCAGGGCTCGTACAAGCGCGAAGTGCCGGATAGTCTCGTCGCCAAGGCCAAGATCACTGAAGATTCGGCGCGGGCCGTCGCATTGAAGCGGGTACCGGGCGGCACCATCCAGGGCCTAGAGCTCGAGAATGAGCACGGCCATCTGATCTATTCGTGGGACATCAAAGTCGCGGGAAAACCGGGGATCACCGAAGTGCATGTAAGCGCGCTCAACGGCCGCGTGCTCCGGGTGGAGCATGAAGGCGCTACGCCAAAGCGAGCAACTCGGCGTTCGTCTTAGCGCGCTTCATCTGTTGCAGGAGTGATTGCATCGCCTGCTCCGGCGGGAGGTCCAGGAGGGTCCGCCGGAGCTTTTGTTTCGCGTCAATCGTTCTTGGATCCGCCAGAAGCTCCTCGCGCCGGGTGCCGCTCGCGGCGATGTCGACCGCGGGATAAATGCGCCGGTCCGCCAGGGCGCGCGTCAGCCGCAGCTCCGCATTCCCGGTGCCCTTGAATTCCTCGAAGATGATGTCGTCCATCTTACTTTCGGTCTCGACGAGCGCCGTCGCGATCACGGTGAGGGATCCGCCACCATCCTTGGGGGGCACGGCACGCGCCGCACCGAACAGCCCTTTGGGCTTGGCGAGCGCGTTCGCGTCCAGGCCGCCCGACATCGTGCGTCCGGTGCCGCGCCCGGTCGTGTTATGCGAGCGCGCCAGCCGCGTAAGCGAATCGAGCACGATCACCACATCCCGGCCCATCTCGACCTGCCGGCGGGCGTGCTCGAACACCATGTCGGCCGCCGCCACGTGGCGCTCATGCGGCAGATCGAAGCTCGACGCGATCACCTCGCCCCGGCCCCAATCGATCATCTCGCTCACTTCTTCGGGGCGCTCATCCACGAGCAGGATCAGCAGCGACGTTTCGGGGTGATTCTCGGCCACACCTTCAGCGATCGCCTGCAGCATCATCGTCTTGCCGGCTTTGGGCGGCGAAACGATCAGCGCCCGCTGGCCGAACCCAAATGGACAGATCATGTCCACGACGCGCTGGGTCTCTGCGGTGCGCGGGCTCGAGGCCCGCGCCGTCTCGAGCGTGAGCGGTCGGTTGGGATGCACGGCGCCCAGCGACGCAAACTCCGGACGGCCGTCGAGCTGAGCGACCGGCAGGCCGTTGACGGTGGTCACGCGGCCGTTGTCGAGTGTGACGAGATCGCCGCGGCGCAGGCCCGGCAACCGCACCGGAGGGTCGTTCTTGCCCGGCAGATAGCTGTTCGCGGCCACGCGCAGCGCGCCGCCCTTGGGCGTCGGGTCGAACCAGCCGGTGATTGGAGCCATCGAGGCTATATTTCCGCGCGATGCGTCAAGATCATATCCGTAATTTCTGCATTGTCGCGCACATCGACCACGGCAAGTCTACGCTTGCCGACCGGTTGATCGAGCTGACCGGCACACTCGACAAGCGGCTCATGCGCGAGCAGGTCCTCGATACGATGGACCTGGAGCGGGAGCGGGGGATTACGATCAAGCTCAATGCGGTGCGGATGAGCTACCACGCGAAAAACGGACAATTGTATGAGCTGAACCTCATCGATACGCCGGGGCACGTTGACTTCACGTACGAGGTGTCACGGTCGTTGGTTGCCTGCGAAGGCGCCATTCTCGTCGTGGACGCTTCGCAGGGTATTCAGGCGCAGACGCTCTCCAATCTACTACTGGCGATGGACGCGGGCCTCGAAATCATACCCGTTCTCAACAAGATCGATCTGCCGGGCGCCGAGCCCGACAAGCGCGCCCAGGAGATTCATGACCTGATCGGCACGCCTCCGGACGAGATCCTGCGGATATCGGCCAAGGAAGGCCGGGGCGTCCCGGAGCTGCTCGAAGCCGTCGTCGCCCGGGTCCCGGCGCCCGGTGGCGCCCACGAAGCGCCGTTCCGCGCCCTCATCTTCGATTCCTACTACGATCGCTACCGCGGCGCGATCCCCTCGATACGGGTCGTGGATGGCACGCTCACGCCGGGGATGAAGATCGCCTTTGGCGCCCACCGCGAGGATGTCTACGAAGTCGACGAAGTTGGCTATCTCCAGCTCGGGCACAAGCCCGCCGAGCAGCTCGAGGCGGGGGAAGTCGGCTACTTCGTGGCCAACGTGCGCGGGGTACGCGAAACGCGGCCGGGCGATACCGTCATGGACGCCGAGCATCGCGATTTGGAGCTGCTGCCGGGTTACCGCGATATCCAGTCGATGGTTTTCGCCGGGCTCTACCCCACCAATGCGGAGCAGTACGAGGAGCTGCGGGACGCGCTGGCCAAGCTGCAGCTCAACGATGCATCGCTCCATTACGAGCCGGAGACATCGGTCGCGCTGGGATTCGGATTTCGCTGCGGATTCCTGGGTCTCTTGCACATGGAGATCGTGCGCGAGCGTCTGGAGCGGGAGTTCGACCTCGACCTGATCAGCACGGTCCCGAACGTCGAATATCACGTCTATCGGACCGACGGCACGATGGAGCTGGTGGAAAATCCGAGCCTGTTGCCGCACGGCTCGGAGGTCGACCGCGTGGAAGAGCCGTACGTCAAAGCGCGCATCTTTGCCCCCGCGGAGTACATCGGCGGTATCATGAAGCTCGGGCAGGAGCGCCGGGGCATCTACGGCGGCATGCAGTATCTCGACCCGACCCGCGTGGAATTCGACTGGGAATTCCCCCTCGGGGAGATCATTCTCGACTTCTACGACAAGCTGAAGACGATTTCCCGTGGCTACGCGTCGCTCGATTATGAATTCCTTGCCTATCGGCGGGGCGAGCTGGTCAAGCTCGATATGTTGCTCAATGGCGAAGCGGTAGACGCATTCAGCGTCATCATTCACCGGGACAAGGCGTATGAGTGGGGGCGCAAGATCGCCGAAAAGCTGAAAGATTTGATCCCGCGGCAGCTGTTCGAAGTGGTGATTCAGGCGGCGATCGCGACGAAAGTCATCGCACGCGAGTCGATTCGACCGCTTCGCAAGAACGTGACGGCGAAATGCTATGGCGGCGACGTTACCCGGAAACGCAAGCTGCTCGAGAAGCAGAAAGAAGGAAAGAAACGCATGAAACAGGTGGGAACCGTCGAAATCCCGCAGGAAGCATTTCTCGCGGTGCTGCAGGTTGAGTAAGCGCGTCGCGGTGGTCCTGCTCGCGCTGATGGCCGGCGCCGGCTGTCGGCCCGTGGTGAATTACCGCAGTCCCCTCGGGCCCCGCTACGGCAGCCTCCCTTCGACGCTCGACGCGGTGCCCGTCGCCAGTCACACGCTGCGCGTCGTGACGTTCAACGTGCAGTGGGGAAAACACATCGATCGTGCGATCAACGTCTTGCGTACGCGGTTACCGCTGCCCGGGGCCGACATCATCCTGCTGCAGGAGATGGATGCGGACGGGACGCAGCGCATCGCCGAAGCGCTCGGCATGCGCTGGGTGTACTATCCCGCTGCGGTCCATCCCAAGCTCGGCCATGACTTCGGAAACGCGATCCTGTCGCGCTGGCCAATTGTCGCGGACCAGAAACTCATGCTGCCGCACATCGGCGGTCTGCGGCACGCGCAACGCATTGCAACGGCCGCGACGGTGCTGGTGGGCCCCCTGCCGGTCCGTGTCTACAGCGCGCACCTCGGCACGCCCAGCGACATCCGGCCTTCGAAGCGCCGCGATCAAGCCGACATGATCCTCGCGGATGCCGCGGCGTATCCGCTCGTCATCATCGCGGGTGACATGAACAGCCACGGCATTGGGAAGGAATTCCGCGCCGGCGGCTTTCTCTGGCCGACAGAGCACAACGGTTTTACCACCGCCGTATTCAACTGGGATCATATCTTCTTCAAGGGTTTGACGAGCGGAGCCGCCGGAATCGTGCGCGATACACTCGGCACGAGCGATCACGACCCGGTATGGGCCGTGGCGCAGCTTCCTTGAGCTCGCCGACCCTCGTCATCCAGACGGCGTTTCTCGGCGACGTCGTATTGACGACGCCCCTGCTCGCAGCGCTCGCGGCACGGCATGGACCGGTCGACGTCGTTACCACGCCACTCGCTGCTCCGCTGCTCGAAAACCATCCCGCCGTGCACGCTGTCCTGCCCTACGACAAGCGCCGTGGTGACCGCGGCATTAGAGGTCTACGGTTGCTCGCGGGGAAGCTGAAATCGGCGCGTTACACGCGGGCCTACCTGCCCCATCGCTCGCTCCGCACCGCAGCACTCGGCGTGCTCGCCCGTATACCGACCCGCATCGGCTTTTCCGGGGGGTGGTCCTTCCTCTATACAGAAGCGCGGCTCAAGCCCCGAATAGGACACGAAGCCGACCGTTTGCTGGCCCTCGCGGACGAGGCCCCGGGGGTCTATCCTCCCCATCTGCGGCCCACGGCGGATGACGAGCGCGTAGCGGCGGCGCTCGTTGCCGTCCCCTTTGTGGCGCTGGCGCCCGGGTCGATTTGGGGGACCAAGCGCTGGCCGTACTACCGCGAGTTGGCCATCGCGTTGTCGACGCGCACGACCGTCGTCGCGGTGGGCGGCCCTGATGATGCCGGCCTCGGCGAGGAGATCGTTGGGGCGGTCGCGCGGTCAGGCGGTCACGCGATCAATGCGTGCGGGCAGCTGACGCTACGACAATCCGCCGCATTGATCGGCAAAGCGGCGATACTGATCACGAACGACAGCGCGCCGCTGCACCTGGCGAGCGCGATGGGTACGCCGCTCGTGGCCTTGTTCGGGCCGACCGTCAGCGCATTTGGGTTTGGTCCGCTGCGGAGCGGCGACGTTGCATTGGGAATGGAGTTGCAATGCCGGCCCTGTTCGTCACACGGGCCGAGGCAGTGTCCATTGGGCCATCATCGCTGCATGCGTGACCTCACGGTCGAGGCCGTCATGGCGGCAATCGAGGATCTTGGTGCGCTACGTCGTCGGAATTGACGTTGGAGGAACGAATCTCGTAGCCGGAGTCCTCGCGGAGGACGGCTCCGAGATTCACAACGTCGTCTCGGAGCCCACCCTCGCGGACCAGGGCGCCGATGCGGTCATCGCCCGCATCGTGAAGCTCGCCAAAGCGTGCATGGCGGACGCCGGGAAGAAGGTCGAAGGCGTGGGCATCGGCTCACCCGGCCCGTTGAACACCAAGACCGGCGTCGTGCTACTCACGCCCAACCTCGGCTGGACCAACATGCCGCTGCGTGATCGCGTCAGTGAAGGGCTGGGTCTGCCGGCGACACTGGACAACGACGCCAACTGCGCGATCTACGGGGAGTGGTGGCGGGGAGCGGCTCGCGGCGCGAAGCACGTCATCGGTCTCACCCTTGGCACGGGGATCGGCGGGGGCATCGTCATCGACGGGGAAATATATCACGGCGTGACAGACGTCGCCGGCGAATTCGGTCATGTGACGATTGATGCCAACGGACGTCGCTGCAAATGCGGCAACTACGGCTGCATCGAGGCCTACGCCTCAGGGCCGGCGATCGCGGAGCGGGCGATTGAAGGAATCGAATCGGGTGCGGAGACGTCACTGAAGGACTACGTGAAGGGGGACCTCTCCAGGATCACCGCTCAGATCGTCTACGAAGCGGCAAATGATGGCGATGCCTGGGCGCTGGAGGTGGTGCGCGAGACGGCAGCGCTGCTGGGCGCGGCGGTCGCGAGCTTCGTGAACATCTTCAACCCGGAAGTCGTGGTTATCTGCGGCGGCGTCACGCAGGCGGGCGACCGACTGTTTCTCCCGCTTCGCAACGAGGTGAAACGCCGCGCGTTCAAGCCGGCGTGGGAGGCCTGCCGCATCGTTCCTGGTACACTGCCCGGGACCGCAGGCGTGTATGGCGCCGCCGCCGTCTTTATCCAGAAGCACTGGGGGCTGCGCTGAAGCGACTCGGCGTCATCGGGTCGATGGTGTGGGACACGATCTACGGCCGCGACCCGGCGCAAGCCGCGGTGCAGGAGTGGGGCGGCATCTCCTATGCGCTCGCCGCGATCGACGCGACGCTCCCGGATGATTGGGAGATCGTTCCGCTGATCAAAGTCGGCCGAGATCTCGCGCCGAAGGCCAATGAGTTCCTTCGCACCATACGCCACACGCCCCACGCCGCCCGCTTCATGGAAGTACCGGAACCAAACAATCGGGTCACGCTGCGGTACGAATCGGCGGAGCGGCGATGCGAGCAGATGGCGGGCGGCGTGCCGCCGTGGACGTGGGCCGAGCTCGGTCCGCTGGTCCGCGATCTGGACGCGCTGTATGTGAATTTCATTTCGGGCTACGAAATGCATCTCGACACCGCCCAGCTGCTGCGACGCGGCTTTTCCCGATTTCTCTATGCCGATCTGCACAGCCTTTTTCTCGGTCGCGAGCCCAACGGGATGCGGGTCCTGCGTACGCTGCCGCACGCGCCCGACTGGTTCGGTTGCTTCGACGTCGTCCAACTGAATGAGGATGAGATGGGCCAGCTCGGGCCGGATCCGCTCGCGATCGCAGCCGACGCTCTGCGACAAGGCTGCGCGACGCTTTGCGTAACGCTGGGCCCACGCGGCGCTGCCTACTTTACCGGCACGCCGATTCGGACCGCGCGCGTTCCCGCCCCCGCCATCCACCAGCCGTCATTCCGCCAGGACATCGATCCCACGGGGTGCGGCGATGTTTTCGGCGGTACCGTCGTCGCGGCCCTGGTCAGCGGCGCGGCGCTGGAGGATGCGCTGCGGATGGGCACGCAGCACGGCACACGCAACCTGAGCCACCGCGGCGCCACCGGACTTCGGGATCATCTCATGGGAAAGTTGTCGCTGGCATGACGCGTCTCGTCGAAGTCCCCACGCAGTTCGACGACCGCTCCTTCGATCAATTCGCCGCGGCGTACGCGCAGGCGGCCGATGGCGAGCGCCTGTTATTCGATGCCCACGCGGCGGAGTGGGCGTCGCCGTACGGGCTCGTCGGCCTGCTCGCCGCGGGGGAAGCCTCGGCGCGCAAAGGCGAGCGCCCCCTGCTCACGGCGCCGGCGAGCGCGGATGTCGTGAGCTACTGGGCACGCGCGGGATTTTTCCGCGAGGCGGGCGACCTGTTCGAGATTCACGGCAAGGTGCCGAAGGTCAAGCCCGTCGCCGAGAGCGACGTGTTGCTTCCCGTGACGCCGGTGCGCGCCGCCGAGGATGTGCATGCCGTCGTGAGCACGATTCAGCAGCGCGCGTCCGCGATTCTCAGCTCGGAGCTGGGACTCGATCCGAAAGCGACGATGGGTTTTGCTATGGCGCTTTCGGAGTCTTGTCAGAATATTGTGGAGCACGCCGGCACCGGCGGTTGGGTGGCGGTGCAGGCGTACCATTGGCGACGCAAGCTTGCGCGCCGGGTAGTGGTGATCGCGGTCGCGGACGCGGGTGTCGGGTTCCGGCATTCGCTCGAGTCCACGCAGGCCAAGCGGTTCGGCGAGCGGTGGGGCGACGCGGCGGCCCTGGAAGCGGCGTTGATTCAAGGCGTCAGCCGCTTCCGCGATCCGGGCCGGGGCCAGGGACTCGCCGGGATTCGGCGCTATCTCGCCCGCTGGGAAGGCAAGGTCGCCATCCGCAGCGGCACCGCGCGAATCGCGATCGTGCCGCGCTGGGACGACGACGTGCCACTCAAAGACGGACTGCCCGCGTTTCCAGGGTCACAGGTGTTGCTGATCATTCCGGAGCAAGAGACGGAGAAAGGGTCGTCGAAGCAGTGATTCCGCACATCATGGTGCACGCCATTCTCCAGAAGTCCGTGGCCGGCTTTTACGCCGACCTCGTCACGCGTCCTACCGGACGCGCCGTACGTGAGAACATCGAGCGTGAGCTGCCGCCCGCCTCCATCGCCGTCATGGATTTCACCGGCGTGGGATGCCTCGATTATTCCTGTGCTGACGAGATCGTGGCGAAGCTGGTCCGCGACAAGGTCAGAGTGCTGATGCTGCGCGGGCTGACCGAGGCCCATCGCGAGGCAATCGAGCCCGTGCTCGCCGGCGCGGGATTGGCCGTCCTGTGCGAGCGCCCCGACGGCGTGCTCGAGGGACTGGGGGCCAGCGAGCCGGCCCCCGCGCTGCTCGACGAGCTCATCGAGCGGCGGCTGGCCGCACGCAATCCGGGAGGCTCCATCAGACTTACCGCGGCGTGAAACGCCGCCGCCTGGGCCTCTCCACCCGCGCGATTCACGGCGATCCCAAAGCGCGCGCCGACTGGACCGCCGTCGCTCCCCCGCTCTACCAAAGCTCCACCTTCACCAATCCGGTCGGCTCCAGCGCCGAAGTCCTGTACACCCGCTACGGCAACAATCCGAATCAAGTCGACATCGGCCGCAAGCTCGCGCTGCTCGAAGGTGCGGAGGCGGCACTGTTCCTGTCGAGCGGCATGGGCGCCACCGCGCTCGCGCATCTGGCGGTGTTGCGGCCCGGCGATCACTTACTGGCCAGCGAATGGATCTACGGCGGCGTGCACCGCCTGTTCCGCGAAGAATTCGGGAAGCTCGGCATCGACGTGTCGTTCGTGAATCCCACCGAGTCGCGCAAATGGAAGCGCTCGATGCGCAAGACGACGCGCGCGGTATTTCTCGAAACGCCGACGAACCCGCTGCTGCGCGTCATCGATCTCGAGCCCGTCGCCGGCATCTGCAAGGAGGAAGGCCTCGCCCTGATCGTCGACGCGACGTTCGCCTCGCCGGTGAATTTCCGGCCCCTCGAGCATGGTGCCGACCTCGTCGTGCACTCCGCGACGAAATACCTCAACGGCCACAGTGACGTGGTCGCGGGCGCCATTGCGGGGACGGATCAGGTGGTCGACGAAGTGCGGCGGCTGATGCAGGTCTGGGGACAGTCGATCGATCCGTTCGCGGCGTGGTTGATCGATCGCGGCATGCGGACCCTTACGGTGCGCGTGCAGCGCCAGAACGAAATCGGTGTGGCGATCGCCGACTGGTTCGCCACACAGGACGCGGTCGCCAAGGTGCACTACCCGGGCCTGCCCTCCCACCCCGACCACGAGCTGGCGAAGCGCGTACTGGGCGGCTTCGGCGGCATGGTGGGCATCGAATTGAAAGGCGGCGTGCGTGCCGCCGAGCGGTTCCTCAAAGGTTTGACCATCGCGGCCCACGCGCCCAGCCTGGGCGGCGTCGAGACGCTGGTCTCCGAGCCGAGGCTCACGTCGCACGCCAGTCTCAGCGCGGAACAGCGCGCGCAGGCTGGCATTCCGGACGGATTCCTGAGATTTTCCCTGGGACTGGAGGATCCCGATGATCTCATCGCGGACTTCGCCCAGGCCCTGGCGCGGCACTAAGTGATCAAGTTCACGAACGTGTTCAAGGCCTTCCCCAAGGGCGGCCTCGCGCTCAAGGACGTCACGTTCCATATCGCCAAAGGCGAATTCGCCTTTCTGACGGGCCACTCCGGCGCCGGCAAGTCGACCGTGCTCAAACTGGTATACGCGGACGAGCGCCCCACCTCCGGCGACGTGCGCGTCTCGGGATACAGTGTGAACGAGATGCGCCCCCGCGACGTACCGCTGCTGCGCCGCAAACTCGGCATCGTCTTCCAGGATTTTCGCCTGCTGGAAGACCGCACCGCGGAGGAGAACGTCGCGTTCGCACTCGAGGTGACCGGCGCGCGCTCCGCGGCGATACCGGCGCGAGTGATGCGCGTGCTGACGCAGGTCGGACTCGCCGCCAAAGCGCAGGCGTACCCGCGCGAGCTGTCGGGCGGCGAGCAACAACGGGTCGCGACCGCGCGGGCGCTGGTCAACGAGCCCACGGTGCTGCTGGCCGACGAGCCCACCGGCAACCTCGACGAGCGGGCGACCCGCGGCGTCTTTCAGCTGCTGCGCGACATCAATGCCAGCGGCACGGCGGTGGTGATGGCGACGCATGACCTGGACCTGGTGCGGCAGGCTCCCTACCGCGTGATTGAGCTGCAGGAAGGCGCACTCGTGTACGACTCCGCCGTGGACGAGAGTCGAGACCAGGCGACGGCGCCATGAACCTGACGCTGCGCGAGGCGATGCTCACGTTCAAACGCGCGCCGCTGCTGTCGGCGCTCTCCGTCACCACCATCGCGTTCTCGCTGTTCGTGCTCGGGCTGTTTGGGCTCGTGGTGGTGAACCTGCAGAGCGCGTTGCGCGGCGTTGAAGAGCGCGTCGAGATCGTCGCGTATCTGCTGCCAGGGGCGCCGATCGAAGCTACGGCGCAGGCGTTGAAGGACATCGAGGCCTTTCCCGAGGTCCAGTCGGCGATCTACGTCTCCGACGATGAAGCGCTCGCGCGCGCGCGTGCCGAGCTGATCGAGCTGCGGGACGTGATGCAGGAGCTGGAGCGCAATCCGTTGCCCGCCTCGATCGAGGTGAAGCTCAAGCCCGGCTTCCGGGACGCGGAGCACGTCAGCATTGTGGCGGAGCGGCTGCGCGGCTTCGGCTTCGTCGATGACGTGCGCTTCGGGCGCGACTGGGTCGAGAAGCTCGACCGGCTACGCGGCCTCGCGGCGGCGGTCGGTCTGGTGGTGGGCGTGGCGTTCGCAATTGTGGCCATCATCATCATCGGGACGACGATCCGGATGGCGGTCCTGCAGCGCAGCCGGGAGATCGCGATCATGCGTCTCGTTGGCGCGACCGACGGCTTCATTCGCCGGCCGTTCCTCTTACAGGGCGCGATCAAAGGCGTACTCGGCGGAGCCGTGGCGATCGGGCTCTCGTTCGGCGCCTACGCGCTCATCAACCGGTACCTCCTCCAGTCGTCGTTTTTCACTCAGGAGCAGGCGCTCGCTATCGTGGCGTTCGGGGCGTTGATCGGCTTGCTGGGGAGCATGATCAGCGTGGGAAGACATCTGAAGCGCGTATGAAAAACCCGGGGAGTAGGGAGTGGGGAGTGGGACCATCGGGTGCGCACCATCACGTCCCACTCCCCACTCCCCACTCCCTCGCTCTTCTGCTCCTCGTCGCTATCCCCGCGTCCGTCACTGGCCAACAACCTCGTCAGACCTACCAGCAACAGATGCAGGAGAACCAGCGCCGCCTCGAAGGGATCAAGCGCGAGCGCTCCGAGGTGGAGCAGGAGCTGGCGCGCCTGCACACGCAAGCGCATTCGCTCGCCGACGAAATCGCCAACATCGAGCAGCAGAAGCAGAGCACGAATCGCATCGTCAATGAGCTCGATCGCCAGATCACGGGGCTCGGCGGACAAATCGATCAGATCACCGTGGATCTCCTGATCGCGCAGGATGCGCTGCTCGAAAAACGCGCCGTGTTGGAGCGACGGCTCGTGGACATCTACAAACGCGGCCCGCTGTACAGCTGGCAGGTGCTGCTCGCCGCGGAGAGCTTCGGCGACCTGCTCTCGCGTTACAAGTACCTCTTCCTTGTCAGCCGCCAAGACCGCCTGTTGACGAACGACATGCATAAGCTGCGCGACCGCGTAGCGCGGCAGCGGCAGCTTCTCGTCGATGCGCGCGAGACGCTGGGCCGGCGTCGCAGCGAGCGTACCGACGAGCTGGGACGCTACCTCGCCCTCGAGCACGAACGCGAAACGAACCTCCGCGAGACGCGCCGCAGCGCGCGGGAGGCGGAGCAGCGGCTGTCGCGACTCGAGCGCGACGAGCGCGCTCTCAACGATCGCGTCGAGGCGCTGGAGCGCGCCCGGCGCGACGCGGAATCGCGCGGCGCAACGGCAACCACGGGATCGATAACGACGGCTGATCTAGGCGGGCTCGATTGGCCCGTCGATGTGAGCGCGGGCAGCACAATCATTTATCCGTTCGGCACCACGACCGGGCCCAACAACACGCGCATTCCGCGCCACGGCATCGGCATCAAGGCACCCGTGGGAACGGCGGTCCGCGCCGTCGCGTCCGGTGTCGTGAGCCTGGCGGGCCCGCTGGGGTTGTACCTGACGTCCGTGTTGATCGACCATGGCGGCGGCTACTACACCTTTTACGCATACCTGAACGACGCCACCGTCAAGCAAGGCGACCGGGTGATCCGCGGCCAACTGATCGGGCACGTCGGCGGCGAATCCAGCGACGAAGGACCCCACCTGCATTTCGAGATTCGCGGCCAGGGCGGGATCGCGCTCGATCCCGGCAACTGGCTGCGGCGCCCGCGCCGGTAATTCACCTCGTTCCGCCCCGGGGGCGTGGCCGGGTATAGTTCACCGCATGTCTCCGCCGCCGCCCACGCCCCCCCAGGTGCATCCCGCGCCAGAGACGCGCGGCCCGCGCACCCGCATGGTGATGCGACAGTTGGCGGGACGCGGTGTGCGCAATCAGCGCGTGCTGGCCGCGATGCGGTGGGCGCCGCGAGAATGGTTCCTGCCGCCGCATCTGGCAGGTGACGCGTACAGCGATGCGCCCCTTCCTATCGGCAATGGCCAGACCATCTCACAGCCGTACGTCGTGGCGCTGATGACCGAGCGGCTCGAGCCGCACCGCACCGACCGCATTCTGGAGATCGGCACTGGCTCCGGATATCAGACCGCGATCCTCGCCTACCTCGCCGCAGGTGGAGGCAAGATCTTCACCATCGAGCGGCTGCCGGATTTGCTCGTCGAAGCGGAGGAGCGGTTCCGCCGGCTTGGGCTCGGCAACGTCGAGACCCGCCTGGGCGATGGCGCCACCGGTTGGCCGGAGGCGGCGCCGTTCGATGGCATCATCGTCGCAGCGGCGGCGCCGCGGATTCCCGAGCCACTCACGGCGCAGCTCGCGCCCGGTGGTCGGTTGGTGATTCCGGTGGGTGACCTCGTGTCGCAAGAGCTGGTCATCCTGGAACGGCCTGCGAACGGCGGCGCGCTGCGGCAGCACCAGGCGGGCGGCGTGCGCTTCGTGCCGCTGATTTCGCGACTCGCGTTCACCGAAGGGCCGTAATGCTCGGCGCACACGTCTCGAGCCAGGGCGGCGTCGCCGCCGCGCCGCAACGGGGTGCGGCACTGCGTGCGAGCGCGATTCAGCTCTTCACCAAGACGCCGAATCAATGGCGGGAGCCGGCGATCGCACCCGACGTCATCGCGCGGTTCAAGACCGAGCTCACGCGACACGGCATCGCGGTGGCCGTTGCCCATGACAGTTATTTGATCAATCTCGCATCGCCCGATCCGGTGCTGCGCGCGCGCAGCATCGAAAGCTTTCGGATGGAGCTGGAGCGCTCGCGGTCGCTCGGTTTGCACGCTGTCGTGTCGCATCCGGGGAATTACATGGACGACCGCGGCGCGGGGCTCGAACGAAACGCCCGCGCGTATGCCGAGTGTTTGGCCGCGGTGCCGGGCGATCTGGAGGTCTGGATAGAAGGGACGGCGGGATCGGGCACGGCGTTGGGGGCGCGATTTGAAGAGTTACGGGACTTGCGGAATGCGCTGCCTGACGAGTTCCGGACGCGGGTCGGGTTTTGCCTCGATACGGCGCATCTGCATGCGGTCGGCTACGAGCTGGCGCGTATCGAGGCGGTGTGGGAGGAGTTCGACCGCGTGATCGGGCTTGACCAGCTTAAGTGCTTACATCTCAACGATTCCCGCGCGGCAGCAGGCTCGCGCGTCGACCGCCACGAGTGGATTGCCGAGGGGCGAATCGGGCCCGAGCCCTTTCGCCGGATTATGCGCGACCCCAACCTCGCCGGGGTCGTTAAGATTATCGAGACGCCAAAGCGCGACGACGCGCTGCGGCACGACCGAAGGATGCTGCGGCGGCTGCGCGCATATGCGCGAGGCAACACCCGGATCGCCGTGGCCGTATGAGGGAGACGATGTTGCGACGCATCCCGCTCGCCATACTGCTTGCCATTCAGGCCGTCGCCGGCGGCGCCATCACCTTGGCGCACGCGCGCGACGTGGCCGTTGCGCCCGCGGCCATCGAGGCGAGCCACGATGCGCGGTGCGCGATCCTTCATGACGAGCTGCGTTGTGCGCTCTGCCACTACGCGAACACGCGCGTGCTGCAGCAACACACGTTTACCCTGCCTTCCGTTGCCATCCTGCAGCTCACTGTGGCGGCGCCGCTTGCGCACCCCACCGTTATTTTCCCCCTGACCCTTCCGGCGCGAGCACCCCCCTCCAGCCTCTCCTGACGTTTTTGCACGCGCTCCGCATGCCGCGGAGCCATCAGGTGTCGTTCACATTGGAGAGGGCCTCATCATGATACGAAAGTTCAGCGCGTTGCTGCTCGTCGTGGCGTGTGGCGCCGCGCCGGCAGTGGCCCAACAGCCGACGCAGCGCCAAGTGGATTCCCTGGCGGCGCAGGTTCGTCAGCTGCGCGCCAAGGTCGACAGCCTGCTCGCCGCGATGGGGCGGCAAGCGCCCGCCGCCGCGCCTGCACCCGCCGGCGACGATCTCGCACGATTGCGCGCGGCAGCGAGCCAGGCCACCGGCGTGGGCGAGGAGGATACCACCCAGGCTGACACGGTGTCACAGGCGATGGGACGGGAGCGCAACCAGTCGCAGCTGAATCCGGAAATCGGCGTCACAGGCGACGTACGGGCCTACGCAACGGGCCGTGGCGTGCAGCGTGATAATTTTGATCCGCGCGAGTTCGAAATCGGTTTCCAATCCGCGCTCGATCCGTATTCACATACCAAGATTTTCGTCAGCCTCGAAAACGGCAATGTGAGTCTCGAAGAAGGGTATGCCTATTGGACAGGTCTCCCCGGGCACATTCGAATGGACCTCGGCAAGTTCCGCCAACAATTCGGTGAGCTGAATCGCTGGCACTTGCACGCGGCGCCGGAAACCGAATACCCGCTTGCACTGACCACGTATCTCGGAGAGGACGGGCTGTCGGGCACCGGCATATCGCTGTATCGGGCGTTCGGCGGTTTCGGCACGCACGAGTTGACCGTACAGCTCGCGCGCAGCGCCAGCGATGCCGAGCTGTTTGGGAATGGCGGCCGCCCCACGTATCTGGCGCATCTTCTCAACTTCTGGCAGCTGGGTCACGCGACGTACATGCAACTGGGCGGCACGGCACTCTACGGAACGAATCCCGATTCAGCGCTGCGCACCGCGGTAGGCGGTTTGGAATTCCGGCTCACATGGCGACCGCCGTTGCGCGCGATGTACCACGAATGGACGCTGCGCGGAGAGCTCCTCGCACTGCGCAAACAGGTTGCCGGCACTGGCCCCACTCGGCTCGGCGGCTACGTCAGCTCGACATACAAGCTGAATCAGCGATTCATTGTCGGCGGCCGCTATGACTATGTGGAGGCGCCGGACCTCGGCGTGATTACCAGACAGATCGTCCCTTCGCTCACCATGTGGCAGAGTGAGTGGGTGTTCCTGCGTGCCCAATATCAGTGGCAGCGCGTCGCGAATGCGCGCGCGGATCACCAGATTGCCCTCCAGGCGGTCTGGGCCATTGGCCCCCATAAACACGAGACGTACTGACATGTTCACACTGATTGCTCTTCTTGCGCTCGCCGGTCCATCCGGACCGGCACCGCGCGCCGCGGCGGCCCCGGTCAAGGTCGTCACCTCGCTCACCACCTACGCGTCTATCGCCCGCGAAATCGTGGGCGACCGCGGCCGGGTGAGCTCGATCGCCGTGGGTGACGAGAACCCGCACTACGTGCAGCCGAAGCCCAGTTTCGTGCCGACGCTCGCACAGGCGGATCTGTTCGTGACCACGGGGCTGGACCTCGACCTGTGGGTCCCCGCCCTGCTCGACAAAGCCAACAATGCCAAGATCACCGAAGGTGGGCCAGGCTACGTTGCCGCCTATCAGAGCCTGCCGCTGCTCGATATTCCGGTGAACACCTCGCGCTCGCAGGGGGACATCCACGTCTATGGAAACCCCCATATCTGGACCGACCCGCTCAACGCGGTACTCATCGCGCGCAACATTCTGCGGGGCTTGAAGCGCGTCGCGCCGCAGGACGCTGACTACTTCTCGGCGCGCGAAAAGGATTTTGAGGAACGCATTTACAAGGCGCTGTTTGGGGAGGAGTTGGTGCGCGTGCTCGGGGGCAACGCGCTCGCCGACCTCGACCGCCAGGGCAAATTATTCGCCTTCCTGGCCCAGCAGCAGTATCAAGGCGCCCCGCTGAGCAGTCGGCTGGGAGGCTGGCTCAAACAGGGAATGCCGTTCCGCGGCGCGGTCGTCGCGTGCTATCACAAAGAATGGGACTACTTCTCGCGCGAATTCCAGGTCAGCTGTTTCGACTATATCGAACCCAAACCCGGCATTCCGCCAACGCCGCGCCACGTGCAGGAAATCATCACGGCGATGCGCGACCGGCATATCCAGGTGCTGCTGTCGACCAATTACTACGACCGCAGTCAGGTGATGGACGTCGCCCAGCGCACCGGTGCAAAGGCCGTGATCGTCCCGTCGAACACGGGAGGTCAGGCTGGCATCGACAGCTACTTTGACTTGATGAACCTCTGGGTCACGCAACTCGCCCAGGCATTCGGCGCGAAGGAGGTTCCGTGAGCGGCTTGGAGTTGATGCTGCCGCCGTTCGTCGCCTGCATGATTCTCGTATCCATGCTGTCCTATCTTGGCCTGCACGTCATCGCGCGCGAGGTCATCTTCGTCGATTTGTCGCTCGCGCAGATGGCGGCGCTGGGGAGCCTGTCCGCGCTGCTGTTTCACGTGTCCCCGGACTCCGCCATGACGTATGTGTTCGCATTGCTGATGACGGCGGTGGGCGCGTTTCTCTTCGCGCTGACGAGAACGTCGGCCCATGGCGGCAGCGGAGCGGGCCGGGTCCCGCAGGAAGCCTTTATCGGAATCGTATACGTGGTCGCATCGGCCGCGGCGGTCCTGGTGGCAAATAAAGTGCCCGGTGGCGGCGAGGCAGTCGAAAAGACGCTGGTCGGCAGTTTGCTGTGGGTCACCTGGCCGACGATCGTGAAGCTGGCAATCGTGTACGCCGCCCTGGGGGTCTTTCATTATCTGCTCCGCCGCCGCTTCCTCACAATCTCCTTCGATCCGACGGAGGCCGAACGGCAGGGGTGGAAGATCCGGCTGTGGGACTTTTTCTTCTATCTCTCGTTCGGCGTCGTGATCACGCTGGCGGTTCCCATCGCGGGGGTGCTGATGGTCTTCAGCTTTCTCGTGGTCCCGGCGGTGATCGCCAATCTCTTCACGGCGGACAGACGCAAGCTGACGATCATCGCGTGGAGCTCCGGCGCACTCGCCTCGATTCTGGGTCTGTGGTTGTCGTACACGAAGGATTTGCCGACCGGCCCCCTGGTCGTTTGCATGTACGGCATCCTGCTCGTCGGCGCGGCGGTGCTGCGTAAACTGCGCGTGGGCAGGCCGGCGGTGACGCCCTGACGGCCCGCATGCTGCTGGTGGGCCTGGTCGTCGTCTGGCCCTGCCGTCTGTTCGGTCAGATCTCACTTTCGGGAATCGTCGGCGCGCGGTATACATCCACGCTGGTGCGCGATTCCGTCGTGACGTCCTTCGACGTGCGCCCGGCGATCGGCCCGTCGATCGCCCTGGCCATGAGCGAACAATCGCGCACCGGCTGGACCCCGGGCGCGGCGCTCGATATTTCCTGGGCCGCGCTGCAGCGACATGACAGCGCCGGCGCCACGAAGATCAATTCGCTGACCACGATCGCGTTTACGGTCGGCTTGCAGCGCACACTGTCGCGGCAGCTCGCCGCGCGGGTCGGCGTCGGCGCGCTCAAGTATCTGCCCGGCGAGCGCGCCGGCCTGTTCCGCAGCGGCTCGGGGATCGCCGCACTCGGCATGGCCGGGCTCGATTGGACACCTGCGGTCACGGCGGCGCGCGGCATCGGACTATCGCTGCGCTACGACGCGCATCGCTTCACGACGGCTGCGCTGCGCAGTGAGGGGTTCACCGCGCCGCGCCTCGTGCATCGCATCGCCATTGGCGTTCGCGCCCGCATCGCGGGCTCATGAATCGCGCGTTAGTTGTCACGGCGCTGTTGCTCGGCGCGTGCAGCGAGCCGACATCGCCGCCGCGCACGAGCGTCTATGCGTTCGACTTCGGCGGCGACGTCTTCCACTGGCCGCAGAACCGCACGCCTGTCCGCTACTTCGCCGACACCCGCGGCAACATGCGGGCGCTGGTCAGTCGCGCGATTGGCGCCTGGGAGCAGCAGTTTTTGTACGGTGAGTTTACAGGCGAGCTGGTGGCAGACTCGAACGTCGCCGATGTCATTGTCACGTGGGGGGACAGCGTACCGCCGGATGTAACGCCCGATACCGGCCCAGCGGTCTTTGCGTGCGATGGCGTGACGACGTTACGGCTGGACAGTGCGGGCACGGCATTGGAAGAACCCATCCGCACCATCCTCCGCATCACGAACGCGCAGGCGTACAGCGCCGCGCAGTTCGAAGCCTGCGTGCGCCGCACGGCGATTCACGAGCTCGGGCACACGTTGGGATTGCTGCAGGAAAGCGCCGTGCAGGCGGACATCATGTATTCGACCGTGCAGGCGGCGCTGCCGAGTGGCCGCGATCGTCAGACGGTGCAGGTGCTGTACCACAC
>JBHEMG010000156.1:0-2650 GCA_046262715.1 Gemmatimonadales bacterium
AGGCCGGCGCGTGGTTGAGCGAGGCGGGCGCGATGGCCGCAGATGCGCTAGCAATCGCCGTCGATCTCAAGCACGGTCGCGTGATGCAGGAGGCGATCGAGGATGGCGGCGGCTAGGACCTCATCGCCGAAGACGGTGCCCCATTGGGTGACGACCTGATTGGTGGTGATGAGCAGACTGCCGCGCTCGTAGCGGCGGGCCACGAGCTGGAAGAACAGGTGCGCACTGCGCCGCTCGAACGGGAGGTAGCCGAGCTCGTCGATGATCAGCAGCTTCGGTTTGGCGAAAAACATCAGGCGGTCGGCGAGCTGGCCGTCGGTCTCGGCACGCGCCAGTGCGGCGAGGAGTGCGGTGGCGCTGACAAACAGGACCGAGTGGCCGGCTTCGACGACGGCCCGGCCGAGCGCGATGGCGAGGTGCGTCTTGCCCACGCCGGGCGCGCCGAAGATGAGGACGTTTTCGGTCTGGGTCAGAAAGCGGCCAGTCGCGAGCTCGCGGACGAGGCGCTGGTCGATCGACGGTTGGAATTTGAATTCAAAGTCGTCGAGGGTTTTCACCGCCGGGAAGTGCGCGATCTTGAGCCCCATCGTGACCCGCGTCCGTTGTTTGGCCTCGACTTCCTGGCGCAGCACGGTGTCGAGAAAGTCGAGATATGTGGGCTCGGTGCGCGCCGCGTCGGCGAGCACGGCATCGAGCCGCTCGGCCACGTACCGGAGACGCAGACGCGTGAGTTGCTCGACAACGCGGGCGTGGATGACCACACTCATCGCGCCGCTCCGATGATGATGGCGTCATAGTCCCCGAGGTCGCGCCCCAGCGCCGCGAGCGCGCCCGGGGCCGCAACGGGGACCGCCGTGGGCCGCCACAACCCGGCGAAGTGCGTCGCATCGATCACCCGGGCGAAGGGCTCACGCGACCGGGCATGCGTCGCGACGGTCATCGTCCCGTGGAGAATCCGCACGGTGTGCTCGTCCACCACGACGTCCACGTGATCGCGGACCAGCCGATGCGGCACGCTGTAGCGGACCGTATCGACATCGACGAACGCGTCGAGCGCGACCCGCCGGCGCAGCCGCTGCTCGCGGCGCGGGAGCGCCCGCACGGGTAACGGCCGCAGGGCGCGGTCCTCGTCGCGCGCGAAGCGGACCAGCGGCGCCTCCCGGGTGGTCCCGTGGATGCGCTGATCGGCGACGACCATCCATTCAGCCAGGTGGGTCTCGAGCGCCGCGAACGACGGGAACGCCAAGGCCGCCAGGCCGTTGCGCTTCACGAATTTGACGCCGGCCTCGGTCTTGCCCTTGGTGCGGGCCCGGTAGGGGGCACAGGCGCGGGGCTGCACATCCCAATCGCGACAGAATGCCAGGTAGGCGGGCTGAAACACCACCGTCCCCGTCTCTCGATCGCGCCCCGTCACTAATGCGCGTGCGTTATCGCCCAGCAGCGTCCGCGGCACACCGCCGAAGTGCGTGAACGCCGCGGCGATGCCCTCGCGCCAATCGTCTTGACGCTCACTCAGGAAGGCTTTGACGAACAGCCGACGCGAGTAGCTGAGGACCGCCACCAGCAGGAAGACTCGGACCCACGCGTCGCCCAGTCGGACGCGTTGCTGACCGAAATCAATCTGGAGCTGATCGCCCGGCGGCGTTTCCACGCGGACCGTCGCGAGCTGCGCGACGCGCTGGGCACGGCGGATATCGGCGACGGCGCGCTCAAGCGTCCGGGTACTGACCGCCAACCCGCGCTCGGCGAGCAGGCGCTGGACGACCACCGCATTGCCGGCCGCTACGCCCGCGTAGAGCGCACGGGCCAGGTCCCGCCACGCCGCCGTCAAACGCCGGGCCGCCGGTCGGATCTGACGGCCTGCCTCAATCGGCTGTCGCACGTAGCGCCGCACCGTATTAATCGAGACGCCGAGCTCGCGCGCGATCGTCTTCTTGCCCACCCCGCGATCCGTCAGTGTCCGAATCGCGATCACCACCTCGCCGTCGATCACCGGCACCTCCGCCTCTGGAGATACCAGCACGTCCCTCTCGAGCTCCATTCGATCCTCCTTCAAGGGGGGATCAGAATTAGTGTCGTGAGGGGATCAATAATCCTGTCGCTCTACACGCCTGAAGTCATGCCTCAACTTCCGGAAGTCATCGTGGTATCGCACCCCGCCGAAGGCGTACTGTTCGACCCGGACCTGTCGTTTCAGCGCGCGCTGGAAGCTTCCAGCCGTACTCTCGATAGCGATCCCAGCGGCCCCAGCTCCGTATCGCTCCCACATGCCCAGCGATTCGCTGCCCATGCACCACGAGACCGCGTACACGTGCTTGTAGGCGCGACGAATCACCTCAGCTGCGTAACCGCTCATCTCGGCGTAGAGCGTCGCGCCGACGTCGACGTCGAGCGGTACACCCTTCGGCAGGCTGCGCGATGGGCGCTTAAAGCCACGAGCGCGCCCGAAGCCCTCCCAAGGGTCGGACAACCACAGCTCTGACAGGCGTGCAAACCACAGTTTTTGTGAAAACGCGAATGACACGAATCTTGCCAGATTCATGTAGCGCCAGATAGGGGTGTCATCAGGGACCGATACGGGCGTTGTGGCTGACTCCGACATGCCGCCAGTCTACGTTAACGAAATTCCCTAGAGGCGACAGCCGAGGGG